>JAUPKI010000105.1 GCA_030837545.1 Thermodesulfobacteriota bacterium | reverse complement strand
TTCAATGTGCGTCATGTCTCGTTATCCTCATCAAAAGTGCGATTACATCTTTCATCGAACGGTATTGAGGGGCGGAGATAGGCCCCCCCATCCGCTTGGGCAAATTGTTGAACCTTCCAATCATTCTGAGAAAATATCCAACGCAATCCTGGTCGGGTCTTTTGGATCGTATCTGACAGGAAGCACGGCTCCCGGCTGAATCTGAGGAATCCAGAGTATCGAAATGAGTGCCTTTGTTTCAGCTTCATATGGCGCCATCTCCTTTGCATGGATTTCCAAAAGGAATCCTACCACCGGGTTATCATTCACCCGGACGCCTGTTTCCCATATTTTAAGGACTCTTCCTTTGGCCGGGAGACCTTTTTCCCGAACCTCTCGGGCAACGTCTTCTCCAGTATACGAGTCAATCATCGAAGCACATGCACAACATATACTGGTCACGAACAAAGCTACAGCCAATGTCGCATTCCGTCGATTCATCTTGAGTGCCCTTTCGATTCCATGTTTCATGCATAAGCCTGAATCGCGCCGCTCAAAAAACCACGGATAAAACGAAACAAAAAACTACCCTTTCTTTGAAGATTTCATCGGGCGGGATTTGGCCTTTTTCTTTCCTTTTCGCTTTGAATAGTATTCTCCGATCCACCTGTCGATTTCATCTTTGTCGAACCGCCAGACCCTGCCGATGCGGATTGCCGGGATGACGCCTTCAGCAGCATACTTGCAGACGGTGATTTCATGGAGCCTCAAATACGTTGCCATTTCCTTGGTGGTCATGATCTCAGGCATAAGACATCTCCTATCTGTAGACTGTTTTATAACAATCAATTTATAGTATAATATTTGTTGACAGACAAGCTAAAATTGTCTTAATGATAGAAAACGTGAGGCGAGAATGATGACCCTGCAACTCAGACATAGGAGGACGCTATTGTGAAACAAATGAAAAAGGAAGTTGATGCACTGACCAAACAACTGAAGGCCCTCACCCAGAAAGTCGAAAAGATCGTTAGTAAGATCGACAGGCCTGAGAAATCCCAGTCAAAGCCGAAACCCGCTAAGAAAACAGCCAAATCCGGGGGAGCCGCAACACCTAAGAAGGCCCCAAAGAAACCCGCAGCCGAAAAGACGCCCAAGAAACCTGCTGAAACCAAATCGACCGGTCAACTATCAGACAAGGTCCTAACTCTTATCCGGTCCACCGCTAAAGGCCTGAACACAGACCAGATCATGGAGCAAACCGGCCTCAGCAAGAAACAGGTGTGGGGGATCGTTTCAAGAGCAAAAAAAGCAGGGAAAATAAAGACCGGAAAGAGGGGTATCTACACTGCGTCATAATGCAGGAGACCTTTCGGGAACCAGTACGGGTCTGGATGGGATATTTCCTTTGCGAGCTTTCCCTATTCTGAAACGGTAGCGCCATCTGCTTCCCATGAGGGCTCTTTTTTCTTGACCCTGGTGGTCGTTCAAGGGTATCTAACCCGCCTACTCGTATTTCGGCCAACACAACCGGATAACTATAAGGAGATAGAACATGAAAAAAGAAGAATTGATAGCGTTCGTTTCAGAACAGGCGGGCATCACGAAAAAATCGGCAGGCGAGGCAGTCAATGCCGTAATCGAAGGGATCACCTCTGCATTGGAGAAGGGCGACAGCATTTCATTCCCCGGATTCGGCAGTTTCAAGGTCGTCGAAAGACCTGCCCGTGAAGGAAGGAATCCAAGCACTGGAGAGAAAATCCAGATCGCGGCTTCCAAGGCTGTCAAATTCACGGCCGGTGCAACTCTGAAGGATCGCGTAAACAAATAGGGTCTGCATATCGCCTTCAAGATGAACCAATAACTCAAAGGATGAAACGGTCAATGGGTAACGGCATTCATCCCTGTCAGCTCTCGCCATAGATCGCGCCCCCCGTTGTAGCCATCAAAAAGAAAATATTTTCCATAATATTATCAATCTATTCGACATCAATTCCATTCTAAATGCCAAATTAATACTCTACCCTCAGATGAATCCAATTCCATCAAGTAGCATGGACAGGCGGACGCTGGTAAGAAAGTAAGAAACGTTCTGTTCAGCCTGAATTCATGGCACGCGGAATACATTTGAAATCAAAAAGGGTTTGGCCAGCCCTGGCAATATCATCGATAAGGCCCGAACCTTGGTTCCCCGGTTGGGTCCGGGCCGGGAGTTACCATGGGGAGACCCACAGCAAGTGAGACAGATCTCCCCGGATAAGGACGTGAATCACGCCATGGCAGCGGGACGCTCTTTTAAAATTTAATTGAAAGGTATTGATAGTAGTTTGACACACTGGGGGACTCCAACCTGCAAGGCTAAATAAGGGGTGTGCGGCTGACTCTTGCTTGACGGATGTGACAAGGAGAAAGCATGTCACGACCTCTTAGCGTAATCGAATATGAAAATGCATGGTATCATGTAATGAACCGGGGCGGGCGGTTTGAGGATATTTTTGCGGATAGATACGCTATCTTCCAGGCTTACCAAGAGTCAAGGGCGGATCCCTATTTCTTAAATAATGAGGTTGAGGTCCATCATGAACCGGAAGGTGACCCATGTGATGCTTGCATAGAGATGAATGCACGTTGGGAAAACCGGATTATTGAGGAAGCGGTTGTTTATGATAGCTAAATCCAGATTGGGTAGGGGGACTTATTTTCAATCTTCAGCCCTTCCGGCATCATAGGGGCGCGCGACACCCTCAACACATTTAGGTGTGCCCTAAATTCAGACCTCCATATTGAGGCCCCTTGTCGCGACCACAAGATCCTGCGGTCGGATTCTTCTTGACCCGCAAGGCGAAATCACCTATACTCCGGCCCCAAAAAATGGAAGTTCTTATCACCTAACACTTGCGGAGGAATGAATAGATGTTTGATAGAGCATACATACCTTATGGCGGCTACTATTCTAGCCCTTTTTGTCGCTGGCAGGGACAGCTGGCCAATGAAAACGCCATCACCCTGGCGGCAGCCACAGCAAAACGCTGGTTTTCAAGCAAACAGATTGACCCCACTATTGTCGATTATATCTATTACGGCATGACAGTCGCCCAGAACAGGATGTTTTACAGCCATAACTGGGTCGGCGGGCTTATCATGGATAACAAGAAGAATGTCCCGGGTCTTTTTGTGCATCAGGCCTGCACCACATCAACGACATGCATACATCTGGCGGCGGTGCACGTCGAGCAGGGTATCTATACCACCGGTTTTGCTCTGATGTCGGACCGCTGCTCAAACGGGCCGCACCTTATCTGGCCTAACCCGATGGGCCCGGGCGGAGAGGTTATTTCTGAAAACTGGAATATGGACAACTTCAACAACGACCCCTGGGGCGGAATGAAGATGATCCAGACCGCTGAAAACGTGGCGAAAGAGATAGGCGCTACAAAGGAAGAATGCGACGCGGTAGCCTACAGGCGTTATGAACAGTATCAGGACGCCCTTGCAAATGACAGGGCATTCCAGAAGAAATACATGTTCCCCGTTGAGGTAAAGATCTCCAAGAAGAAGGTTATTACGGTGGCAGAGGACGAGGGTGTAATGGCAACCACAAGGGAAGGTCTCGCGGCCCTGAAGCCTGTTGAGCCCAACGGCGTTCATACCTTCGGCGCACAGACGCACCCTGCCGACGGAAACTGCGGCTTTATTGTGACCACACGTGAAAAGGCAAAGTCCCTGAGCAAGGACCCTAAGGTGGAAGTCAAGATCATATCTTACGGCTTTGCAAGGGTGGGGAAGGCCAGGATGGCCGCGGCCCCTGTCCCGGCTGCCGAGATGGCGCTTGCAAATGCCGGCCTTACGGTCAAGGATCTCAAGGCCATCAAGACCCATAACCCGTTTGCTGTAAATGATATCAACATGGCGAAGAAGATGGGCTTTGATGTCATGTGGATGAACAATTACGGAAGCTCCATGATATACGGACACCCCCAGGGACCGACGGCAGGCAGGCTCATTGCCGAACTGATAGAAGAAGTGGCAATGCTGGGCGGCGGCTACGGCATGTTCGCGGGCTGCGCGGCTGGCGATACAGGCGCGGCACTTATTGTCAAGGTCGGCTGATCAAACCTTCAATAGATCGTAATTAAATAAGAAAGCTCCTTCCCTGAATATGGGAAGGGGCTTTTCTTTTAGACATCTCTCGCATCTTATCTGAATAAAACTGGGCCCGTTTGATACAAAAAATATATGAAACAGACCCCCTTTGCTGTCCCAAGTGCCAGGGCCGGATGAGAATCTTGGCTTTCATCGAGGATGAGGAGGTCATAAAGAAAACCCTCAACCATCCGGGATTGTGCGAGGTTAAACCCCGACCTCCACCCAAGGCGACCGGGCCGCCAAATCCCCCCCGAATATAGAATGGATTATCCTGTTTCCCAACTTCCCGGGTCGGATAATTGCCTGTATGTTGACCCTCAGTATCCGGAGACCTACACTGCCTGATTTTTAAAAAAGAGTTGGGTTCAAGGGGCCATTGCGCTCAAATCTCCCCCATTTTCAGCCCTTCCGGCGTCATAGGGGCGCGCGACATCCCCAACGCATCCGGCGTGCCCTGAATTCAGACCTCCATATTGAGGCCCCGTGTCGCGACCACAAGATCCTGCGGTCGGATTCTTCTTGACCCGCAAGGCGAAATCACCTATACTCCGACCCCGAAAAAAGGAAGTTCTTATCACCTTCTTATCACCTCACCAAAGGAGACATCGATATGAAAAAAATAGCTATTATTGGCTCCGGCGCTATGGGATCAGGCATAGCCCAGAAGACAGCCCAGGAAGGGCTTAATGTAGTTATGGTCGATATCAAACCTGAATTTGTGGAAAAAGGTATAAATACTATTAAAAAAACCCTCCAGGAGGCAGTGGATCGTAAGATCCTTACACCTGAAAAGGTGACTGAGATCATGGGTCGCATACATGGAACCACCAATATGGCCGATGCTAAAGACTGCGACATGGCCATTGAGGCGGTATTTGAAGACATGAAGGTCAAAATGGATGTCTTCAAGAAGCTTGATGCTATCTGCGAACCGAAGACAATAATCGCATCAAACACATCAACATTCCGGGCGGATAGCATGGCTGAGGCAGTGAAACGGAAAGACAAGTTCCTAGCCCTCCATTTCTTCTATCATCCGGCCAAAAACAGGCTTCTCGAGATAATTCCAGGATCCAAGACATCAAAGGAAACGATAAATGCCTGCAAGAGATACAGCGTACTTACAGGCAAAACCGATATCCTTGTTATGGATGCCCCAGGTTTCGCTGTAAACAGGTTCTTTGTACCGGTTAACAACGAGGCTACCAGGATGCTTGAGGAAGGCGTTGCGAATTCAGCTACCATTGAAAAAGCGGGCAGAGATGCCCTGGGCATAGCCATGGGACCCTTTGAGATAGTGAATCTTACCGGAGTAGCAATCGCGCTTCACGCCTCCGCAGGCCTGGGTCTCGGTCTGAGCCCATTTTATGACCCATCAGAGAAACTGAAGGCACAAGCGGCTTCAGGCAAAAATTGGCCTATCGAAGGCGAGATCCAGGAGGATAAGCTTGAAATGATCGCCGACAGATTCAGGGCGGTTGTATTTTATGTTGTTTCAGCCATGCTGGATGAGGGCGTGTCCACAATAGACGATATTGACCTTGGCGCCAAGGTCGGACTCCGCTGGGCAAAAGGCCCCTTTGAGCTTATGAATGACTACGGCATTGCAAAGGCCCATGATATAGTAAAGGAATTCATAAAACGCTGGCCCGACCTCAAGATGCCCAACTCCCTGATCGAGCAGAATAAGAAAGGCAGGCCGTGGGAATTCCGTTTTGTCAAATATTATAAGGACGGGGCAATAGGCAGGGTGGTTATCTCCAGACCTGACGTCATGAACGCCCTGAATCACGCCGTTGTCAACCAGCTGGACGAGGCATTTAGACAGGCTGAGAAAGACCCTGATACAAAAGCAATCATCCTTGAGACTACAGGCAAGGCATTTGTCGCAGGGGCTGATATAAAATTTTTTGTGGACTGTATCAAGGAAGACCGCCTTCAGGACAATTACGAATTCACCTCCTTTGGACAAGAGGTCTTTAACCGCATCGACAACAGCAAGAAGCTTGTAATCGCCAAGATGGACGGCCTCGCCCTTGGCGGCGGTTTCGAGCTTGCACTTTCAACCGATGTTATAATAGCCACGAACAAGGCGGTCATGGGTTTCCCGGAGACAGGCATAGGCATCTACCCCGGACTTGGCGGCACACAGAGACCCAGCCGTTACATAGGCAAGGAACTGGCAAAATATCTTGTCTTCACAGGAAGGATTATCTCCGCCGACGAAGCAAAGGCAATCGGTCTCGTAGAATATGTGTTTACGCCTGAAGAGGTTGACGCAAACATCGAGTCCCTGATTAAGGGAGGAAAGCTGGCCTCCAAGAAGGGCAAGAAGACCGAAGAACTCCCGGCCGAATGGCAGAAGATCAAGGCCCTTTTTGCAGATGAAAACATTCCTTCATGGCTGTCAGGCAAATATTTGACAAGCAATGATCCTCTGGAAGCCAAGACGGCTAAGACACTTGCGGGAAAGGCGCCTATAGCCCTCAGGATGGTCAACGATATTATGGATAAAGGCTATAAAATGCCCCTGAAGGATGGGCTCAAGGAAGAACTATCCCATCTTGATGAGATATTCAGGACAAAAGATGCCTTGACAGGGCTTACCGGCGTTGGTAAAAAGCCACAGTTTGAAGGCAAGTAATATTCAAGGACAACCCAGAATCGTTTAACAGGAGCCACGCCTTTAACAGGCGTGGCTTTTTTGTTGCATAACATAAAAGACATCAGCGCCAGCGGGACCTCTTTTAAGATTAATTGAAATGACATTGATAGAAGACTAAGGGGTCTGCCGTTGACTCTTGCTTTACTGATGCGACAAGGAGAAATCATGTCACGACCTTTTAGAACTGAATATGCAGCGGCATGGTATCAGGCAATGAACCAGCCAAAGATTCTTGTTGATCCTGTTGGGCTAACGGGAGCAACATATTGACTGAGGCTAACGATGCGCGCGGGCTGAAAGGGAACCAATTTATGGGGTGGGATGACGCTGACTGAATCAGACAACGGCTTGGCGGGAGCTCGATTTGATCTCCGCTCTTGCCCCGGACCGCCGCGTGGACGGCGCTGATGATTTGGCCTCGTTCCATGAGAAGCCGCGCCTTTTCTCTCCCCGCCAGGCGACTTCACCAGATTTTGCTCGACCCTCACCTCCGTTTCCTCTATACTTCCCTCACAATCCAGAGATTCACCACTCACCCATTATGAGGACCCGTCGCCGGCCTGTTCCTGAGGACGGTGAGACGCAAAGCCCCTTTTCACAGGGAAAGAAGGTAGCCGAAATGATCCACGACGACGAAGAACTTCGCTTCAAAGCAACCCAATTGGAGAAACTGCAGTCGGAATATGAGCGCATGAAGGATCGGTTTCGGGAGATGGAAGCCCGGTACAGAGCGCTTTTCGACCGCTCCATTTACTGCATTTATCTCCATGATCTGGAAGGAAAATTTCTGGATGCCAACGACGCGGCCCTCCGTCTGCTCGGGTACACAAGGGAAGAAATCCTATCCCAGGATCTACGTTCGGTGCTGGGTGAGACGCAGGCCCGGGACGCTTATTCAAGGCTCCCGGAGATCCTGAAGGAAGGGGCATCAAGAGAGGTAAAGGAATACATTCTCAGGGCCAAAGATGGGAATACCGTTTGGGTCGAGGTGGATGTTTCTCTCATATACCAGGAGGGGAGGCCCTACGCCATTCAGGGCGTAGCCAAAGACATCACCCTCTCAAAAAAGGCGGAACTCGCCCTGAGAGAGAGCGAAAAAAGATACCGGACCCTCTTTGAGCAATCCGTGGATGCAGTCTACATGACGAGCAGGGAAGGAACCGTGATAGATGCAAATCCTGCCTTGATGGCCCTTTTTGGGTACACCAGGGAGGAGTTGCTCAGTGGGTTCGACGTCCGCCAGTTGTACTGCGACCCAAAGGATCGAGACGCATTTAAGGAACAGGTCGAAAGCAGCGGCTTTCTCAGGAATTATCCCGTTGCCTTGCGCAGAAAGGACGGCACAGAGATTAATTGCCTCCTGACTTCTTCCACACGACAGTCAGAGGATGGGAGGGTTCAGGGGTATCAGGGAATCATCCGGGATGTGACCGAGCAGAGCAAGGCGCAAAAGGCCTTGCAGGACAGGGAGGCCCATTACAGGGCCATGGTGGAGGCATTTGATGGGCTGATATACATCTGTTCCAAGGATTACCGGTTGGAGTTTATGAACCAGCGACTCATCGAGCGCACAGGCTATGACGCGACAGGGGAACTCTGCTACCAGGCGATTCACAATCTGGATGCCGTGTGTCCGTGGTGTGTGAATGAGCAGGTTTTCAAAGGAGAGACCGTTCGGCTGGAGGTCCTCAGTCCCAAGGACAATCGGTGGCTCTATGTCGTGAATACGCCTATTTTTCATGCAGACGGCACCATGTCCAAACAGAACTTGATCCTCGATATCACTGATCGAAAAAGGATGGAGCAGGACCTGCGGGAAAGCGCGGAAAGTCTAAAGTTCTTTGCCTACTCCGTTTCACATGACCTCAAAAGCCCGGCCATTGGGGCCTATGGATTTGCAAAGCGGTTGTCGGAACGGTACCGGGACTCCCTGGACGAGACAGGAAGGCACTACTGTGACCAGATCGCATCCGCCTCAGAGCAGATTGCAGTGCTGGTGGATCAGATTAATCTCTTTATCGCAGCCAAGGAGGTTCCCCTCAACCTCGAAACAATAGATGTCAAGAAAATCCTCGAAAGGATCCGGGAGGACTTTTCTCCACAGCTTCAGGTCCGACAAATAGACTGGGAGGAGCCGGAACAGATACCTCCTGTTAATGCGGACCGACTTTCCCTTTCCAGAATACTCCGAAATCTCGTGGACAATGCGCTCAAGTACGGCGGAACGTCTCTGAATCATATTCGCATTGGCTACCGCGATGAGGAAGACCATCACCTGTTCTTTGTAGAGGACAACGGGGCCGGGATAAAGGGCGAGGACGCACAGAAGATCTTTGGCGTTTTCATGCGCAGAAAGGATTCCAAAGGCGTTCAGGGGACCGGGTTGGGCCTCGCCATCGTAAAACAAATGGCCGAACGGCACGGGGGCCAGGCCTGGGTGGAGCCGGGCGTGGAAGGGGGGAGCACCTTCTATGTCTCCATCTCCAAGGACCTTCCACTGGGTTAAGGCCAGCGCCTCTCATCCCGTAGCCTGCTTTCTGTGAACAAGGTCCTTTAACACGCTGGAGGCTTATAGATTTCCAGGAGTTTCTTTTCAGTCTCCCCCTCGATCCTGGCCATGCCTTCAACATGGTTTGCGATGCTGGAATTCTTAAGCTTGTGGCGGAGCAGTTTATCTTTTGAAACGCCGTACGTGGGAGGCATCATGAAGCTGAACCATGTGGCCCTGGTTGCCAGTTCACAGGAACATGCGGACAGGTTCTACGAGGGGTTATTGAAGCTGAAAAAGATCAAGGTCTCGCGACTGACAAGAGATCTGGCCGTGCAGGTATTTGGATTTGATCTTGAATGTCCTTTTATCCTGTACGGAAATGAGCAATTCGGGCTTGAGGTGTTTGTCACCGATCAGATGGCGGTTGGAAGCATGACCGTCAGCCACATCTGCCTACAGGTGGAGGACCGGGAGGCGTTCATAACAGAATGCCGATCAGCCGGTGTGGAGGTCCTCCTCATTCCCAGGGGAGAATCGCAGCTTTGCTTTGTCAGGGATCTTGATGGGAACCTCTTTGAGATCAAATAGCGAAATCAGATTTACAGGGCCCCGCATGCCGGGTCGTTATTCCCCAATATTCGATATGGACAGGCGACAGCACTCAAGGGGTCCAGCAGGGTAAGGGTATCCGCGACGCCGAGGGTATCCCAGTTGAGACGGTCGCAGGCAATGGCTTGGGGCGACCACGCCATCGATATATGGAGATGGGGCGCCATAGGGAGCGAGGGACGGCCCGGTGAGGCTACTGTGGCGATGATATCCCCCCGGCTCACTGCCGTGCCTGTGCCGATGGCCGTCGTTGGACGGGTATGCCCATAGATTGAGTAAAGCCCGCCGGCGTTTCTATCCGGAAGCGGATGTTCCACAATGACGGATTTCCCCAGGAAATCATGGATGATGCCCACGACCACGCCGTCAGACATCGCCGGGATCTGGGTTGTTTCATTTAGGCAAAAAACCCTGCCCTCCTGATCCCTGTAGAGCAACAGGTCCAGCCCTTCGTGCGGTCGGCGCCGCGGCCCCCTGTCTCCCCACCATTGGTCCTTAGCCTGAAACAACATGCCGGGACAAAATAGCCACTCCTTAACACCGGGAAGGTCCAGTCCCCACATCCCCTTGAAAAAGCCCTGGCCACCTGGTTTCCGAATCACTTCGCTTGCCTCTGATTATTCGTGCGAAGCCGGTTCGCCTCCATCTTGGCAATCTCACCCATCACCGCATAGCCTAAGCCGGGATCCGCATCCATCACTCCTTGAAAACGCCTGTGTTCCAGCAAGATAACCCTGGATTGGCTCAACAGCACCACATCTGCAGAGGCAGGAACATCCACAAGAAACTCAATTTCCCCTACCAATGAGTTCGGCGGGAGAACCCGTATGGTCGCACCGTCAATCCGGATGTTGACCTCGCTTTCGAGAGCTATGGCCATCTTCCCGACCCGCTTTCCCTGTTCAATGATCCGATCGCCAGCCTGTCGCAGCGCCACCTCAGCAACACTGGCTATCTTTTGCAACTGGTCTTCATCAAGTCTTTGAAAAACCGGAACCTGCCGCAAGGCAGAGACCAGACTTGTGGGTGAAGTCGGACCTTCAGCCACTGAACGGGTGGCCAAAACTCCAAGAGAAGCCATCCATACGGAAAATAGAACGCAACCCCAACCCATTCGTTTCAAATTCATCATCCATCTCCCTCCGCTGGGGATATTCTCTCTCATTTCGCTTGAGCAATGAGAACATCGATAATCTTTCGCTTGTCCGATTCAGGCTTAAACGACTCTCTTGAGCCGTAGCAGGTCTCGCAACCCTCTCAACTCGTGGCATAATAGAAATCTTGGGCCAATTCTGAGAAGGTCTTTCGAAAGTAGTCAATTAACGAGGTCAAGTCAACATGTGAAACCGTTCCGACATTCGCTGAAACACCCAGGGCCCAGATAGCCCGGGACAATTTCGGCATTGCGCACGTCTATTCGGACACCCTGGAGGGGCTCTTTTTCGGCTATGGGTACGCTACCGCAGAAGATCTAATCAAAGATCGCCTTCACAAAATCTGCGGCGTTGAATTCCCGAAGGTCGTCGATCTTTTCGCCAATCCCAATGAGCCGGATGGGTATGCCGAGTTCCCTCGAGATACCCACCACAATGCCCCCCTTGGCCGTGCCGTCCAATTTCGTCAAGACGATGCTGGTCACCCCCAGGGCCTGGTTGAAGATCTGGGCCTGTGAAATGGCATTCTGGCCCGTGGTGGCATCCAGGACCAGCCAGACCTCATGGGGGGCCCCCGGAAGCTTCCGGCCGATCACTCGATGAATCTTCTGGAGTTCCTCCATGAGATTGATCTTGGTATGAAGCCGGCCGGCCGTGTCCACCAGGACCACATCGACCTTCCTGGCGACCGCCGCAGCCAGGCCGTCAAAGGCGACGGCCGAGGGATCGGCCCCCGACCCCTGTTTGATGACCGTGGCCCCTACCCGCTCGCCCCAGATCGTGAGCTGCTCCACGGCGGCCGCCCGGAAGGTATCGCCAGCCACCAGGAGGACCTCTCTTCCCTCAGACCTGAACCGATGGGCCGCCTTTCCGATGGTGGTGGTCTTCCCTACCCCGTTGACGCCCACGACCATGATGACCAGAGGCTCACCCGGATGGGGGAGCGGATGTCCAACCTCGTCGACTTTTAAAAAGGCCAGCATCTGATCCCTGAGGGCGGCCTTCAGCTTATCTGTGTCCCGAAGTTCCTTTCTGGCCACCTTTTCCTGTACAGAGGCAATCAGCTCCTGGGTGGTGGCTACGCCGATATCCGAGGTGAAGAGGATCTCCTCCAAGTCATCCAAGAGATCCTCGGTGATCTCCTTTTTCCCCAAAAAGAGCAGGTCCAGTTTCCCTGTGAATGAGTCCCGGGTCTTTGAGAGTCCCTGGCGGAGTCTCCCGAAGAAGCCCAGCCCCTGATCCCCGTCTCTACTGTCGCGAGGGGGCGGGGCCCCGCCTGCGGCGGGGCTCCCGACGCCAGGCGCGCCCTCCGTTTTGCTGTCCCTTTTCCACTTAAAAAACGCCAACGTCCGGTTCCTCTCTATTGGTAGGGGTTCACAGGTTCGTGGTTCAAGGTTTCGGGTTAAGCGCAAGAACAACCCTAACCACCCGCTCCGGAGGTAACACGGCGCTGTTTTGGGGCATCTGGGTCCATTGGGTCGTCAATTGAGAACCTCTGAACCTATGAACCCGTAAACGGTTGCCTCTATTGCATGGCCCCAAGACCGTGGTCCGAGCCTCCATTTACATTGACCGTCACCAGCTTGGACACCCCCTGGTCCTGCATGGTGATTCCGTACAAACGATCAGTGATCTCCATGGTCTTCCGGCTGTGGGTCACCATGATGATCTGAGACGCCTGCCGAATCTCCTTCAGCAGGCTGTTGAACCGGTCGATATTGGCCTCATCTAAGGGGGAATCCACCTCATCCAGGAGACAGAACGGGCTTGGCTTGATCATGTAGATGGCAAAAATCAGGGCCATGGCCACCAGGGCCTTTTCCCCGCCGGAGAGGAGACCCATATGGCTCAGCTTTTTTCCGGGGGGCTGAACCTCCACCAGGACGCCACTTTCCAACGGACGCGATTCATCCGTCAATCTCAGACCGGCGGTCCCTCCGTTGAAGAGGATCATGAAGATCTCTTTCAGCTTGGCGTCCACATCCTGAAAGGTCTGTCTGAACTTCTCGAGAGACGTCCGGTTGATCTTTCGAATAGCGGTCCTCAATGACTCAATGGAGCCGATCAGGTCTTCCCGCTGACCCACGATAAATCCGTGACGCTCGTTCAGCGCTTCCAGTTCTTTGATGGCCATCAGATTGACCTCCCCGATCTGCTCCCGCAACCGTTTCTTCTGCTCGACCGTTTCTTCCGCCTCTGCGCGGGAGAAATTTTCCTGAAGGTGCGATCGGTATATCTCAGAAAGATTCAGATTGAATTTTTCCCTTACGGTTTCACTAAGATGGTTCATCTTGAACTGGATTTCAGAGTTTTCCATCTTTGCGGTATTGATCTGTTCCCTTAAGTCATCGAGTTCCCTTTTGAGTTCTTCCTCTTTCCTCTCTTCCTCTCTTATTCGGGCCTGGAACTCCTTTCGCTCCATGTCGGCATGGTTCATGTCTGCTTCGGCCTTCTGGAGCTTTTCATAAACCTCTCTCAGCTCTTCCTCCAACCCCTCCTTTCGTCTCTGGCAACCCTCCCGTCTATCCCGGCCCGAGGCGATGTCTTCTTCGATCTTCCCGAGTCGCTCCAGGGAATCCTCCACATAACCGTCCATCATCTCCATCTCGCGCAGTGCGCCTCGTTCACCTTCCTCGGAAATCCGCAGGTCTGTCTTGAGTCTGGCCACATCATCCCGGCACTGCTCGAATTCTTTTTCCGCTTCTCTCAGTTCCCGTTCTTTTTCCTGAAAATAGGCCTCCTCTTTCTGCCGCTGGGTCTTACGCGCGTTGAGTTCATCCGCAAGTCTCACAAGATCCTTTTCATGTTTGTTCTGTTCGGTCTCCTTCCGTTTCAGGTCCTCGGATATCTTTCCTGACATCTTTTCCAACTGATCCAATTCCTGCCCAAAGCGGAACAGGACCTTATCAAGCTCGTTGATCTCCTCCTGGCAGGCCCACCTGTCTTCGGTCAGCCCCTCGATAACCCCTTGTTTTTCCTCGATCCGGACGATGATCTCGTCGAGTTTAGCCCGCAACTCGTCCACTCTTGCCCTGTGCTGGATGACGTTTTCCTTCAACTCGGCCATCTCCCGTTTCCTGATCAGAAGCCCCCGGGAACCATGGGCGGCCTTTCCGCCGCTGATAACGCCCCTATGATCGACCCTGTCGCCATTTAGGGTGACAAACCCGATTCCGCACCCATTCCTTCCCGTCAAATCCCGTCCCCGCTCCCAGTTAGAAAGGGCTGCGTCTAAATCCTTGGCAATTGCCGTGTCCCCGAGCAGTGCATCGACAAGGGGGGCATACGCCGGCGAGGCAGAGACATGGTCGCACAGAAGCTGAAGTCCCATATCCCTTGCCAGGTCTCCGGCCGCTCCTCTGATATGGCTGACCGGGGCGAAGCTCCCCATCCCCCTGGCCGAATTTCTTAGATAATCAACGGCATCTTTCCCATCGGCCTGGGATGCGACCAGCACATACTGGAGTTTGTCTGCCAGGACCGCCTCAACGGCCCGCTCATACTCCGGCTCGACCTGAATGGCATCGGCCAGGATGCCCAGGATGCGACCCTCCTGAAGGGGGGGAAAATCCTTGGCCTTCATGATGCTCCTGACCCCCATCTGGTATCCCTCGAAATTTTCTGTCAGGGTCTCGAGGCTGCTGAGTCGGGACTGGCACACGTTCAGATCCGATTCCGCTGATTTCAGCTCCGATTCGAGGCGCCCCTTCATCATCCCCAATTCCTTTGAGCCGGCGCTTTCCGCCTCCATGGCGGCCTCGATCTCGCTGAGCCGCTCTGCAGTGGCCTCTCGGACCATGCGCTTTCTCTCCGAGGCCCTGACCATATTCTCAGACCTGGCGCTGATCTCTGACAGCTCCTTTTCGAGCCGGGATCGGCTATCCGAAATCTGCTCAAGAAGCCGGTTCAGATACCCTGACTCATGATTCAGCCCGACCTCCCGGTTTTCCCCGGCATTCAGCTCTGCCCTGACCCTTTCATAGTCTTCCCGAATCTCCTCGACCGCCCTCTTTCTAACCGTCGCGCGTTCATCCCTGACAGCGATTTCCCCTGCAAGCTCAGACGACCTCTCCCGTATCTGTTCCCGCTCATCCTCCAGACGTGCGCGCTTGCCTTTGAGTTCTTCAAGCCGAAGCGTCAACGATTCATGCTCACCCATGAGCCGGACCTTCAATTCGCCGATCATTCGGATCTCCCCTGTTAGGGATTCAACCTCCCCTTCCTTTCTGTGCACCCTGTCGCTCAGACGAAGGTGGTCGTTCCTATAGACAGAGAGGCCCGCGTCCTTTTCGTCCAATTCCAGATTCATCTCCTCTATCCGTGCCCGGACCTGAGCTATCCGTGTGGACCTGCTGATCTCTTCCCTAACGAGCACCTCTGTGGAATTCGCCTTTTCCCCCAGTTCCTCTTCCAACTGGGCAAAGCTGTTGCTGTACAGATGCATCTCCAGATCCCGAATCTCCCCGCTGAGAGACTTGTAACGCCTCGCCTTGGCGGCCTGCCGCTTGAGCGACCGCTCCTGGGTCTCGATCTCTCTCAAGATGTCTTCAACCCTCTGAAGATTGGCCTCGGTGAGTTCGATCTTTCGTTGCGATATCTCTACTTTTTTCCGATACTTGGTAATCCCCGCAGCCTCCTCCAGCATGATGCGGGTCTCCTCAGGCTTCTGCTCGATAATGGTCCCGATCTGGCCCTGTCCGATAATGGAATAGGCCCGGTTGCCCAGGCCGGTATCCATGAATATCTCCTGAATATCCTTGAGCCTGCACGCTACGTTGTTGATCAGGTATTCGCTTTCTCCAGATCGGTAGAGGCGGCGTGTCACCGAGAGTTCCGGATCCTGGGCGAAAGCGGTAGGAAACGAGCCGTTCCCATTTTCAAATAGGATAGAAACCTCTGCCATTCCCAAGGGTTTATGGTTCCCGGCCCCATTGAAAATCACGTCCTCCATCTTTCGGCCCCGCAATTGCTTGGGGCTCTGCTCGCCCATGCCCCATCGAATGGCGTCCACGACATTGCTCTTTCCGCAGCCATTCGGTCCCACGACGCCGCTGATCCCTTCAGGGAAGGCGATTTCGAGCTTTTCCATGAAGGATTTAAAGCCAAAAATGGAAACTTTCTTGATTTTCATGATCACCTCCGTTACGCCGGTTCCCTACTGTAACCGTTCACCAGTTCAAAGGTTCAGAGGTTCAAGGTTGAATTCATACCCCAACCCTGAACGTTGAACCCAGAACCTGTGAACCCTTACGATTGTTTTTTATCACAGGGATATCAGTTTGTAAAGAAAAAATACCACATCATGTGTCAAAAAATATCAATGCACCAATATATGGTACGATATAGGGCCAACCCGGAATGATATTGACAATGGCATCGCCAAGTTCCTATTATTCTGAATGCTGGATGCGGGGTTATTGGGTTCGTTGGGTTTATTGAGTTCATTGGGTTGCAGGTTTCCAGCTTCCAGCCTTTCGTTGCCAGTGAGATGGGTTTCAATAGTCAATGATCAATAGTCAATGATCAATAGTCAATACCCCTTGCGCCTGATGCCTTGCGCCTTGAGCCTTTCACTTTCATGTACACCGTCCCATTCGGAAAAAGCGATCTCCAATTCGATCTGCCGCCGGGCATGACGGGCGCCTTAGCCGTGTCCCTGTCGGGAAGCCCAATCAGGGATCTGGAAGGGGCCATTGAAGAGACCCTCGCAGCTCCTGTTGACGCTCCGCCCCTCCGTGAGATGGCGAGCCCCCGTGACAAGATCTGTATTGTCTTTACCGACATCACCCGGGCAAGCCCCGACCACCTCCTGGTACCCGCCCTGCTCAGGGAATTGGAGGCCGCCGGGGTCCCGGACGACCGGATCACCCTCCTCTGCGGCGTTGGCCTCCATCGACCCAGCACGCCTGAAGAAAAGGCCATCAAGTTAGGGCAGGACGTTGTGGCCCGGTACCGGGTGGTAGACCACCATGCCGAAGACCCGAATGCCACCGTGGACCTGGGAAGAACCGAAACCGGCATTCCCCTGACCGTCAACCGACTGGCTTATGAGGCAGACCTCCTGATCGCCACCGGCATTGTGGAGCCCCATCAGTTTGCAGGTTATTCCGGGGGGCGGAAGACCGTGGCGATAGGCGCGGCCGGCGAGGCGACCATCGCCTCTACCCATGGCCCGGGGATGATGGATCATCCGGGAACGCGGCTGGGCAGGATCGAGGGGAACCCCTTTCATGAGGCCGCGAACGAGGCGGCCCGACGGGCGGGGCTGAGGTTTATCCTCAACATGGTCCTGGATGACCGGAAACACCCTGTGGCCGTTCTTGCCGGCAAACCGGAGGCTGCCTTCCGCAGGCTGGTCGCCGAGGCTCGCAGGATCTACGAGGTCCCCATCCCCGGCCAGGTTGACGTGGCCGTGGCCGGGGTCGGGTTCCCCAAAGACGCCAACATCTACCAGGCATGCCGGGCCGCCAGCTACCTCTTCTTTGCGCCGGTCCCGGTGGTCAGAGACGGCGGCGTCATCATCGTGCCGGCCCCTACGCCCGAGGGCGCGGGTCACGGGACCGGGGAGAGGCGGTTTTTCGAGAAAATCAGCGGGGCCTCCAATATGGCGTCCCTCCTGAGAGAGATGCGCGCCTCCGGTTACCCGCCGGGGGCCCAGCGTGCCTTTATCATGGCCAAGGTCCTGGAAAGGGTCCGTGTGATCGTGGTAGGCTCCCAGACCCCAGACATCGTCCGCCAGGTCCATATGATCCCGGCCCACGATATGGAGGACGCCTTTCGCATCTCCGCACAAAACATCGGCAGGAGAGACCTGGAGGTTCTCGTTGTCCCTCACGCCCTACTGACGCTTCCCATTGTATCTTAACATTTTAGTTCAGTTAACGCAAGATGTTATAAATAATGTTGCAAGTTATGAATCATCTTTTGTTCATACGGAATTAGGAAGGCCACGAATCTGTGTTTGCGAAGCATCCCGTAAATTGGGTAGTGTCAAGGGTTGGCAGGCCGTAGTCTTTTATCGAACCCCAGAATAATGAACAGCTATAAAATGATTGCCGGCAAAATAATTTAGGACAAAATAATTAAAGAACTCTACAGTCCAAAGTTCTCTTAAGCTGTTGATATTATTAGATCCAAAAATTCAACGACGTCATTCCGGCGAAAGCCGGAATCCAATATGTTTTCAATAGGTTAAATGTTCTGGATGCCGGATTCCCGAAGGCGGGACATGACGTGAGAACATTGGACTCTCAAGTTAAAGAATATCAAGATGATACAATTTTAGTCACTTTAGCTCACTTTAGAAACTTTAGGCACTTTTTTTGGGAGGCACCCCATGGAGTTGTTGAAGGCCATCGAAGAGAGAAGGAGCACCCGGGCCTTTCTGGAAAGGCCTGTCGATCATGATAAGATAGAAACCCTGATCCGCTTGGCCACCCAGGCCCCGTCGGCCATCAATCTCCAGCCGTATGAATTGACCATTGTGTCCGGCAAGGAGAAACAGAGGCTCAGCAGGCTCTTAGTCAAACGGATGAGGGAGCGGAACATATCGTGCGGACCGGGGGCGAAGAGCCCCCTTCCCGAGTATTTTGTAGAGCGGGAGCGGGGGCTTTTCAATGTGATCCGACCCAACCTGCCTGAACAGACCCCTTTTCAGGATTTCATCAACGAGGGGAGCTGTCATTTCTACGGGGCCCCGACCGCCATCGTCATCACCATCGACCAGGTGTTTTCAAGCGCCAGGCTCACTGACATCGGCGTGTTGGTCGGTTATCTGGTCATGAGCGCCCATGCCCTCGGACTGGGCACCTGTCCCATCGGCCTGATTACGGCATTCGATGACGATATCAAAGAGTCATTGAACATCCCCGATAAAAAGAAGGTGGTGATCGGTGTGGCGGTCGGCTACCCCGATCCCGAGGCGCCCATCAACCGCTCAAGATCTGACAGGGTCCCCATTGAGGATCTGGTAAAATGGCGGGAGTAAGGGAACTGGATGCTGGATGCTGGTTCATTGGGTTCGTTGGGTTCGTTGGGTTCGTTGAGTTTATTGGGTTTATTGGGTTTGTTGGGTTGTTGGGTTGTTGGGTTTACACCCCATACTGCCTGCTCCTTACTGGTTTATTGGGTTTCCAGTTTCAAGATTGGAGCCGCAGGGGGTTTTTCAATAGCCAATTGTCAATACCATGGATATTCGTCATTCAATTGCT
This sequence comes from Thermodesulfobacteriota bacterium, assembly GCA_030837545.1. GTDB lineage: Bacteria > Desulfobacterota > DSM-4660 > Desulfatiglandales > Desulfatiglandaceae > AUK324. The sequence continues at coordinate 10,498 of JAUPKI010000105.1, read as the reverse complement.
GGAAATCGCCCACGAGTAGGCATTGCCTTTTCCTCCGGTTTCTTCGGGTTCTTCGCCCACGCCGGATTTTTGGCTGCGGTGAGGGAGTCGGGCATCCAACCGATGGCCTATGCAGGGGCCAGCTCAGGGGCCATTGTGGCGGCCATGGCCGCCTCGGGCATGAGCACCCCCGCCATCAGGGAGATGCTGTTCGGCCTCAAAAAGCACGATTTCTGGGATCCGGACCCCTGGCCATCCGTTTTGTCGCATGCGCTCCGCCTCTTCCGAGGTTACACCGGATACCTCAGAGGAGATGCATTTGCCCGTCTCCTGGAACGGCTCGCCGCACGCACGTTCGAGGAATGCGAAACCCCCCTGGCGATCAGCGCCACGGACCTGACCCACAAAAGGGAGGCCATTTTCACCAACGGGAATCTGATCCAGGCGATTCGGGCCTCCGGGTCGGTGCCGGTCCTCTTCCAGCCTGCAACGATCAACGGGGCCCTCTGTTGCGACGGCGGGATCACCGGAAAGGCCCCTGTAGAGGCCCTCGCCAAACTCTGTGACCTTGACATCGTCCTAATCCATTTCATCGCCTCAGGCAATGTGGAAGAGACACCCCACAGCTTCCTGAAAAAACGATTCACCCCCTGGCATATCCAGCACCTGGCCGTCAATATCGCCCGACAGAAGGCATATGAGAAAGAGGTCGATCTTGTGCGGTCACGGGGCGTGGACGTCATCGAGGTGACGACCGATGCGCCCCCCATCAGCCCTAACAGGCTGGGAAGGGGCCCCGAGGCCTATGATGCGGCCAGACGTGCCGCACTCAAGATCCTGCGGTTTGAATAAAACCGCAACAGGGTCGAATGCTGCTGTCAAAAGAGACGGCTTTGAAAAAATAGGGTCGACGTCTACTGAGACGGGTTTAGAGGAAACCTCTGGATCGCCGCCACCCGGATCAGGGCCTTGACCACGGCGCATACGGGGAGACCCACCACATTGGTGTAGGACCCGGAGATCGATTCCACCATAAAGGCGCCGATCCCCTGTATGGCATAGGCCCCGGCCTTGCCGAACGGTTCGCCCGTGCGGATGTAGGCCTCTATCTCCCTATCGTCCAATGGTTTGAAACGGACGGCGGTACTGACCGCCTCGGAATGGACCGGTCGGCCAGAAGGGTCGAGGACGCAGAACCCTGTGACGACCGCATGCTCTTTCCCGCTCAGCAGGGAGATCATCGTCCCTGCGTCTGCCTCATCCCTGGGTTTCCCAAGGACCCTGTCCCCGAGCACTACAAGGGTGTCGGCCCCGAGGACCCAGGAGCGATCTGACAGGGAATAGACCTGCAGCGCCTTCTTTTCAGCCAGGCGACGGCACACCTCTGTCGGTTTGTCCCCTGTCTCTTCTTCATGGACATGGCCCGAAGCCACCCGAAAAGGGAGGTGGATCTGCGTCAGCAGTCGCCTCCTTCGAGGGGACTCAGAGGCCAGGATCAGGGGATGATGGTTGCTGATGACTGGATAGGACATCTGACTCCCCCTGCCCGCCTTGGACCACGCCGCCATTCAGCCACTGGACCACTCAACGACGCTCCCCCCCCCTCGCCGGCAACCCGAAAAGGACCCTGGCGTTCTCCGTAGTCTGGCGGGCCACGTCTTCAAACGGGACTTTTCTCAGCCTTGCGATCTCCATGGCGGTGAAATAGACATAAGCAGGCTCGTTTCGTTTTCCCCTCCTGGGGACCGGGGCCAGATACGGCGAATCGGTTTCGATCAGCATGTGGCTGAGAGGTATGGAAACGGCCACCTCCTTGATTTGCATGGCATTTTTATAGGTTACCGTTCCGGGAATAGAGATGAAATATCCCAGGCCTATAAAGGCCTCGGCAAGATCCGTATCCCCTGAAAAGCAGTGGATCACCCCTTTTCTCTCCCCTTTTCCCATCCCTTTGAGAATGGAATAAGTTGCATCATGGGCCTCTCGGTCATGGATGATCACGGGCAGACTTATATCATCGGCCATGGCAAGCTGATCCTGAAAAATCCGCAACTGGGCCTCGGTAGAGGAATATCCTCGAAAATAGTCGAGGCCGATCTCTCCCCATGCAACCACCTCGGGTTCAGACGCCAGGCGTGCCAACTGATCCAGATCACAGGCCTCGCAGCGGTCCGCGTTGTGGGGATGACACCCCACGGTCGAGGATATACAGGCATGCTTTCGTGCCAGATTCAGGGCCGCCATCGAGCTTTTCAGGTCGATCCCTATGCTGACCATATGGCCGATGCCGGCCTGAACGGCACGTTCCAGGACATCCTCCCGGTCCTTCTCAAAATCGTCCATATCCAGATGGGCATGACTGTCAATCAACATAACCGTCCCTCAACAAAACTGCCTCTTCCAAAATATCTCCATAAACGCCGACCTTATAATCTATTCCAGATCCTTTCGCAAACAATTCCGTTGCATAACCCGGGAAATGTCCTTAGTATCTAATCGTCTTACTTGAGCGCACACTTACCCTGGGGATGAACGCTTTCCGGCCGTTGGAGAGTGCCCACACGGAGGTTCAGCGGCCTTTGCAGCGTTTGAAAACCCCGCAGATCACGTGTTACTGAAGGATATTGAACGGATGACGATGAAGGAATATTCCCTTGAGGAACAGCTTGAATACCAGAAGAGGTTGAACAACATTACCAACCGGATCCATTCGGCTCGCGATACCAATGCCATCCTCCTGGAACTTCAGAGCGATCTCTTAGGGTTCTTCGATGCGGAGCGGCTCACCATCTATGTGGTCGACAGGGTCAAAAGAGAGATCTTCTCGAAGATCATGACCGGTCAGGAAGTGGCTGAAATCCGTGTCGGGATCAACAGCAGCAGCCTTGCGGGATATTGTGCTGCCTGCGGCAAACTCTTCAATATAAAAGATGTATACAATGACGAGGAATTGAAACGCATCGATCCTCGGCTCACATTCGATAGGAGTTGGGATCAGAAAACCGGCTATCGAACGAGGGAGGTCCTTCTGACCCCCATCACGTATGAGAATAAGTTTTTATTGGGGGTTGTACAGCTTATCAACAAAAAGAACGGGGGGCCGTTTTCCCCAGCAGACGAATCATCGGTCCTCGATATCGCCAAGGTCCTCGGGATTGCTTTTTACAAGAACCAGAAGGCCGCCCAAAAGGCGAGGTCCACAAAATTTGATTATCTCATCAGCTACAACATCGTCACCGAAAAAGACCTGGCCGAGGCCATGTCCCGCGCCAGAACGGCCAAAAAAAGCATTGAATCGGTTCTCATGTCTGACTTTAACGTCTCAAAGGACGACATCGGCAGATCTCTGGCCAATTACTTTCAGACGCAGTATATCCCCTACAAGGACAACCTCCCGATTCCAGGAGAACTCCTCAAAAATCTCAAGGTGAGTTTCCTCAAGAGCAATGTCTTTGTCCCTGTGGGGGAATCAGACGGCAAGGTAACGGTGGCCATGGAAAACCCCAATTACCTGCCAGCGAGAGACACCATCAAACGGATCATCAAGGCCAGAGAAATCGAGTACTGCGTATCCACACGGGAAGACATCTTTCAGATGATCGGGATGTTTTTTGATGTGGACAGGAAAGAGCTGCTGGCCGGTTCCGGGAGCATTGACGAAATCATAGGGCAGTTGGAATCGGCCGAGGATGAGGACGAGGATGAACCCAGCGGCGTGGCCGAAGATGACAGCGCCATTGTCCAGCTTGTCAACAAAATGATTGTTGATGCATATACCCGCAAGGCCTCCGATATCCACGTCGAACCGGGACAGGGGAAGAAAAATGCCGTTATCAGGTACCGCATCGACGGGGCGTGTCAGGTTTACCAGACCATCCCGCATACCTACAAAAACGCCATTGTCTCCCGGCTGAAGATCATGTCGGACCTGGATATCTCCGAGAGACGGAAACCCCAGGATGGAAAGATCAAATTCAGTAAATTTGCACCGTTGGATATCGAACTCCGCGTGGCGACCATCCCGACGGCCGGGCAGAACGAAGATGTGGTGATGCGGATACTGGCGGCCGGGGAACCGATCCCCCTAAGCGCCATGGGGATGAGCGAAAGGAGCTACGATACCCTGATCAGCATGATCACCAAGCCCTATGGAATTGTCCTGGTGGTGGGACCGACAGGAAGCGGCAAGACCACGACCCTTCACGCCGCGTTAGGATACATCAATAAGCCCGAGACAAAGATATGGACGGCCGAGGACCCGGTCGAAATTACACAGGAGGGGCTCCGCCAGGTCCAGGTCGCCCCCAAGATAGGCTTTAATTTTGCCACTGCCATGAGGGCCTTTCTGAGGGCCGACCCGGACGTCATTATGGTGGGCGAAATGCGCGACAAAGAGACCGTTTCCACCGGGATCGAGGCCTCCCTGACCGGCCACCTGGTCTTCAGCACCCTTCACACCAACAGCGCGCCAGAGACCATCACCCGCCTCCTTGACATGGGGATGGACCCCTTCAACTTCGCCGATGCCCTCCTTGGAGTCCTGGCCCAGCGTCTGGTGAGGACCCTCTGCAAGGACTGCAAGGAAAAATATCATCCAACCATAGAGGAATACAATGGATTGGTCAGGGCCTATGACGGGGATTTTGACGCCCTCGGTTTCCCGTACTCCGATGATTTCATGCTATACAAGGCCGCAGGATGCTCCAAATGCGCCAACACCGGCTATCGGGGCCGGACCGGTATTCATGAACTCCTTGCGGGCACGGACGAGATGAAGTCCTTGATCCAGGGAAAGGCCAAGATGGAGGACTTGAGGGCCCAGGCCATCAGGGACGGGATGACCACGCTCATGCAGGACGGCATTCGGAAGGTCTGTCTCGGCCTTACGGATCTTGCTCAGGTCCGAAGGGTCTGCATCAAGTAGCGCATGGAGCATAGAGCGCGGAGCATGGAGCAAAGCGTTATATGCCAGGGATAGACACTACGGTTTGGGCCGTGCCCTCTGCCCTCTGCGCCATGCGCTATGCGTTAGGGATAGATCCCCGGATGGAGGAGCCCGGCGGTCTCATCCAACCCGAACATGATATTCATGTTTTGGACCGCGCTCCCCGCCTGTCCCTTGACCAGATTGTCGATCAGGCTCACCACGATCAGTTTCCCGGTCCGCTCGTCCACATTCAGAGACAGATTGCAGAAGTTGCTGCCGCGCACGTTGGTGCTGACCTGGGGCGTCTCAGGCCCGAATACCCTCACAAAGGCCTCCCCCTTGTAAAACGACCGATAGGCCTCTTCCACCTGCCTCAGGGTCTGCCCCTCCTTGAGGCTCGCGTACAGGGTGGTCAGGATGCCTCGGCAGAGGGGCACCACGTGCGGGGTAAAGGTGATCCGAATCTCTTCCCCGGCAACGAGCCCCAGCTCTCTTTCGACCTCATACACATGCTGATGTCCGGAAATCCGGTAGGCGTTCATGGCGTCATACCGGGCCGGATAATGAAATGCGGGATTCGGGGTCTTTCCGGCCCCGGAAACACCCGTTTTGGCGTCACAGATAATCGATCCCTTCTCGATGATGCCTGATTGTACGGCCGGCGCCAATCCAAGGATGCAGCTCACCGCAAAACAACCGGGATTGCCCACCAGGTCGGAGCGGGCGATATCAGCCCGGTGGAGTTCCGCCAGACCGTACACGGAGCGGGCAAGAAGCCAGGGAGAGGCATGATTCGGGTCCTTCCCGATCCTGGCGGCATAACCGTGGTAGGTCTCCAGATCGTTGAAGCGGAAATCGCCGCTGTAATCAATCACCTTGACGCCCTTTTCCAGCCACGACGCCGCGCCCTTCTGGCCCACGCCGTCCGGGGTGGAGAAGAAAACGACCTGAAAATCATCCGGACAGTCCGGGGTGTCCGGCGCCACGATGGGCAGATCGCAGAACCCGGTCAGGTGCGGGTAGAGTGCGCTGATGGGTTTCCCCACGTCCTGCTTGTCAATGAGCGCCCTGATCTCTGCATATGGATGCGCCTGAAGGAGTTCAACCGCCCCGCACCCGCCATACCCCCCTGCCCCGATAATCCCTACCTTGATCTTGTCCATAACCGCCTTCCTTTTCTCGCAGAGTCCTCACAGAGGATTTGTTGCTTTTCTTTTTGATAACCCCTTGACTTTATTTTCGCCAATTTTCCATTTTGTGACTTTTGCGCCTTTTCGCGGCTCACTTACACATTAAACCGGAAGGTGATGATATCGCCGTCCTTGACCTCGTACCCCTTCCCTTCCAGGCGGACCAGGCCCGCCTTTTTGGCCTCGTTGAAGCTGCCGTGTGCCTTCAGGTCGTCGAAGGCGACCACCTCGGCGCGGATAAAACCCTGTTGAATATCGGAATGCACCGAGCCGGCTGCTTCCAGGGCCGGTGTGCCGGCAGCGATGGGCCATGCCCTCACCTCATCGGGTCCGACCGTGAAAAACGAGATCCGGTTGAGGATACGAAAGGAGTGGCGGATAACCCAGTCGAGCGCGGATTCCTCAATATGGTAGGCCTCCAGGAACTCCTTTGCCTCTTCGGCAGACAGGGAAGCGATCTCCTTTTCGAGACTCCCCCGGACCCCAAACAGATCCACCCCCTCCGGACTCTGGTCCCATTCGGGAGGGGTCTCGTCTTCGTCGTCGTTATTGACGAGGATCAGCATGGGTTTGGCAGAGAGGAAGGTAAAGCCCTTGAGAAGGGGGGCCGAGGCAAGTCCCGGGTCGCTGCGAAGGGGCGTGCCCTGCTCCAGGACCTGACGGCACGCCTGGACCAGGGAGGCCTCTTCCCCCTCCGGCTGCTTCCCCCGCTTTTTGTCCAATTCGATCCTCTCCATCCTCTTTTCAGCGACGACGAGATCATTCAGGACCATCTCCTCTTCAAGCCTGCGAAAATCCTGTTCAGGCGTCGGGAGAGTCCCCAGAGTCCCTTCGAAATTGCGGACGACATGGAGCAGCGCATCGCAGGTCCTGATCTGGTTCCAGACCGCCCCTTCGGAACCCGCCCCGCCTGCGGACCCTGTTTCAGGCGGGAGAAGGTATTCGATCTTGGCATAGGTGGTCTTTTTGGGCTGGTACATTCGGGACAAAAAGTCGATCCGATCGTCAAACACGGTAACCGCCGCAATGCGGAGGTCTTTTCGCGAACTGTGATCGCCCTCCGCGCCTCTCGCCCCTGTCAACGCAGCGAAAATGGTCGATTTCCCTGCCTGGGGAAGCCCGATGATGCCAATTTTCATGATATTGAAATCCTTTTGAAATGAGTATTGAGTAATGGGAAAAGAGCGCAGCCCACAAGCTCTCTCGCAAAAACCCCAAGTTCTGAAAAAAAGGTCCCCAAGTTCCTCATTTGTGTGAGATTATTTGATTCAAACGAATCACCAATCTTAATGCCTCATTCACGTCTCGTTCTGTCTTAAAATAAGCCGATACATCGCTATCCAATTGAAATCCGCGCTTGACAAAGCGATTCGGTTGGGCCCTGGCAAAATCTTCCTCTTTCAATTCGGGCATCTCCTCATCCGGTATCCCTTCTTGATCTTTATCAATCAGGTCTATTTTGTTCATAGCGTCTCCTTTCTGCGGAAGTCAATTTCCTGGCGCTGATGATGCGGATGGAACTCTCGGTTTCTTCAAAGACAACATACAAAAAGCGGCCTTCTGATGATTGACCGACGATGATTTCTCGCTGTTCGGAGTTGCAATGGTAAGGATCGTCAATAATGAGAGCAAACATGTCATGGAAAACACTCCTCGCTTCTTCAAAATCAATGCCGTGTTTCTTGAGATTACTCTGGCTCTTGTTCTGATCCCATTCAAATTTCATGGTACTTTCCCATAGCCTTTCCCCCGTGAAAAGCTCTTTCCCCCTAAACGCTTGCTTTCGGCCGTCTCAAAAGGATATAGATCGCCCCGGTCCCGCCGTCGTAGGGCCTGGCGGTTGAGAAGGCCAGGACAATCCGTTTCACCGGCCCCCGGTTCAACCAGACAGGAAGCCGCTCCTTCAACACCGGAATATGGTCTTCGGAATTGAGACCTCTTCCGTGTACCACCAGGACGCATCGCAAGCCGAGCCGGTAGCTCGCCAGAAGGAAATGAGTAACCGTGAGTTCGGCCTCAGCTCTGGTGCAGCCGTGCAGATCGATGTGGTCCTGAACAGGGAAAAGCCCTTGTTTCAGCTTTTGCATCACCTTCCGATCCAACCCAGGGACCGAGCCTTCAATGTATTCATCACTGAAGGTAATGTCCATCTCGGCAACGCCGCTGATCAGGTCCGAGAGATGGGCCAGGACCTCCAGATCGCCGCTGTTCGGCGGATGGACCGGTCTGGCATCCACGTCCGGAACCCTGGCAATCCGCGCCTTCTGTCCTCTTAGCGGCGTCACCCCGGACATGGCTTCCCTGAAATATCCCATGTCATCAGGGTCCGGCGGGAGCCTCAAGCGATCCGGCTTCTCGAAGGGCTCGGGCGTGTTTCCCTCCTTTTGTTTCAGGGCTGTCAGGTGTTCAAGCGCCGGATTAAAGGGGGTTTCGCTCGTCTGAGAACGTTGTTGTACCTGAAGTCGGTCTCTTCCTTTTTTCTTTTTCCTGCGAGCCATCTCTCATACCCGGACCTCAACCTAAGAAACACCGGCAAGGGAAAATTTGACTTGAAATCATGTGCCGATAATTACTATAACACAAATCCAGCGATTTGGCATGGGTAAGCAGCTCTTTTTTTGAGGATATGAGATGGCCAAAATGGATGATTACAATAAGGCAGTTGAATTGGGAATAGCGGGTCTAACAGAAAAAAACCCGAAACGGATTGCCGATCTGAGCGGGGCTGCGTTCGACCCAGGTTCCGATGGAAAAACAGCCCTCCGCCTTGATTTCTTAGGGAGGGGGGTCACAGTCGCATGGCCGGAACTCCGCATCTCCTTCAGTGAGTCAGGCGACGAGATGCCGATCCAGGAACAGATCCTTCTCCTCCACTATCTGAACGGGGCGAAGGGCGCTGCGCCGACGGGCGACTGGATCGCCTATCAGGAGGTCCCGGACGGCAAGTTCTACCTGGACGCCTTTATCCGAAGGGCCAAGAATCCCATGGTGGGGGTCTTCGGCAACCAGCCGGAACTATTAGTCAAACTGGCAACCAAACGCTATGGGGCAAGCCCCCTGAATGAGGGGGATCTCTCAGTGCGGGTTCAGGCCCTCCCCCTGATCCCCGTAGCCTTGATTCTCTGGCGGGGGGATGAGGAGTTCCCACCCGAGGGCACAATCCTCTTTGACCGCAATGTCTCTGAAATCCTCTCTGCAGAGGATATCGCCTGGCTGGCCGGCATGATTGTCTATCCGCTCATCGGTATGGCGAAAAGCCCCGGGTAACAGGCAACCAGTGCCAAGCTCAAAGGTGTAAGCGACAAGCATCCAGCAACGAGCAACGAGAACCCCTGAACCTTTGAACCTTGAACCTCTGAACCTGAAATTTCACATGAGGGAAAACAATGTCTTCTGACAAACCCCAAGTGGCTGTGATCATGGGAAGCGCCTCTGACTCAGAGGTGATGAAAGGGTGCGTGGAACTCCTCAGAGAACTGAAGCTGCCGCACGAGGTCAAGGTCCTCTCAGCACACAGGACGCCTGATCTGACAAGGGACTATGCCGTCTCTGCGGCCGATCGCGGCATTGAGGTCATTATCGCGGGCGCCGGGTGGGCCGCCCATCTGGCCGGGGCCATCGCCGCACACACGACTCTGCCGGTAATCGGCGTCCCCATCGACTCATCCCCCTTCAAAGGGCTGGATGCGCTCCTCTCCACGGTCCAGATGCCTTCGGGCATCCCGGTGGCCACGGTGGCGGTAGGGATCGCGGGCGCAAAAAATGCCGCGCTCCTGGCCGCTCAGATCCTGGCCCTGAAATACCCGGAAGTTGCTGACAATGTGAAAGAGTACCGCAGAAGATTGACCGAACAGGCTTCAATGAAAGTCGATTCCTGCACACATCAGAAAAAGGATTAGAAACAGAGGCCACAAAAATCATCGACGTGTTTTTTTCTGTGTGCTCTGTGTGCTCTGTGAGAGACTGAACTGCGAAATGATCATCCGTCTGGACCCTACCACAAACCAGGACCAGGTGATTCAACAGGCGAAAGCGGTCCTCCTGCAAGGGGGGCTGGTGGCCTGCCCCACAGAGTCCTTCTATGGCCTTGCCGTGGATGCTTGCAATGAAGCAGCCATTCACACGCTGTTTTCCCTTAAAAAACGGGATCCCGGGCGCCCGGTCCTCATCCTGATCCCCTCCACCGAATTCCTCAGAGACTATGTGACCCACATTCCCCCCGTCGCCTTCCCTCTGATCCGTCAGTTCTGGCCCGGGGGACTGACCCTGATCTTCGAGGCATCGAAAAAGATATCCCCTCTCCTCACCGGCGGAACCGGAACCATCGGCATCCGATTGTCCAGCCACCCCATCCCGACCGCTCTAGCCCGGGCCATCCAGGGCCCGGTCACCGGGACCAGCG
>JAUPKI010000104.1 GCA_030837545.1 Thermodesulfobacteriota bacterium | reverse complement strand
TGTGATGCTGGCGGTCAGCGACAACGGCTGCGGCATGGACAGGGAGACCCAGGAAAACATATTCGAGCCCTTCTTTACCACCAAGGAGGTGGGCAAGGGTACCGGCCTGGGGCTGGCGACAGTGTACGGGATTGTCAAGCAGAACAACGGGTTCATTGAAGTGGCAAGCGAACCGGGCCAAGGGACCGCCTTCAGGATCTACCTGCCCCGGCACGGCGGAGAAGCCGAAGAAAAAGTGGAGGCGGTCGAAGCGGAAATCCCTCGGGGTCGCGGCGAGACCATCTTGATCGTGGAGGATGATGTGTCGGTATTGTATCTGACCGAAAGGATCCTCGACCATCTGGGCTATGCCGTGCTAACGTCAGCAAGCCCGGCGGAAGCGCTAACCATGGCCAGGGAATATCAGGGCGAGATCCACCTCCTCATGACGGATGTGATCCTCCCCGAAATGAGCGGGATGGACCTGGCCGGGGAGATGTTGAAGATCCACCCCACCATCAGGACCCTGTTCATGTCGGGATACACGGCCGACGTCATCGCCCGCCAGGGAATGCCGGAAAAGGCGGTGCATTTTGTCCAGAAGCCCTTTACTTTCGACAGACTGGCCCGGAGGGTGAGGGAAGCGATTGGGATTGAAAAATGAAGAGTGAGGTGCAAACGCGGAACGTGGAACTCGGAATGGGGAAGGAGGGGATTTTCATACGCGGGGGCGACGAGCGCCTCGTCCTTCTCCTGCCGATGCCGAGGCTCTCAGGGTGAGAATGAAAATCGAGAATGAAATGTCAGGGGCTGCTTGGATGAATCGAGACTACCAGTATATCTTAAGACCAGATGTCGTGTAATCCTCAAATGACCGATCCTTGGATATCAGATGCATTTTTCGTTGAATGGCCTGCCAGATGATCAAGCGGTCAAAGGGGTCCTTATGCGCAAGTTTTGGCAGTTTATGGAAACTGGCAGCCTCATAGGCGCTCACCGGAAGAATATCCATACCCATTCCTTCAGTCGTTTCAGGCAGATCTTCAGGCTTGGCGCCCACCAGTTCGAGTTTTCCCAGGGCATATTTCAGAGAGATCTCCCAGAAGGATACCACACTGACCGCAACGTCGTTTTGCGGATCCTTTATGGCGTCTCGCGCGGGTTCGCTCAGCTTTTTGGGGCTGAAAATTGCCCACAGGAGGCTGTGGGTGTCCAGCAGCAGCTTCATGTCAGCAGGAGATCTTCATCGGTCAACTTGAAATCCTCGTGGATCACGCATGTTCCGCGGTCCACAAGGGGACCGAGGTTTCTCTCCTCTTTGGCGGCATAACGATCATAGGGCACCAGAACAGCCGCTTTCTTGCGCTGTTTGCCGAAGCTGATGATAATCTCTTCCCCTTTTCTGACACGCTCAAGGATTTCAGAAAAACGGGTTTTCAATTCCCCAACAGATACGCTTTGCATGGATTCCTCCAAAAAAAGGGATTCTCTTGACAAATTAGAAGCTTTTCGAGACAACTTGTCAAGATAATCCTGTGCAGCCTTGGAATCCCTGGTTTTTCAGGAATTGCGGGCCATCAATGACCATTTCGATTTTGGATACGAGCTTTCCTACTGGCGCACTGCCAGCCAGATGGAAGTGGACTTCATTCTCTACGGCGAACGCGGGCTGATTGCCGTCGAGGTCAAACGGACGGCGACGCTCCGTAAGCGTGATCTGATCGCTCTCAAGGCCTTTTGTCAGGACTATCCCATGGGGCGGGCCATCCTCCTGTACGGCGGCCGGTATCGACGCTACGAACAGAATGTCGAGGCCGTTCCCATTCGGGAGGCCCTTCCCGGCCTTTATGATCTACTGTCTGCCGCCCCCCATACAGATTAGGGGTATTATGGGGGACGGGGATGAAAATATGGTTTTTGTTTTATGTTCAGGTGCTATTGAAGGATCTATGCCAAGGACAGGCCGCATAGATGCGCCCGGTGTGCTGCATCATATCATATGCCGTGGTATTATCGTACGTGGAGCCATAGTAAGCGTTCACAGGTTCCCGGTTTCCCGCTTTTCAGCGGGATTCAACGTTGGGTAGAAGGGCAGAATTGATGACCCGAAGATCTGGCTGCATGGGAAGGGATATGAAGAAGGTGGTCCCTTCCGCCTCTGTGGAGGTGAAAGACGCCCGTCCCTTCAGATACCGCTCGGTGAGGAGCTTGATGCTGTAGGTCCCAAGGCCCCTTCCCTTCCCCTTGGTGGAGAAGGACCGCTGGAAGACCTGGAGCTGGCTGTCTCTGGGCATGAGGCCCTGGTTGTGAACCCACAGCTCAACCCTGTCTTCCCTCCGCCTGGCCCCGAGGGTCACGGTTTGGTCGGGAGAAGCGGCCTCCAGGGCGTTTTTTGTCATGTTGGCCAGGACGCGTCGGGCCAGGGTGGGGTCCGTCGTCAGTTCGATGGTCTCCGTATCGGGGTGTATCTGAAGGCGCCGGTCTTTTGCTACGGTGTGGTTTTCATACAGGCCGATCACCTCCTTCAACAGGTCATCGGAGGAAACCGTCTCCAGTTCGACGGTTAGATCCCCTGTTTCTGCTGCGCTCAGTGCCTTCTGGGCGTTGATCTCTTCAATGAGGGTATGGGCGCTGGTCCGAATCAGGTCGATGAGTTCGCCGGCCTCCCGAGGATCGGCCTCCTCTTTCAGGAGTTCTGACAGGCCCTGGACCCCGCCCGCGGTATTGAGGACGTCGTGAAAAAAGATCCGCTCGAGGACTCGCCGCCGCTTTTCATGGCTGATGTCTTCCAGCGCGAAGGATACAAATTCGCTTCCGTCCATCAACGGGCAGGCCCATGCCCTGAGATCCAGCGATTCACCGTTGTGCGTGGTGATACGGCACTCCTGGACATTTTTGGCGCCGCCGATGGCCTCGCGAATGGCATGCGCCGCGCCACAGGTCTTGCAGAACTCCGTGGTGCCGCAGCCCCCTGATGTTTCATTCGAGTGGACACAGTGAAGGGCCTCCCCCGGCCGGAGCCCGTGGAGTTCTTCCGGCTGCTCCTTTCCCGTCAGATTCAAGAGGGCCTCGTTTGCAAAGACGATCTGGCGATGCCTGTTGAGGGCCACAACGGGGTTTGGAAGGGCATCGGCAAACTGCCCCAGGTACGGGTGACTCGAAAAGAAGGCCGACTGGGTCTGGATCTCCTCGGAAGAGGCCCTTTCCGCAGGCAAATACTGTGTCGGTAGGCCGGATGGTTCCATGGGCGCCTCCTTGGGACGGATGTCCATCCCTTTGGCAAATGCCGTGCGTGCTCACGCGCACGACGGGATTCCGATTTCTCTGTTACAGAAAATCGGTCATGTAAGGATTTGTCGCCTTTTCCCGGGCGAGGGTCGAGACCGGCGCATCGCCATAATCGTGTCCCGGCCATACCCGGGTTTCGAGCGGCAGCTCAAGGAGCTTTCTCAATGAATCGAGGAGGGTCTCGAAGGAGCCGCCTTTCATGTCGGTCCTACCCACCGCCCCCACAAAGAGGGTATCCCCTGTAAAGAGGTTCCCTTCCCCGTACAGGCAGATGGATCCGGGCGTGTGGCCGGGGGTGTGAATGACCTTGAGGCCGGTCTGTCCGATTCGGATGACATCCCCACCGGTCACCAGAAGTTGGGGGGCCGGTGAAGGCCTCTTCCCCATGGCCATGCTGAATGCCCGGTTCATGCCCCTCAGGATCTCGTCCGCGTCGTCACGATGCGCCACTAACTCGGCCCCGGTCTTGGCCATCACCGCCCGGTTGCCGCAGGTGTGGTCCGCATGGCCGTGGGT
>JAUPKI010000103.1 GCA_030837545.1 Thermodesulfobacteriota bacterium | reverse complement strand
CCTCCTCCTTAATTAAAGATTTTGTATCCTCCGGGCCAAATATCAGCACTCATATCTCTGATATCCCGCCCCCAGCTTCCCATTCCATCAACCCCTAAACGGAAAGGACATCGGCGCTTGATTCAATATATTGTATTATTTTGATATAAGTCAATTCTTGTTATCCTGCAAGTCCCATTTATTAACCGTCTCGAAATAGTGTTGACATTTCCGTCATGCCGGACTTGATCCGGCATCCAGAAACAGACTGGATTCCGGCCTCCGCCGGAATGACGGTGTAAATACAATTATGAGACTGTTAATAAGTGTAGATAAAACTGAGTTCTTTTTACAAAGGCGCAGAGCTCACCTATCTGGGATTCACTCAAGTAAAAGCCGGTGTCATGCTTCTGAGCAAACTTCTTAGGGCTCACCGGTTCTTATGGCTACAAGGTTAGCAATATGGTTTTCGTACGGCAAAATCTTGGTTATGCACCTTCACTCCCTTAACAACTCTCTCGAAATGATCAGCTTTTGAATTTCCGAGGTCCCTCCTCCAATTTCGAGCAATTTGGCATCCCGCATATAACGCTCAACAGGATACTCCCGCATATAGCCATATCCGCCAAGTACTTGGATGGCGTCTAACGCGGCCCTAGTACACATGACAGAAGCATAATATTTGGCGATGGCTGCCTCCTTGGTTAATTTAATGCGCCTGTCCACCAGAGGGCAGAGCGTATAGACATACTGACGGACTATATCTAGTCGTGTAGCCATCTCGGCCAACAAATTACGAATCATCTGGAAGGACGCGATCGGCTTCCCGAACTGAACCCGTTCTTTGGCGTATTTGACGGCGACATCCAGGCAGGCATGGGCGATGCCCAAAGCAGTGCTTGCCCCCAAAATGCGCTCCTCATCCAAGGCTTCAAACATAATTTCGAATCCATGACCTTCCTGGCCAAGAATTTGGTCACCCGACACCTTCATGTTATCGAAAGAAACCTCTCCTGTGGGAGAGCACCGCATACCCATCTTTTTAAACGGTTTCCCTCTCGTGAGGCCTTCCATATCCCTTTCAAGGATAAAAAGTGTTCCCCCCTCCTTCGCCCGTTCCACGCCCTGTCTGCGCGTCACAACCAAAAAGTAGTCGGAGATGGGTCCGTTGGTAATAAAGGTCTTGTTTCCGTTAATCAGAAAGTGGCCTCCCTTTTTTTCATATGTCGTTTTTATGGATAAAGCGTCGGAACCGGCTTCAGGTTCGGTCAGACAGAAGGCCGCCACCGCATCCCCCTTGATTACAGAGGGGATATAACGCTTTTTCTGGTACTCGGAGCCGTACCTGGAAATAAAATAGCAAAAATTGGTGGTACACATGTTCATGGACATGCCAAATCCCGCTGCAACTCGGCACAATTCCTCTTTGATCAAGGCGTTGGTCATGAGATCGGCACCACCGCCACCGTATTCAACAGGGATGGTTGAACCAATCAGCCCGTTTTCTCCGGCCCTTTTGTATACTTCAAAAGGAAATCGTTCGGCCTCGTCAATTTCTTGGGCGATTGGACCCAATTCCTTGTCTGCAAATTTCTTTGCAGTCTCCCGCACCATGCGATGTTCATCTGAAAGCAATATATCCAACCGAATGTTCAACTCTTGTTCCTCCGCTCCCGTTTAACTTATTGAGAGGCACTCCGCCTCGCCAATAGGACCGTGGTGGTTCCTGTCTGTACCACTTCATCTCTTTGGTTGATCAATTCCTTTTCAAATGTGACAATGCCTCGGTCCCCTTTTGTGGTTTCACGGATTTCCCTTACTCGCTGGACCACATGAACGGTGTCCCCTATCTTTATTGGCAAATGAAAGTTCCACGTCATCCCCAAAAAGGCCACAATCGTGCCTTCCATAATCCCCAACATCTGGGACAAGCCGGAATGGATAACGATGCCGAGCATTCCATGTGCAATACGCTCGCCATAGGAGGTCCTCTTGGCAAACTCCACATCCGTATGGAGTTGATTGGTATCCCAAGAGAGGGCGGCAAAATTAACTACATCCGCTTCGGTCACGGTCCGAGCTTTTGTGACGAACTCCTGCCCTAAGGCAAACTCTTCGAAATATGCAGGTTTCATCGTATTCCTCTTTCTTGTTTACTGTTTCCCGTACTTTTCCCTGAGGATTCTTTTCAGCACTTTCCCACCGAATGTCCCTTTGGGCAGTTCATCCACGAATACGACTGAAGTGGGTTTCTTGTGACTGGCCAAATGTTCACGGCAGTGTTGAATAACCGCTTTCTCAGTTAGACCCGATTTTTCTCTGGGTTTTACGATCGCACGAATGGATTCCCCCCATTTTTCATCCGTTACTCCGATCACAACACCCTCCTCAATATCGGGGTGATAGGAGAGGACCTCTTCGATCTCCCTGGAATAGACATTGATGCCGCCGGATTTGATCATGTCTTTGATCCTGTCGACCATGTAGAGGTATCCGAGGTCGTCATACTTGCCCACATCGCCGGTATGGAGCCATCCTCCCCGCAGCACCTTTTTTGTCTCGTCCGGGTTTTTGTAATATCCTTTAAACACTGTGGGACCCCTGACTACAATTTCGCCTTCCTGTCCCACCGGCAGATCTCTGTCCTGCTCATCCACGATACGTACCTCCGTGCACATGTACGGCCGGCCCACGCTACCCCATTCTCTGGGCTCATCCCAAGGCTTGAGAACTGTAACTGCCGGTGACGCTTCAGTAAGGGCGTACGATCCGTACAATTCTCCATTGGGCCAAAGGTAGGCTTCCACCTCCTTTTTGAGGTCCTGGTGCAGGAAACCTTGCGTACATAACCACCTCCGCATAGAAGAGGTATCCCTTGGACGCTTTTTGTTCGCTTCCAGCAGCATCCGATAAATAGTGGGATTTCCGGTAATAAAGGTAATCTTTTCCTTTTCCACCGCATCCAGATAGGTATCTGGATCAAAGCGTTTGGCGCCGATAAAGGTGCCGCCGGCATACATATATGCCAGGAAACGACTCATTGCTGCCGTATGGTACATCTGCATCGGATAGTAGATTTTGTCCTCTGGGGTAGGGCTTTGGTTTTCACTGGTTACACATATAATGTTCCACAACAGACCCTTATGGGTCAGGATGGCCCCTTTGGGCTTTCCGGTCGTCCCTCCGGTGAACATGAGAAACGCTTCATCTTCCTCTACCAAACCCCACTGCTTCTCTTCAACGCTCGCTCTTTCAAGCAGGTCTTCATAAGATAGCGCATATCCAGGAGGTTCCCCCCCCATACATACGAAAGTCTTAATTTTAGGCAGACGGTTTGCTATTTCGTCGGCATGCCCAAGGAAATCCCGGTGAAATACCAATGTCTCACAGTCGGTACTCTCTGCCTCAAAACAGATGTCGTTGAGTGTTCCCCTTGAATCCAGGGGAACAGTTACAGCACCCCGCTTCAAGTTACCTAGGAAGACTTCCATCAACGGGATACAATTATTGGACAGCGTCGCAACATGTGCTCGTTTGCCTACCCGCAGCCGCTGTAATGCGTCGGCCCACTGATTCACCCTTCTGTTCATTTTCGAATAAGTTATCTTCCCCTCATCATCCATGCAGGCGATTTTGTCCGGAAACTTCCGCGAGGAACGCGCGAAAGCCTCTCCCAATGTCATCTCCATAAGACCTCCCCTTTCTTTTCTTCGAATGTTGCCGAAGGTCAGCCTGTGTTAGCCATGATTCAGCAATGGAAGAATTGCCCTCGCTTCATCCACACTTGCTATCGCAAATCCCAATTCTCTAATTATCCTTGCTGCCTTTTCCACCAAATCAGCGTTGCTCTTCGCCAGCACCCCTTTTGATAAATAGACATTATCCTCAAAACCGACCCGTAAGTTGCCCCCCAGCAGAACACCCATCACGCCCATGGGGATCTGATGCCTCCCAATACCTATAACTTGCCATGTATCGCCTGTCTGCAGACTTTCCTGGAGTGCCAGGAGATTTTTAAATGTCGGGGGAATCCCCCCCATGACGCCGAGAACCAAACTAAATTGGTAGGGAGGATCGAGGATGCCGGCACGCCGTACCCAATAATCTACATTTTGGATCATCGAAAGATCATAGACCTCAAACTCGGGCATGACCTTCAGCGTTTTCATCCTTTGAGCATACAGCTCAATAACGTCAGGCGTATTCTGGAAAAGGCTTCTCCCGAAATTCATAGAACCCGCATTCAGCGAGGCAGAATCAGGTCTCAGCTCTTTTACGGGCATCAATCTCTCTTCCGGACTCAGCCCGAGGGTCGTTGCCCCACCACCAGTGGTGACTTGTGTTATTATCGGGCAGGCCTCTCTTATTGCAGCCAAACATCTTCGAAAAACCTCGACATCAGAGGTGGGTTTCCCGGTATCAGGATCCCGCGCATGGAGATGAACGACGGAGGCGCCTGCTTCATAAGCCCGTCGGGTCTCATCGGCAATTTCCTCTGCCGTGATGGGAAGATTCGGGTTGTCTTTTCGCGTGGGGATACTACCTGTTGGCGCCACAGTAATTATTACTTTCCGGGTCATGCATCTCTCCCTTATTTAGTGGTGTTGTGTTGTGAAGACGACGAATTTCTTCCCCCCTGCCTTCATTCCTGCTCTATCGGCTTAAAATAGACGTCTGTAATGGCCCCATGCCTCTCCTCACGAAAGTGGGCCTTCACCCTGGTGCCAACATCAATCTGGGAGACATCTTTTGCCTCTATGTTGGTCATCATGATAAAATTGGTGCCATCCAACTTGATATATGCACAAATAAAGGGAAGTTTCTTGATAAAGGCGCTGGTCGTAAAATACTGAACAGTACATGCTGTGATGATGCCGGTGCCTTCAAGCGGCACCCATTCCGTGGGTTCATAACAGAAGGAACATGTGGCTCGAGGTGGGCAGTAGACCTTACTGCACTGATTACACTTGGCTCCATAGATCTTTTTGTTTTCCCGAAGCTCGCGGAAAAATCTGGATTGCTGTCCATAGCTATATTTGTAAATAACGTCCATTTTGTCCGGGATTTCGAGCGGATCATCCATGGCATTTTTCCCAGACAACTCGTCCTCGAAATCCCTTTTTAAATATTCTACAGGTATTCCCTCTTTCCCAGAATGATATTCATACCATTTTTCCCTTTCAGCCTTATTCATTGCTAATCCTCCCTTTCAAGCACCAGGCACACAGTCCACGTGCAAAGCGTACCACCGATACTTTGAACCAAACCGCGACGCGCATTCTTAAGTTGTCGTTCTCCAGCCTCATCTCTGAGATGCAAAGCTACCTCGTATGTTTGCATAATCCCTGTGGCGCCTACTGCGTGGCCACACCCGATCAGTCCCCCGCTTAGGTTGACGGGCAATTCCCCATAAGGCATTACCGTTTCATTGTCTATTAATGAGCCTCCCTGTCCTTCTTCACAGAAAAAACAATCCTCGTAAGCCATTATCTCCGTTCCTGTGAAGGCGTCATGGAGTTCTGCCAGATCCAGTTCCTTAATCGGATCCTTAATCCCAGCCATTTGGTAGGCCCTTTTTGCTGCTTGCCGAGAGGACTCGAAGGTATAGATATTGGGTCGATTCCCAGGCATGACATAGTCTGCTGAAGCCCCTACGCCAGTAATCCATACCGGTTTGTCCGTAAGCTCTCTCGCCACCGCCTCCGAGGCCAGGATCACCGCTGAAGAACCCTCTGTGTACAAACAGTTATCGTAAAATTTAAAAGGTTCGACGATCTTTCGGGAATTCAAAACATCCTCTATGGTCAGTATTTTTGGGGACTGGGCGATGGGATTTTTGGTCGCATTCATATGATTTTTCACGGATACCTTGGCCATCTGCTCTTCAGTGGGGTTACCATACTTTTTCATATGAGCAATCACTGCTAAAGCAAAACCCGACGCGGCTGTTCTTCCTGCGGGGTTATCGTAAGTCATATCGGCTGTATAGAGGATCGCCCTCAAGACCTCAGGCGTTGTGGTTTGGACCTCATAGTTGTAGCAGTCATTGCATTTCTCCACTCCCAGCACCAGACAAATGTCATACAGGCCGCTTGCAACTTCCGAGTAACCGATTCTGAGCGCAGAACCGCCGGTTGCCCCCCCGGAATTGACTCTTACCATCGGCTTTAAACCAAGACCCAAGTAATCATGTACAAAGGCATCCGGTTGATATTGTCTCTGGAAGAAGTCGTTATATATTCCATAGACGGCACAGTCTATCTGTTTGCGGTTGATGCCTGCATCTTCCATAGCCATCTTCCCCGCATCGAAGGCCAACTCATAATAGGTCTTATCCAGCCATCTAGCCTTAAACTTGGTAGTTCCCATGCCTACAATTGCGACTTTTCTCATAAGACCTCCTCGAAAGCTACCTGGTTATTACCAAAAATATAATACTATGGAATACGTTAAAATTTCTAGACAAAAGACGTGGAGCCCTACAAGGAAATCCTTTGTACTAAAAGCGTGTTGATTATCACCCAAGGATACAAGCTTCGCTCCACATTCTCACAAGGCAGGATGTAGATGGGAGCATTACCGGGTTGTTACATGGCAACGGGTCCACTCAATGTATGGACAAAACCGATCACAATCGGTTGATCCGCTGCCGCCGCCGGGTCCACGACAATCCACACCATCAGACAGCATGCGAATGTAAAAAAAAATGTAACGCGAAGGAACAAGCCACCGGCATGCCGGTGGTATGAACCATGCCTATCCGGTTAGCACAGGTTGGTGCTTTGGCGTATGATCCTGCACATGTCAGATTACCCTCTGACTATGTTGGAGCTCAGCATCTTTTCCCTAATCAAGACGGCCTGCGCCCGCCATCTGGCGCGTATTCGGTGGTCGTAAGGGTGTTCGAATGCCCATCCTCTGGTCAGATCGGTGATCCCATGACCCTGCGGAATCAGATGAACCTGTGCTAACCGGATAGGCATGGTATGAACAATGGCTATGCCAGTGATTAGTGCCGAGATTCTTTCAACAAGACCCGCATGCCAACGACATCCGTGGCCAGCAGATGGAAACAAGGTCTTAGCAGTTTCTCGAACCCGAGAATAGCTTCCCCCGTTTGATGTCTCAAAGGCCAGGTTTATCGGCACGGCAAAAGACAACCCGTTTCTAATGTACAACTTTGTCTCTCAAACAGCGTCCCGTTCGGAGCAACTGTTTGAAAATTGACAAAGAGATCTTGCATTTGGAGTAGGGTCAGACCGCCACTTGTGGCGGAACCTCATACCGCCAGTTCACTGGTGGTATTGATTTTGCTCTCCCTGCTGAAATCGTTCTTGAGGATAAACTT
>JAUPKI010000102.1 GCA_030837545.1 Thermodesulfobacteriota bacterium | reverse complement strand
TCCTTTTCATTGACCTTTTGGCCCCTCACCAGGGTCCCTTTCTGGATCATCTTACGGATCCGTGAGACGATTTCCTGGTGAAGGGTGGTGGCGCGGATCTTTTGCATCGGAGGTTCCCTGAAACCAGAATTGTATACTTTATAAATTATACAAAAAGGGGTGTCAAGGGAAATTCGATGGACTCGCAAAAAGTCAGGAGGTGCACTCTTTCGTCATTCCGGCGAACCCGCCTGCAACAGCTGTGCTTTAGGCACTGCCAAGACGTGGTTCTGGCCCCCGGCTTTCGCCGGGGTGACGGTTTTTTGTGAATGGATCAGATTTGAAGTGATGGCCGTTTCGCTGTGGGAGGATTGGGCCTCAGAGTAATATTGGGGGTCAGCACCGCTTGCGTCTTCTCCATATGCCGTAAAGGACGTGAGCAAGGGAAATAACAAGGAGGGTCTTCGCGAAGAGATCTCCAAAACGGGCGTAAAATGTCAACGGAAAGGTCCGGGGGGTCACGGAACCCGTCAGAACGTCCTCCACAAAGAGATCGCTTTGGGCCTGAATGGCGCCTGTGGGTGCGACAACCGCGCTAAATCCGGTGTTGGCGGCCCGTATCATGGGTCTGTGGTTTTCTACTGCCCGAAAAACGGCCATGCGCAGGTGCTGGTAGGGGGCGCTGGTCCTGCCGAACCAGGCATCGTTGGTGAGGTTCACAAGGACATTGGCCCCATCTCTTACAAGGGCCCCGGCCAATTCAGGAAAAATTGCCTCAAAGCATATCAGGACCCCCAGTGACAGGTCCCCTGCCTCGAGCGGTGTTACTCTCTCTCCCGAGGCAAAATCACCGGCAGCCTCCACCAGGCGATGGATAAAAGGGAGATATTCCTTGAATGGCACATATTCCCCAAAGGGCACCAGGTGGTTCTTGTCGTAATACAGGATGCCGCGGCTATTCGGTGCAATCGCGTAGGCTCGGTTATAATAGTGTATGGCCCGCTGGTGACGCTTGTAGGCAGGGCTGCCAAAGACGAGGACGGCCCCCGATTCTTCGGCAAGGGAAATGATTCCCTGAGAGAACTTCGAATGGTCCTGAAAGAAAAAGGGGAGCGCGGTCTCCGGCCACACAATCAGGTCGGGATGGAAGCTGTGGGTAGAACGGGTGAGCCGGTAGTAGGCCTCTATGGTTTTCTCCTGGTATGCCGGATCCCATTTGACGGACTGGTCGATATTGGCTTGTACAACGGCCGCCTTTACAGGCCTGCCCGCCTCTCCATCGGCCCGGATTCCGGATATCTGAAAGTGGCCGTATGCCCATGCCCCCGCCAATAGCAGGACAGCGGCAGGAAGGTTCCATTTCAAGACATTGCCGTTTCGAAGGGGAAGGCTGCGGCAAATACGAAAGATAAGCCCGTTGACGAGGACGATCAGGAAAGAGACGCCATATACCCCGAACAGGTCAGCCAGTTGAATGATATGCAGATGTTCATATTGGCTGTAGCCGATCAGACACCAGGGAAAGCCGGTCATGAGGTGGGCCTTGAGGTACTCCAGGGCAACCCAGTAACAGGCCAGTATAACAGGGTACAGCCCGGAATCTGGCAGGCGGGATGCCAACAAGGAGAAGAAGGCCGCGTAGAGAGAGAGGTAGAGGGAGAGGAGGAGCAGGGAAAACAGGGCCACGAGGATATTCAGGTTTCCGTAGTGCTCCAGCACGACGACGATCCAATACATGAGGGTCAGATAATGGGCAAGACCCGAAACAAGGCCCAATCTGAAGGCGTTTGAAGGAGAAGCGTTTTGGATGCCCATCAGGAGAGGAAGGAGGGCAACCCATGCCGCAAGAGAAAAATAATCAGGAGAAAAAGAGAACGTCAGCAGGATGCCGGAGAGAATTGCAAGCAGGATGTTGCGAAGCAACAGGGAGGATGGTATTGTCGGCCGCATCATGGAACAGGGTTACGCATGACTGGAAATAGCGGATTTCCCCTCCTCAAAAGAGTCGCGTGACGTCACGCGGGAGACCAGAACCTTTTCGATTCTCCGCTGATCCCCCTTCTGGATCGTCATTTCAATATCCAGAAACCGGATCACTTCATCCATTTTCGGTATCCTCCCAAGGCGGTCGATGATGAAGCCGCCTACGGATTCAAATTCGCCCTCGGGCAGCTCCATCTGGAGGGCCTCTCCTAATTTTTCAACGTCCAATCGGGCGTCCACCAGGAGCGATCCATCCTCAAGGCGGGTTAGGAGGGTTTCTTCGTGATCGTGTTCATCCAAAATCTCCCCGACGATCTCTTCAAGGATATCCTCGATGGTAATGATGCCCGCAGTTCCGCCGTATTCGTCTGTGACAATGGCGAGATGGGTCGTCCTTTCCTGCATGTCCTTCAGGAGTTCACTGACCCTTCGACCTTCGGGCACAAAAAAAGGCTTCCTGAGGATCTCCGTCGGGATTTTGGATTCAGGATCCTTTCCCAAAAGCCTGAGAAGGTCCTTTGCGTGAAGGATGCCGACGATCTGATCGATGTTGTCTTTATGAATCGGGATCCGGGTATGCCCGCAACGGGTAACCAGATCAATGAGTTCACCTAAGGTAGAATCCACTGAGGCAGAGGAGACCTCGGTCCGAGGGATCATGATGGCGTGGGCGGGTGTCTCTTTGAGGTCGAGCACGCCGTAGACCATGTGGGATTCTTCATCGGTGATGAAACCCTTTGCCTGCCCTTCATCCATGAGGTCATGGATTTCCTCGGTCAGATCATCGCTGTCGTCAAGGCGTATCTTTTTTTTGATCAAGGATTTGACAAAGTGAAAAAATCCCTGTTCAGAGCCATCTTCCAAAGGTGTTATTGTCTCCTCGTCGAGGCCTTGATAAAAAGACCCTTTACCTCTCTGTGTCACAGCGCTGTTTATGGATCAAGGTATTCGAGAAATTCCTAAAGGTCTTGTGTGTCATGATGTCAAAATAGGGGGAGTTTCGAGGAGATTCTATTTTTGCCGCGGATGAATGTCAAGTTTTTTGCAATGGCGGGTCTTGGAAGGTCAAAATAGCTCTTGACTGCTCAGATTAACTATATTATCTTCGTTGCGAACGAACGGGCTGAAATGATGGTTTGAGCGGGCATAGCTCAGTTGGTAGAGTACAAGCTTCCCAAGCTTGGTGTCGCGGGTTCGAACCCCGTTGCCCGCTCCATTCGTTTCTGACAGGTCGGGCCTGATTCCCCCTTTTTGAGGTTATTGAACGGTATTGGCAACGGTTCATCTACTTCAAATTGCGGATACTGCGTGGTTTTTCATAATTCCTTGTCGGTTTTTGCTCAAAGGACCTTATGTAAGAAAGCGCTTTACAATTGAGTCTGCAGTGGGGGAAGCGGGCGAGGGGGCCCGCTTTTTTTATTTTTAGGCGTAAGCCTTCAAGACCGAATCCCGGCTGTGCCGTGAACTATTCTACCTTGCGCCTTAAGCCTTGCGCCTTAGGCCTTGAACCTCCATGCGGCACTTGTTATAACCTAAGCTGAGCGGTTCCAGGTTCCAGGTTCAAAGGTTATAGCCTGATGACATTCTTAACTTTTAATGATGCCTCCTGATGACTGACTCAGATGCGCCATCTTCACCCACTGGGTGAAACAGTACATTTGCACGTATCAGTTATTTTTCTATTGATGATGATCAGTTAGATTGTTTCAACCCTGAACCTTGAACGCTGAACCGCTTAACCTGGGTATAAATTCATCAGGATGGGGTGTGGATGTACACGCAGGCTGTCAGAGAGGTAAGCCTTCTTATCGAACCGATTCTTGATGAGATGGAGATCGAACTGGTTGATGTTGAGTATCTTTCAGAAGGGGGGAGGTGGATTCTCAGGATTTATGTGGACAGGGAGGGGGGGATTACCCTCGATGACTGCGTCCGGGTGAGTCGAGAGATCGAGGATCTGATCGATGTCAAGGATCTTTTCAGACAGACATATGTTCTGGAGGTCTCCTCTCCGGGTCTCAACAGACCCCTTAAAAAGGAAAAGGATTTTGTCCATGCCATCGGAAAGAATATCAACATCCGGATGGCGGCCCCCGTTGGCGGTCGCCGGAATTTCAAAGGAAAACTCCAGTCCTTTGAGGATGGCACGTTGTGCGTGACGGCAAACGAGAATCGATTTCTCCTTCCCTACGGGGGAGTGGAAAAGGCCAATCTGGTCTATGACTTTGGGGATTAAACCAAGGCCGTTGAGCCCTTCGTCGCCTTTTGACCTGTTTTCGTTTATCCTGTGAGCGATGATCCTGCCCGGATGGAGCAGACTGTGATCCAACGGGGAGGGAGGGACCGCCTTTCTAAGGCCTCAAAGAATTCAGTATATGGATGGAGCGAACGGTATGATTTCGGATTTGAAGAGGATTATTGATCAAGTAAGTCGTGAAAAGGGTGTTGAGCAGGATGTGCTGATCGGGGCGCTTGAGGAGGCGGTGAAGGTGGCGGCCCGCAAGAAATACGGCCCCGATTACGATTTGGAGGTCAATTATAATGAGGAACTCGGGGAGGTGGAGGCCTTTGAATTCAAGGAAGTCGTTGAAGAGGTGACAAACGAACACCTTCAGATATCCCTCAAGGAGGCCCAGGAAGTGGACCCTGAGTCTGAATTGGGAGACAGCCTCGGGATCAAGATGGATACGGACGCCTTTGGCCGGATTGCGGCCCAGTCTGCCAAGCAGGTCATCATGCAGAGGCTGAAAGAGGCTGAGCGGGATATGGTCTATGATGATTTCAAAGACCGCCGCGGCGAGATCCTCAACGGGATTGTGCAGCGATTCGACAGGGGAGCCATCATTGTCAATGTGGGGCGGGCAGAGGCCGAAATCCCGCAGAAAGAGCAGATCCCGAGGGAGTCTTATAAACAGGGAGATCGAATCAGGGCCTATATCCTGGAGGTCAAGCAGTTCAGTCGAGGACCGCAGATCATTCTTTCGAGGACCCATCCCAATTTTCTGGCGAGCCTCTTTGAAAACGAGGTCCCTGAAATTTCCGAGGGCATTGTTCAGATTGTGCAGGTGGCCCGGGAGCCGGGGAGCAGGGCCAAGATTGCGGTCACCTCGAGGGATTCGGATGTGGATCCGGTGGGGGCATGTGTGGGCATGAAGGGAAGGCGGGTTCAGGCCGTGGTCCAGGAACTGCGCGGAGAGAAGATTGACATTGTCACCTGGGACCCTGATGCAGCGAAATTCATATGCAATGCCCTGGCCCCGGCCGATATCACGCGGGTTATTGTGGATGAGGAAGGCCGCAGCATGGAGGTGGTGGTCCCGGATGACCAGTTGTCCCTGGCTATTGGAAAACGGGGGCAAAATGTGCGCCTGGCCTCTCGACTGACCGGATGGAGGTTGGATGTTATCGGAGAAACCAATTATAATACGGCGCTCAAGGATGGGTACCGGTCCCTCCTTGACCTGGAGGGAATCGGGGAAAAACGGGCGACCGATCTCTATGAGGCGGACTTTAAATCCGTTGGGGATGTGGCGGGGGCCTCGATTGAGGACCTCCTCTCCGTCAAAGGGATGACAGAGGCCAGGGCAGAGTCTCTCATTGACGAGGCCATCCGTTATGTCAGTGAGCGTAATGAGGTAGAGGCATCGGGAACGGGGATGCAGGAAGCGCCCGTAGAGCAATCGGAGGAAGCTATGGAGGAGGAAGCAGGGGGATCGCTTGAATCGCGACCATCCCTTTTGGATCCGGGTTCCAAGACCCTGACGCAGGAGACCTTCGACCTCGACGAATCAGAAGCGGCATCCGAAACCGAATCGTCGGGGACCTCTCAGGTGGAGGATGCCCCCGAGGAGGGCGATCGGGAACCCGAAACTTCGAAACCTATTGATGAGTAGAGGAACAGGGCACATACCGATACGGACCTGCATATCCTGCAACGCCAGGCGCAATAAGAAGGACCTGATCAAACTGATCCTGAATGATGATGGGATGGTTATTCGGGACACGGATGGAAAAGGCGAGGGCCGCAGCGCCTATGTGTGTCCAGATGAAGCTTGTCTGAGGTCCCTCAGGACGAACAAGCGGCTGAAGAGAGCATTCAGGACGGGGGGCGTTGTTTCGGTTCATCCCGATTTTTTTCGTGCTGTCAATAATGCCGGAACCCCTGGAGGGTGATATCAGGGCGGTGTGCGGATCATGGCAGTGTGCGGATCATAATGAATTGATTTGGGGGAATCAATGGCTAAAGTCAGGGTTTATGAATTAGCAAGAGAACTCGACATGGACAGCAAGAGTCTGGTAGACAAACTTGTTGCCGGAGGGTTGGACGTCAAGAACTACATGAGTACCCTTGATGAATCATCGGTTGTCAAGGCAAGAGAGATCCTTTCCGGCGCCGTCTCGGAAGTGGTGGTAGAGAAGCGAATCAAGCCGACGGTGATTCGCAGGCGCAAGAAGGTTGTTGTTGTCGAGCAGGCTGCCCCCGAAGTCACGGAAGAAGAGGAACCTGAACCAGAAGAAGAGGTCCCGGAGATTGAAGAAAGGCCCGGTGTTGATATTGCGGCCGAGGTGGAACTTGGATTGGAGGAGCCCACCCCCGCTCCTGTCGCGCTCGCGGAAGAGAAGGAGATGCCCATTCCTGAAGAACCCGCATTGACCCAACCTGAAACCGAGAAGGCCGAACCGGAGGGCCTTGAAGAAGAGGTCGTCAGACCTGGTAAACAGGCCAAACCCAAACCGAAGAAGGTGAAAAAGAAAAAAGTTGAACGGCCTGCCAAGATCATCATGCGGCCGGAAGAAGGCCCCCTGAAGGACCTGTTAGCCAAGCAGGTTGAAGAGAAGGCCGCGGCCGCCCCTCCTGAACCAACGCCGGTGAAGGTCTCCCCTGCGGGTTTCGAGGAAGAGGGAGAAAGGCCCAAGAAGGGGAAGACCTTTAAGAAGAAGAAAGAGAAAATGGTACTGGAGGTCGAAGAGGCCCCTGACCGGGGCACAATCCGGCGACGAAAAAAGGAGGTTTACGAGCGGGCCGATCTTTACAATGGACGCCCCAAACGGCCCAAGGGGGTAAAGGCGGGCAAAAAAGGGAAAGAGGTCGTCCGAAAACTCAAGCATACGGAGATCACGGTTCCCAAGGCCATCAAGCGGAAGATTCGGGTCCAGGAGCTGGTGACGGTCACCGATCTCGCCAAGGCCATGGGGACAAAGGCCACTGAACTGATGAGGCGGCTCATCCAACTGGGCGCCATGGCAAATGTCAATCAGCCGATAGACTTTGAGACCGCATCGGTCGCGGCCGATGAACTGGGCTTTGAGCTGGAACTGGACACATTCAAGGAAGAGAGCCTCTTTGAAGACGTTGTGGATCGACCTGAGGACCTGGTTCCGCGACCCCCTGTGGTAACCATCATGGGGCATGTGGATCATGGCAAGACCTCGCTTCTCGATTACGTCCGTAAATCAAATATTATCGGCGGAGAGTCCGGGGGCATTACCCAGCACATCGGGGCCTATTATGTGAAGACCGATGGGGGCGATATCGTTTTTCTGGATACCCCGGGTCATGAGGCCTTTACGGCCATGCGGGCGAGGGGGGCGAAGGTCACCGACATCATTGTGCTGGTGGTGGCCGCAGACGACGGGGCCATGCCCCAGACAAAGGAGGCGATCAATCACGCACGGGCCGCCGGCATTCCGATCGTTGTCGCCGTCAACAAGATGGACAAGCCGGACGCTGATCCCGATAAGGTGAAGAGAGAACTGGCCGAACTGGATCTTGCCCCTGAAGAATGGGGCGGCGAAACCCTGTGGGCCTATATTTCCGCCAAGACCGGCCAGGGCATCGACGATCTGTTGGGCCTGATCCTCTTGCAGTCCGAGATGCTCGAGTTGAAGGGCAACCCCGACAGAGACGCGAGGGGCACGGTGATCGAGGCGGAACTGGATAAGAGCCGCGGCCCTGTGGCCACGGTCCTCATCAAGAACGGGTCGCTCAGGCAGGGCGGCCAGTTTGTCTGCGGGGATTATTATGGCCGCGTCAGGGCCATGCTCGACCATCGGGGGCGTAAGATGAAGGTTGCGGGTCCGTCCGTTCCTGTCAAGTTGTACGGCATTTCAGGCGTACCCATGGCAGGAGATGAGTTTATTGTGGTCAAAGATGACAAGACCGCCAAACAGATCATTGAACATCGAAAGGCCAAACCCCAGAGGCAGGAGATGGCGAGGCGCGGTCCGGTCAGCCTCGACGACCTCTTCGACAGGATCAACAAGGGGGATATGAAGGAACTCAACATCATCTTGAAGGCCGATGTTCAGGGATCTGCAGAGGCGCTCTCCGATTCCCTGGTCAAGCAGAGCACAGCGGAGGTCAAACTCAATATTATTCATTCGGCAACGGGCGCCATCACCGAATCGGATGTCATGCTGGCTTCCGCATCGGGGGCGATTATTATCGGATTCAATGTGAGGGGCAATCCTCGCGTGGTTGAACTTGCGGACAGGGAGAACGTCGATATCCGGTATTACGATGTGATCTACAATGCCATCAATGATATCCGTCTCGCCATGACCGGTCTCTTGTCGCCGGTCCTGGAGGAGCACGTGATCGGCCGGGCAGAGGTCAGGGAGATATTCCGTGTGCCCAAAGTGGGTGCGGTTGCCGGATGCCAGGTCACGGACGGGCATGTGGACAGAAATGCCCATGTAAGACTCTTGCGTGATGATGTGGTGATCTTTGACGGCAAGCTCGCCTCGCTGCGACGATTCAAGGAAGATGTCAAGGAGGTCCAGAGCGGCTATGAATGCGGCATCGGTCTGGAAAACTTCAGTGATATCAAGCCGGCTGATATTTTTGAGGTCTATGAGGTCAAAGAGGTGGCCGCAGAGCTTTAAGATATGGTGGTGGGGACCCTCAAGGTAGAGTTTATGCTCTTTGACAACCGCTCGCTCAAGGGAAAGCGGAAGGTGGTCAAGAGCATGGTGGACAAGGTAAAGGCCCGGTTCAATGTCTCCATTGCAGAGGTGGGGGCCAACGATAAATGGCAGAAGATCGAACTGGGGATCAGCGCCGTAGGGAATGATCGACGGCATATTGACTCCTCCCTGAGTCACATTCTCGATTTCCTCGATGACCTCTGCCTCGCCCAGATGGTGAACACGGAAATGGACATTATCAATCTATAACGTCTATGCAAATTGAGGAATTGAGGAATTGAGGGATTCTGGGATGCTGAGATTGAGGGATTGAGGGATTCAGGAATTGGTATCTGTGAAATCTGCGTAATCTGTGGATGGGATTGATGGAGCGAATATGGCGTCAGGGAAACGGGCCGTGAGAGTGGGAGACCTGATCCTGAGGGAAATGGCCTTTCTCCTCTTAGAAAAGGTCAAAGATCCGAGGGTTCGAGGCGTCACGCTGACCGGTATCCGTCTCAGTAACGATTTGAAACAGGCGAAGGTCTTTTACAGCGTCCTGGGAGAGGAGGTAGAGATAGAAAAGGCCTTGAAAGGTCTCAACAGCGCCAAGGGCTTTATCAAACGACAGATCGGGACCCGGATGGAGCTGCGTTACGTGCCGGAGCTTCTATTTGTTCACGATGCGTCCCTGGAAGAGGGAAGTTATCTGGAGCGGGTATTCGAGAAGATGGGCGCATTCGAAAAAGGCCCGGCATGATGTGTCTCCATAGGATAGCGGCCGTGTTAACTGACGAGCATCGTTTTCTCCTCATGACCCATAAGGACCCGGACGCGGATGGGATCGGCTCCATGCTGGCCCTCGGGAAAAGTCTGTCCGATGCGGGAAAGGAGACGACGCTCCTGTCTCAGGAGCCGCTCCGCCCTCCCCTCAATCTCCTGAAAGGAGCGGGCCAGGTGGTGACCCGAGTGGATGCTGACCAGGTTTTCGATGTGGCGGTGGTTCTGGATTGTGCAGAAAAGGAGAGATTGGGCTACGCTGCCGATCAATTGAGGGATCAGCTTCCCCTG
Organism: Thermodesulfobacteriota bacterium; assembly: GCA_030837545.1. Lineage (GTDB taxonomy): Bacteria > Desulfobacterota > DSM-4660 > Desulfatiglandales > Desulfatiglandaceae > AUK324. The sequence goes on along the minus strand of JAUPKI010000102.1, from coordinate 14,889 downwards.
ATCAATATCGACCATCACGAAACCAACGACCGTTTCGGGACCCTGAACCTCATTGAACCGGAGAGTTCTTCTACCGGCGAGCTGGTGTTCGGGGTGATTCAGGCTGCCGGTCTTCCCATAGGCCCCGATGTGGCCGGGAACCTCTATGCGGCCATACAGGGAGATACCGGTTCTTTCAGATATGCCAATACCACGGCCAGGGCCCTGAGGGCGGCTGCCGATCTGGTGGATCGGGGCGCGGACCCCTGGGGCATATCCCGGAAGGTGATGGACAGCCACAGCCTGCCCCGCCTTCGGCTGTTGAAAATGGCCCTGGATACCATCCAGTTACACCATAAGGGACGAGTTGCCATCATGACGCTGACCCGCAAGATGTTGGAGGAGGCGGGGGCTCACGAGGCGGACAGCGACCAATTTGTGGATTATCCCCGTTTTGTCAGGGGGGTTGAGCTGGGGGTTCTGATCCGGGAAATCGGCGCGGATGCGTGCAAGTTCAGTCTTCGGTCCAACACCTGGGTGAACGCAGCCCGACTGGCGTCCCGATTCGGGGGCGGGGGGCATGAGAGGGCTGCTGGATTCACCTATCACGGTCCCGTGACGGTTGCAGAGAACGCTTTTCTGAAAGAGGCCGAACGATTTTTGGATGGGATCTGTGACTGACGGGATACTCTTGATCGATAAATGCATGGGTGAAACCTCCCACGACGTCGTCAAGAAGATCAGATCCGCATTTCAAAGTGAAAACAGGGTAAAGGTCGGGCACGCCGGGACCCTGGATCCCTTTGCCACCGGGTTGCTCATCGTCCTGGTGGGTCAGGGGACCAAGCTCTCTCAGTTCATTATGTCGGGTGAAAAGGTGTATCTGGCAACCCTTGAACTGGGCGTTGAAACAGACACCCTGGACCTTACCGGAAGGGTAGTTGCCACTGCTGCCGTTCCGGATATGGGCCTGGAAGGAGTCCGGGAAAAGGCAAGGCAATTTACAGGGACGTTTCTTCAGGTACCGCCTGCCTATTCGGCTGTGAGATACAAGGGGAAGCGGGCCTATCAGTTGGCCAGAAACGGCCAGCACGTGGAACTTAAGGCAAGGGAAATTACCGTCTATTCCCTTCAGGTCCTGTCGGTGGATCTTCCGCAGATCGACATGCGGATCCGGTGTTCCAGCGGGACCTATATCCGGAGCCTTGCATCAGACCTGGGTAAGGCCCTGGGCCCGGGCGGACACCTTCGATCGCTGCGCAGGATCAAGAGCGGTCCCTTCGATGTCGGGGAGGCGCTTTCCTCGGCGGAGATGGGTTGCCAGGTCCATGGAGAGTCCCTGTCGGAGAGGGTGATCCCCATGCGAGAGGCGATTCCCCACATAGGGGAAATCCTTGTCAGCGCAAAGACGGCTCAAAAGGTGCGGCAGGGTTGCCGGCCGGCCTGGGAAGAACTGATGCCGAGTTGTGATGCAGAGACCTCCGTCGGCCCGGATCTTCATGATGGATGGATCAAGCTTGTCAGTGACGGCGGGCTCGTCGCGATTCTACATGTTGCGCTTGAGGATGGGGGCGGTCACGGCAGGGTCAACATAGAGAGGGTGTTTTCGTCATAGCGCAGATGGCAGCGTACAGGCGGCTGTGCGATGCGCCATGAGAAAAGAGGCTGCAATCCATAAACATACAGGAGGTACGAAAAGTGGTTCTGTCAGCGGGAGCAAAAAAGGAAGTTATTGAACGGTTTAAAATCCATGAAAAAGATACCGGTTCACCCGAGGTCCAGATTGCCTTACTTACCAGTCGTATTCAATACCTTACCAATCATTTCAAGGTTCACAAGAAGGATCACCATTCACGACGCGGCTTGTTGAAACTGGTCGGCCAGAGGAGAAGACTTCTCAATTACTTGAAGAAAAAAGATGTGGAGAAATACCGGAATCTGATCCAGGAACTCGGTATTCGAAAGTAGGGCAACATGCGCTGAAGTTATGCTTAACCTATTGAAAGGATAGAAAAAACGATGATAAAAAGCTGTTCTATTGAGATAAATGGTCTGCCGCTGAATGTGGAGACGGGTCGTGTTGCAAAACAGGCGAGCGGCTCGGTGGTGGTGACATACGGGGAGACCGTCGTACTGGTGACGGCGGTGTCTACAGATGAGATCCGTGGAGGGATTGATTTTCTCCCACTGACCGTTGAGTATCAAGAAATGTCCTATGCAGGCGGCAATATACCGGGCAATTTCTTCCGAAGGGATATGGGGAGGCCGAGTGAAAGGGAGACCCTGACGTCGCGATTGATAGACAGGCCGCTCAGGCCCCTGTTTCCCAAGAACTACCATTTCGAGACCCAGGTTATTGCAACCGTGCTATCGACAGACAAAGAAAACGAATCCGATATGTTGGCCATATTAGGGGCCTCGGCTGCGCTCGAGATCTCGGATATCCCATTTTTCGGGCCGATTGCCGGGGTCAGGGTAGGGAGGATCGATGGCCGGTTCATCACCAATCCCACTATCAGCCAGCAGGCTGAGAGCGATATCAATCTTATCGTGGCGGGAAACCGTGACGGTGTTGTCATGGTTGAGGCGGGTGCCAAATTTGTTTCTGAGTCCGACATGATCGAGGCGATCTTCTACGGTCATGAGGCCATTCAGCCGATGCTGGATATGCAGGAACGCCTCAAGGCCGAGGCCGGCAAAGCCAAGAGGGTGATTCCCCCGGTCGTTGTGGACGAGGCACTTGAGGCCAGGATCAGGGAAACCGCTGCCCCTCTTTTAACGGAAGTGATTGCCACGGCAGACAAGATGGAGCGGCAACGGAAACGAACAGAGGCGGAAGCCCACACCGTTGAACTCCTTTCCGGCGAGTACGAGGGAAAAGGATCAGAGATCCAGGAAGGCGTGCATTCCCTCGAAAAGGCTATGGTGCGTGAGATGATGTTGTCTGAGGGAAAACGTATCGACGGACGCGCGTTCAACGAGGTGAGACCGATCGAGTGCGTGGTGGGGCTTCTGCCCCGTATTCACGGATCCGCCCTGTTTACACGGGGCGAGACCCAAGCCATGGTCCTGACCACACTGGGGACCGAACGGGATGAACAACGGATTGAATCGATCTACGGCGATTACTTCAGCTCATTTATCTTCCATTATAATTTTCCGCCTTACAGCGTGGGCGAGGCCAAGCGTCTGGGCGGTCCGGGACGCAGGGAGATCGGTCATGGGGCCCTGGCCAGAAGGGGACTTTTACCTATCCTGCCTGACAAAGACGAGTTTCAATACTGTATCCGGGTAGTCTCGGAGATCCTCGAATCCAACGGCTCTTCCTCGATGGCCAGCGTGTGCGGCGGCTGCCTCTCCCTCATGGATGCGGGCGTCCCCATCAAGGCACCGGTTGCCGGCGTGGCCATGGGCCTTGTCAGCGACGGCGAACGGGTCGCGGTGCTGACCGACATCATCGGCGATGAAGACCATTACGGGGATATGGATTTCAAGGTCACCGGCACGCGTGACGGGGTGACGGCCCTGCAGATGGACATCAAGGTTGAACGGCTCACACGGGAGATCATGGAGAAGGCCCTCGACCAGGCGAAGGAGGGTCGGCTGTTTATCCTGGATGCGATGGATAAGGCCATTTCCAGGCCCAGAGCGGCTGTGTCGCAGTATGCCCCGATTATTGCGTCGGTCAAGATCAGCCCTGAAAAGGTCCGAGTCCTCATCGGTCCTGGGGGGAAGACCATCCGGGAGATCTCCAATTCATCCGGTGCGAGGATTGATGTGGATGATGAAGGGACGGTCACGGTTTCCTCTCCAGACAAGGTGGTGAGCGACGCCGCTATAAAGATGATCCGGGCAATCGTCCAAGAGGCAGAGGTGGGCAAGCTCTATAGGGGAAAAGTGGTCAAAATCATGGATTTCGGGGCCTTTGTAGAGATCTTTCCCGGTACGGACGGCCTGATTCACATATCCCAGCTCGCGGAAGAGAGGGTCAACAAGGTAACGGACGTGCTCAACGAAGGCGATGAGGTGCTGGTCAAGGTCCTCGAAGTGGGGAATGACGGCAGGATCCGACTGTCGCGCAAGGCCGCTTTGGGAGAGAGTCTCGATAATGTATCATAAGACCGTACTTGACAATGGCGTCAAGATTATCTCCGAACGGATGGAGCACCTGCGGTCGGTTTCCCTGGGGATATGGGTCAATACGGGATCGCGAGACGAGATCCGCTCGGAGAACGGGGTTTCCCACTTTATCGAACACATGAGTTTCAAGGGGACCCGTCATCGCGACGTCCTCCGGATCGCCAAGGAACTGGATATCATCGGAGGTCTTTCGAATGCCTTCACGGGGAAAGAGAACACCTGTTTTCATGGGAGGGTCCTGGGGAGGCATTTCGGCCGCCTGGCCGACATCCTCTCCGACATCTTCCTGAATTCGACCTTCAATTCCATTGACATGGAGCGTGAACGGGAGGTCATTTTACAGGAAATCAACATGATGGAGGATACCCCGGACGACAACCTCCATACGCTCTTTACCGAGCTTTTCTGGGAGGGTCATCCCATCGGCTGGCCCATCCTGGGAACCGGGGAGACCGTATCCGCAATCAGCAAGGAAACCATCCTTAATTACATCCAAAAATCCTATGTCCCGGAGGAGATCCTCGTGGTGGCGGCAGGGGATGTGGACCACCACCAAATGGTCTCATTTTTTCAGCCCCTTTTCGAGACCGTATCGAGCGCCCGCGAAGATCGTTCCGGTCGCAGTGCGCCCGAATCCAGGGGGGGATTTTCCATTCTTCCCAAGACATTGGAACAGGTTCACATCTGTCTGGGAGGGGAGGCGCCTTCCCAGGTGGATGATAAACGATTTGCAAGCGCCCTGTTCAACGCCATTCTGGGCGGGAACATGAGTTCCCGCCTGTTTCAGGAGATCAGGGAAAAAAGGGGCCTGGTCTATTCGGTATATTCCTTCCTGTCGACCTATGTGGATGCGGGCCTGTTGGGGATTTACGCGGCCACAGAACCTCAGAACCTCAATCTCGTACTGCAGACGATCCAGAATGAGATCGTGAAGCTGTGCAGAGGCGAACTGAGCGACACAGAAGTGGCAGAGGCCAAGGAGCATCTCATCGGGGGCATCTACTTAGGTTCTGAAAGCGCCGATAACCGAATGATGCGCATGGCAAAAAACGAGTTTTCCTTCGGACGATATGTGGACTACGAAGAACTGGTCTCCGGTCTGGATCAGGTCAGCAGGGATGACGTGGTGGAGGCTGCCTGCGGCACGTTTCAGGAGAGCCGGATCTCCTTTGCTGCTCTCGGTCCATTGGCCGATGATGACATTGATGTTGGTCTTATTAATTATATCTGACCTCAACCCACCTCTTGCCCACCCTCATGCCGCACCGATCTACTAAAGAATGCAAGATCATTGGCCCAGGGAGAACCGTATTTGGTGCTCTGACGTTGTGAATTATTGCACTGCTGCAATCCCGCTCCAGGGCGTTTTGCCGCGAAAACCGCCTGGAGGTGGATGCGCCCCGTCTATCCGATTTCATGGGGCCGATAAAGGCGGCAGATTCTTTTTCTCGCAAGGGTTCAGTCCTTCCTTCTGCAAACCCATTTCAGATGAGGGTCGCCCCCCACTCCCGAGGCGGTCGTCCGGTCCCTTTGACATCAATACTGCGTCAATGCAATTTCCCTGTCGAGATCTTGCATGTATGCAGGATTCTCACGGCACGTCTTGCGATGAAAGGGTTTAATAAGACAAGGGGGTTCAGCTTTTTGTATGCCTTTCCTACCTGCGGCGGCGTCCATTAACAATCTGGAAAAACAGAAGGTTATTGCCGAACAGCCACAAATCCGACAGGAAGCAGGCGCACCCGTCCTGCTGTCGCATCGCTCTGTTGGCACAGAATGTGCTTCCGTGCCTTTTCAACATTCGCAGACAGCCCATCATCGCTCCAAGACCTCTTGTTGAAATAGGATGGACGCCGTGCTGACCTTTCGATCTATATGCGAATTGAGGCCAATTGAGACGGGCGGGGTCGATTCCCGGCCGGAGAGCAGCTTCGATTTCATTATTAACCAAGGAAGGGAAGGAAATATATGAGTTTCAGAAAAAGACTGCTGGCTGGTGAATTTGTTGTCCTGGCCGAGATGGACACCCCCAAGGGTGTAGATATCTCCGATTTGATCAACAACGCGCGTCGAATCAAGGGAAGCGTCGATGCGGTCGTTGTTCCCGATATGGACAAGGATGTAATGAGAATCAGCGCGCTGGGCGGCGGCGTGCTCATGCAGCAACAGGGGCTTGAGGCGATTATCCGGGTCTGCTTTAGGGACAGAAACCGGGTCGCCCTGCAGGGAGAGATCCTCTCGGCCCATGTTCTGGGCATTCAAAACCTCATTGTCGTCCCGGGCGAGGACGTGAGTTTCGGCGATCACATTGAAACCAAAGCAGTGAATGATCTCGATGAGATCGGCCTTCTAAAGGCTATTCAGTCGCTTGAGGACGGGATCGACATGGCGGGATTTGAACTGAAGGGGGCGCCCAGTTTTACTGTGGGGTGTACGGTCGCGCCTTACACTGACGAAGAGGAGATGAAACGGGAGATCGCGTTTGCTGAAAAGAAGATAGCGGCGGGGGCTGAGTTCCTCATTGCGCCGCCGGTCTATGACGTGGCGTGGTTCGCGAAATTCGTGGAAGGCGCCAGGACACTGGGGGTGCCCATCATTCCGACGGTTTTCCTCCTCAAGTCCGTAGGGATCGCCCGGTACATTTCGATTAATGAGCCTAGCGCACACCTTCCGGAAGACCTGGTCACCCGGATCAGAAAATCTTCAGACCGGACCGGCGAATGCGTCAAGATCGCCGGAGAGACCATCAGAAGCCTGAAAGGGCTCTCGCAGGGCGTACAGATCGACGCACTCGGCTGGGAACATTTGATCCCCGCCATTCTGGAGCAGGCCGAGGTGTAGGAACGCGTTTCGAACGGGTCGCGATCATGTAGGCGTCTAATCACCAAAACGAAGAAGCACGCAGATTCCACCTGCAGGAGATGAGAGAATAGGGTCAAAATGGGTAACCGGATCAGTTCTTCACTAAGCAATCGAGTACTTGTGGTCGGCGGCGGGATGGGGGGGATCAAAACCGCCCTCGATCTGGCCGAAGCCGGACGCGATGTGGTTCTTGTGGACAAGGCATATTCCATCGGCGGTTTCATGACGCAGTTGGACAGGACCTTTCCCACCAATAATTGTGACTTATGCACCATATCCCCTTTCCTGTCTGAAAGCGGCCGCAACCTTCATATCGAACTCCTCACCATGACGCAGGTCACCGAAGTGAAGGGCGAGGCAGGGAATTTCACCGTATCGCTTCACACCAGGCCGAGCTTTATTGACGTAAGCAGGTGCACGGCATGCGGTGCGTGTCTGAAGGCGTTTCCCGAGTGCGTGCGTTTCACACCAGGGCTTGACCATCGGGCGCCCACGTGCATGCGCTATCCCCAGGCCACTCCCAACGCCTATTCCATCGATATAAAGAAATGCAGCGATATCGAGGCCCTTGTCAAGGTGTGTCCGGCCGGCGCCATCATCCCGGACGACGTTGACCGGAACCGGTCGCTGGCCGTGGGGGCCATCGTTCTTTCGACCGGTGCAGAACTGTTCAATCCCGACGTCCTCACCGATTTCGGGAGCGGAATGTATTCCAACGTGATAACGGGTTATGATTATGAACGGATCCTCTCTGCATCCGGCCCCACCGGCGGCATACTGGTGCGCCCTTCGGACGGGAAGGCTCCGAAAACGATCGCCTGGATTCAATGCGTGGGATCACGGGGCGCCAGGCCCCCTTACGTATCCTACTGTTCGAGCGTCTGCTGCATGTATGCCATCAAGGAGGCCGTCGTCACGAAGGAACGGTTCGGCGATGGCATTGAAGCCACCCTGTTCTACATGGATATGCGAACCTCCGGCAAAGATTACGAACTCTATTATCAGAGGGCAAAAGATGAATACGGCATCCATTTCGTTCGCAGCCGGCCCCACACGGTTGAGGAAATTCCTGAGACGGGCGATCTTTCCATAACCTATGCAACGACCCAGAGCAGCTCCCTTGAGAGGGAGGTCTTCGACATGGTGGTGCTGTCGACAGGGTTTCGGGTTTCTCCGGATGTGGTTGCGCTTGCCGGGGAATTAGGAATCGAATTGAACCGCCACAACTACGCGAAAACCAGCAGCTTTGATCCAGTGGCGACCTCGAGGCCCGGCATATATGTCTGCGGTCTCTTTGAAGCGCCGAAAGACATCCCTGAAACCATGGTCCAGGCAAGCGCCGCTGCGCACCGGGCATCCACAAACCTGACCGTTTCGCCGAAAAAGGAAAAGGATTCAGAGGCGTTCCCTCCTGAAAAGGACGTCAGGGGGCTCGATCCGCGCATAGGAATCTTCGTCTGTGACTGCGGCAATAATATCGGCGGCGTCATTGATGTGGACGAGGTAGTGAAATATGCCAGGGGCCTTCCCGGCGTGGTTTCCTCGGAAAGGATCGGATACGGCTGCGGCAGGGACGCGTTATCCAGGATAGTGTCTGAGATAAAGGCACATGACCTCAACAGGGTCGTTATCGGGGGCTGTTCCCCCAGAAGTCATGAGACCCTTTTCCAGGATACGGTTCGAAGGGCAGGGCTGAACAAGTACCTGCTGGAGATTGCCAATATCCGCGATCAGGACACATGGGTCCATGCGGATCGACCCGGGGATGCCCTGGACAAGGCTAAAGATCTGATTCGAATGGCCGCGTGCAGTGTCGCTCTTACGCATCCATTGAAGGGACATACGGTTCCCGTAAATAAATCCGTCCTGGTGGTCGGCGGGGGAGTGACCGGCATGAACGCCGCCCTGGGCCTTGCCGACCAGGGCTTGAAGGTTTTCCTGGTGGAAAAGTCGAATGCCCTGGGAGGGGTTTCCACACAGCTTCGCAGGACCCTGGAAGGAGAGGATGTGCGCGCCTATATGGAGACGCTCATCCAGGAGACGCTGCATCATGACAACATACAGGTTATGACCAATGCCATGATTGTCGACCACTCCGGGATGTCCGGTCTCTTCAAGACAGGCCTTCAGGTCGGCCCTCGATGGCAGTACCGCCAAATTGAGCACGGCGTCGCGATCCTTGCCACAGGGGCGGTGCCCAACCGGCCCAAGCAATACCTGCTTGACGAACACGAGGCGGTCATGACGCAGCTCGATCTGGAGGGCGTCATCGAAGATGCGCCCGAGAGAGTACGGGGGTGGCGGAGGGTTGTGATGATCCAGTGCGTGGGATCGCGTACGAAGGAGAACCCTAACTGTTCACGCATATGTTGCCAGGCCGCTGTGAAAAACGCCCTCCGGATCCTTGAACTCAACCCGGAGGCACTGATAACGGTCCTCTATCGCGACATGAGAACCTATGGATTTCAGGAGGATGCCTTCCGGGAAGCCCGGTCGCGCGGGGTGATATTCGAAAGATACGACGTTGATGACACCCCGGATGTCAGGGGACAGGGCGATGAGGTCACTGTCCTGTTCAAAGAACTCATTCTGCAGAGAGAGTTGGAATTGACCGCGGATTGTCTCGTCCTGAGCACGGGGCTGATCGCCGACGACGAGGTGACGGAAGAACTCTCCATGATCTTTCGTCTGCCGAGAACAACCGATGGGTACTTCCTCGAAGACCACGTCAAACTGAGACCTGTGGATCTCCCGGTGCCGGGCTTTTTTGTGGCCGGGACCGCACATTCACCCAAAACCATCCGTGAGTCCGTGGCTCAGGCGCATGCGGTGGTGGCGAGGGCCATGACGGTCCTGGCCAAGGATACCATGGATCTCGGTGCGGCCGTTGCGCGGGTTGACGCGGACAGATGCGCGGCCTGCCTCATATGTGTGAGGGCCTGTCCATTCGGCGTGCCGTTCATCAATGCCGAAGGCTACTCGGAAATCGACCCGGCAAAGTGTCATGGGTGCGGCGTGTGCGCCGCGGAGTGTCCCGCCAAGGCGATTCAACTCATGGAGTACGAAGACGATCAGATTATGGCAAAGCTATATGGACTCTTGGAAAGGGTGAAGTAATGGCGAATAGGTTTGAACCGGTTATTGCAGCATTCTGCTGCCACTACTGTTCATATACAGCGGCGGACATGGCAGGGAGCATGAGGCTCTCCTATCCTCCTAATGTTCATATCATCCGGGTTCCCTGTTCAGGGAAGGTGGATGCCATTCACATCATGAAGGCATTCGAGAAGGGCGCTGACGGCGTATATGTGGCAGGGTGTCTGGAAGGCGACTGCCACTTCAAGAATGGAAATGTGCGAGCGGGGAGGCGTGTGGAATATGTCAAAAAACTGCTCGATGAAATCGGCATCGGAGGAGAGAGGTTGGAAATGATCACCATGTCTGCGGGAATGGGGGAACTTTTTGCGCGGACGGCCTCCGACTTCACTGAAAAAATTCGAAAAGAAGGGCCGAATCCGGTGAAGTCGCTTCCCGGAGCTGCTGTCCGGTCCGCGGCGGGCTGACCCGGAATAGATGGAGGAAAATCAGAAGATATGATTACTGCTGAACGTAAACCTATGGAAGAAATCATGGGGTATGTAGAACCTTGCCAGCGCATTCTCCTGGTAGGGTGCAACGAATGCGTCACCGTATGCGCCGCCGGGGGCAGGAAGGAGGTCGGCCTTCTCTCCTCGGCGCTTCAGATGGCCTTCATGAAAAGCGGTAAGGTTCTTCAGGTAAAAGAACTGACTCTCGAGCGCCAGTGCGACCCGGAGTATGTGGAGGAACTCGTCAGGGAGATCGATGGGGTGGATGCGGTGCTTTCCATGGCCTGCGGATGTGGCGTTCAGGAAATTGCCAGGCGGTTCAGGGACAAACCGGTCTTTCCGGCGGTCAATACCAGCTTCATGGGCGCTTCTGAACGCCAGGGAGTATGGGCGGAGCGGTGCCAGGGGTGCGGAAATTGTGTTTTGGGCCTCACCGGAGGCATCTGTCCCATCGCACGGTGCTCCAAGCGGCTCCTCAATGGACCCTGCGGCGGATCTACCGGGGGGAAATGTGAGATCAGCCCCGATGTGGACTGTGCATGGCACCTGATCTGGGAAAGAATGAAGGCACTGGGTATGGAAAAGAGCTACGAGCAAGTCATGCCGGCCAGAGACTGGCGAACAAGCCGGGACGGCGGCCCGCGAAAGATAGTCAGAGAGGACTTGGCATTATGAAGACAGACAGTAGGCTGGAAAAGGTCTTGAAGACAGGCGGGTTGGCCGTAACCTCCGAGTGCGGTCCTCCGCGGGGGGCCGTTCCCGAGAAGATCCGGGAAAAGGCGGCGATGCTCAAAGGGTATGTGGACGCGATCAATGTGACGGACAACCAGACCGCCGTGGTGAGGATGTCGAGTTTGGCGGCGTGCATCTTTATCCGGCAGATGGGTCTAAGCGCGATCCTGCAGATGGTCGCCCGGGACCGGAATCGTATTGCCATGCAGAGCGATATCCTCGGCGCCTATTCCCACGGCGTGGATACCATGCTCTGCCTTTCAGGCGATCATCCCAAATTCGGCGATCATCCCATGGCGGCGAATGTATATGATATCGATTCGGTGCAGATGGTCCAGATGGTAAAGCAGATGCGGGACGAAGGAACGTTTCAGGGAGGCGGCGACATCGAAAATCCACCGAAGATGTACATCGGCGCTGCGGCTAATCCCTTTGCAGACCCGTTTGAACTGCGCGTGCCCCGGCTTGCAAAAAAAGTGACTGCGGGCGTGGATTTCATCCAAACGCAGTGTGTGTACAACCTTGACAAATTTGAGCGGTGGATGGCGCAGATTCGTGAGCGGGGGCTTCATGAGAAGGTCCATATCTTGGCGGGTATTACGCCCATGAAGTCCGCAGGGATGGCCCGATACATGAAAAACAGGGTGCCGGGTATGGACGTGCCGGATGAACTGGTGAACCGCATGGCCGGCGTTCCCAAGGAGAAGCAGGGGGCGGAAGGCCTCACCATAGCCGTCGAATCCATCGAACGCCTCAAAGAGGTCAAGGGCCTCAGCGGCTTTCATATCATGGCCATTGAATGGGAAGAGAAGGTACCCGAGATTGTGGAGCGGGCGGGACTTCTCCCGCGTCCCGAGGTGTAGCCGTTAACGGGGACGTGTTGAATGGGGCAGGAAGTCTGCTGAGTTACTAGAGATGATGATCACAAAACAGGGATAAAGTTAACACGATTGTTTTTCCAGAACAAAGGAGTTGCACAAATGAGCGAGAAAAAATTGATTTTAGTGGTCGACGACGATCCCGATCTGGTGGAAGCCGTCTCCATGGAATTGGAGAGCCAGCATTACAGGGTGGCCAAGGCCTACGACGGCAACGAGGCATGGGACCGCATCAAGGAAGAGAAGCCCCAACTGGTGATCCTGGACGTCATGATGCCCAACAAGAACGGCTACCAGGTGTGCGATGAGATCAAGAACAACCCGGACTACAGCGATATAACGGTCATATTGCTGACCGCAGTCGGGGCCGCCGTCACCTCCACGAGCTATACCCACTGGGACGGAAAAAAGTCGCTTGCCGACGATTATATTCCCAAGCCGATTGATCTGGACAAGCTGATGGAGATTGTGAAAGACCACACGACCCATTCGTAACCCACGGGCGTACTGGACCGGGTCAGGGAGGCGACGTGCCTGCGCATTTTCAGAAGATACAGACCGGCGGGGTCAAGGTCAGTGATAAGCTGCTGCGAATCCATATCGCTGATCCCTTACAGGGTGAAAAGAGCGCCGACCGTCTGTGCCGAATCCTGGCCGAAGAAAAAATATCCATTGTGTTCCTCACCATGGACCGGACAGGGGTGCATAGGCGTACCTCCTGTTGTGTGGACATTGCGCATGAGAAGCGTGTGAGGGCACTCATCGAATCGGAGAAGGCCTTGAGGGAACGTGCATGTTTCACAGGGGCCGTGGGACTTCTCTCCATGTTCCCTCATCAATCGCAGTTACAGGTTTTGGGGGGTTCGCTTCTGGCGCTCGGAGAGGCAAATCTCCCGATTTTAGATCTTTCATCATCGCTGGCAGCGCTCTCATTTGTTCTGAGATACACGGATCTGGAGACCGCGTTGACTGCCCTCGGCCGGTTCTTCCTTTTCCCTGCGGATCCTGTTCAGTTGCGGTCGAGTGTCCACGTCCGACAGGAGTAGCCGCCCCCCGATCCCCTGGAACCTCCGAACCTTTGAACCCTGAATCCATGAAGGGGTTACCCTTTGGAAACCGTTGCCGTCTATTGTGAACCCAAACTCAGGACCTACGGCTTCAAAAAGGTGACGGACCTTTCCCTCCTTTCGTGGACCGCGGGCCCGAATCAGACAGCCGCCTGCGGTCTCATGTTTCAGAAGCTGGGCGAGACGGGCCTTCGGTTTCGCCTGGTCGTGGCCCATGGCTCGGAAAACCGCGGGATCACGATCCATCTCCTTCTTGATCGAGGGATGGAGGCGGTGGCCCAGGGCCGGCTGCAGGGTATATGGGGCCGCCCGCCGGAGAGCGATCAAGCCATCCATTGCCTGTCGCCCGTTGAGATGCTCTTTTTTCACGGACCCCACTACGGCGACCGGTACGGCATCGCAGACCTTGTATTCGGCGTCCTTGCGCATGAATCCATTTCGGTTGTCCTGTCGGCGTGCTCCGCCTCGTCCATCTATCTCGTATTGCCCCACAAGGAGGCGCAACATGCCGTCGCGGTTCTGTCCGAAGCCATAGAGATCCCGAAGGAAATCGGGACCCGTGGCAAGGATCCACGGGAGAAGACCATCCATGATTGCACATGACAGAACCCCTTCTGATGAGCCCGGTTGGCGGCTCAAGGTGTTTGATTCCTTGTCGTTTCCGACCCTCATCCTAACAAGCGACAGGATTATCAAGGCGGCCAATCAGATCTTTCTGAACAAGATGGGCCTGACGCAGGATGAGGTGGTGGGAAAGTCGTGTTATGAAATTTTCTACAACCTCAAAGCGCCTTGCGCCGACGATATCTGTCCACTCCGCAGAATCATCTCCAGCGGAAAATCCGACGCGGTTCTCACGACCGTCACCGACGGCGATGGAGATGTCCGCTGGGAAGACAGGGTTTTTTCTCCCATTTTCAATGATGACGGCAGTATCGCCTATATCATGGAGAGCGTGCGGGATGTGACATTCATCAAGAAAATGGAAAAGAAGTTCAGGGAGACCCGGGAGTTCTTCGAGAAGGTGATTCAAAGTTCCGCGAGCGCCATTGTGGCGGCGGATGTGAAGGGGAATATCCTTCTGATGAATCCAGCGGCAGAGGAACTGTTCGGGTATTCCCTTCAACGGGTCTGGAAGGAGAATTCTGTCGAAGACCTTTATCCCCCCGGTGTGGCAAGAGAAATCATGAAAATGCTCAGAAGCCCGGAGTACGGGGGAAAGGGTAAACTCGCCAATACCCACATTGATGTGCTCAACTCAAAGGGTGAGCGGATCCCCGGCGAGATCTCGGCCTCCATCATATACGAGGATGATCGGGAAGTGGCCACCATGGGGATCTATACGGATCTCAGGGAAAGACTCGCCGTGGAGAAGAAACTCAGGGAAGCCCAGTCGCAGCTCATCCAGACAGAGAAGATGGCGTCCATAGGTCAGCTCGCCGCTGGCGTTGCCCACGAGATCAACAATCCGTTGACCGGCATCCTGTTCTACGCGAGCCTCCTCACGGAAAAGCTTCCCGATACCGATCCCATGAAGGAAGAGATCGGTTACATCATTGAAGATGTCAACCGTTGCAAGGTCATTGTCAGAAACCTGTTGGCCTACAGTCGGAAATCCAGGCCGAGCGAGAACATTATTCAGTT
>JAUPKI010000101.1 GCA_030837545.1 Thermodesulfobacteriota bacterium | reverse complement strand
GATGTTTTCTGCTGCTGCGAGGAACCCACATGAAAAAGATACTGTTAAGCATGCTGATCTGCCCTGCCTGCCTTCCCGATGAACGCGTCCTGCAAGGCAGGATCGCTGAGGAACAGGCCGAGGATATCGTGGAAGGGTCCTTGTCATGCCCTCAATGCGGCAATGCTTACCCGATAAGAGATGGGATCGCATTCCTGGACCCGGCATCTCTTGTAAAGGAGGCAACCTCCAATTCCAAATATGAAACCGCCCCGGTCCTGTCATCCTACCTGTGGAGCCATTTCGGGGATGTCCTGGGTGATCCGGAGGCAACCCCTGCGTATCGCGAGTGGGCGGACCTAATGAAACCTTGTGCCGGAATGGCCATTGACGCGGGATCTGCTGTGGGGCGGTTCAGTTTTGAAATGAGTCAGAAGAGCGACTTTGTCGTCGGCGTTGACAATTCTACGTCCTTTATTCGATGCGCGCGGAAGTTAATGATGGATCGCCGCATGAAAATTGAGTTGAAGGAGGAAGGATGTCTCATGAAGGAGAAAATTCTCTACCTCCCCGAGACATGGGACAGTCGCAAGGTTGAGTTCATTGTGGGAGATGCCCAGGCCCTCCCGTTCCCATCCGGCGCCTTTTCGTCCCTTGCCTCTCTGAATCTTGTCGACAAGGTCCCAATTCCTGTCCGGCATCTGAAAGAGATGCATCGCCTGGCCGCAAAACAGAACGCCCAGTTTCTCTTCTCCGACCCCTTTTCCTGGTCCGAAGATGCGGCGGATCAGGAGAACTGGCTGGGCGGGACCCATCGGGGGCCCTATTCCGGAAGAGGGTTGGAAAATGTCATGGCACTCCTCAAGAGTGAATCGGATGGTTGGTCCCCTCCATGGAGAATCGAAAACCATGGACACATCTGGTGGAAGATACGAACCCATGCCAATCATTTTGAACTTATTCGAAGCTGCTTTGTGAAGGCTGTCAGGGATTGAGGGATTGCCGCTAAACCTCTGAACCCTAAACCTTCTTGGAGATCGCATGAAAAAAGATACGGTCTGTCGCCTCTGCTCGTCATGCTGTCCTGTTGAGGTGGTGCTGGAAAACGACCGGCTTGCAGGCGCTGTGAGAAAATCCTCTCTGCCGCCCGGAGAACGCGCTTCGTGTCCCAAGCTCAAGGCCGCGGCCGACATTGTCTATTCCCCTGAAAGGCTGAAGACGCCCCTTATTCGAGCAAAAGGCGCTAGTGGCTTCAGAGAGGCATCATGGGACGAGGCCATGGGCCTTGTTGCCGAGAAATTTCATTATTTCAAAGAGGCTTACGGCCCTGAATCCGTGTGCTGGTTGCGGGGGATGGCCGCGGACTGGGGCGCGCCATGGGATTATGTCAACCGGCTCATGAACCTCTTCGGATCGCCCAATACCATCGGAAACGGGTCTGTCTGCCATGTGGCCCGCGAAATGGCCCATGTGCTGACCTACGGGGCCATGACCGCGCCGGATCAGAGGCACTCAAGGTGTGTCATCGTCTGGGGAAAAAATGATCGGGACACCAACCCGGCCGCATACGAAGGGATCTACCATGCAAAGTCCCGAGGCGCGACGCTCATTGTCATCGACCCTGTCCGTACGAGACTGGCCGACATGGCGGATATCTGGCTCCAGATACGGCCGGGCTGCGACGGTCTGCTGGCCATGTCCATGATCCACGAAATCATAGATAACAGACTGTATGATGAGGCCTTTGTCGAGGAATGGACCGTTGGATTCGACCCGCTCAAAGAGACCGCCGCGGCCTATCCGGCTGAGGTCGTGGCCGGGCGCATCTGGCTGGACCCGGACGCAATCAGGTCGACCGCCCGTCTCTATGCCACCCTGGGGCCTGCCTCGATCATTGAGGGAAACGGCCTCGACATGCAACTCAACATCTTTGACAATACCCGTGCGGTCTGCCTTCTGAGGGGGTTGACCGGAAATCTCGACAGGCGCGGCGGCGATCTGATCCCCCAGCCGATCCCGGTGAGAAATCTTCAGATGAAGGACCGGCTGCCCCAAGATGTCAAACCGATCACCTGCGACTACCCGCTGTTCAACGAATTCCACGAGACCTGGGGCCGGCAAGTCCAGTCCTGCGTGATCGACGCCATCCTGGACGAAAAGCCCTACCCTGTAAAAATGCTGATGGTCCAGTCCGCCAACCCGGTGGTGACCATGACCGACGCCAACCGGGTGATGCAGGCACTGAAGCGGCTCGAATTCATGGCGGTCATCGACCCCTTCATGACCCGGACCGCGCGATTCGCCCATGTCGTCCTCCCGGCAACCAGTTGCTTTGAAAAGACCCAGTTAAACCGGGCGTTTCTGCGCAACAACCCGGTGGTCCTCCAGAACCAGGTGATCGACTGGGTGGGCGATAGCTGGCCTGACTGGAAGATCATCTTTGAGCTGGCACGGCGACTGGGCCTGGAAAAGGAGTTCCCCTGGCAGAGCGCAGAGGAGGCCATTGATGATCAACTGGCGCCCGCAGGCATCACCGTGGAGATGTTGCGACAAAACCCGAGCGGGATCCGCATCGAGGAGATCGCCTATGAAAAGTACAAGACAAAGGGATTTGACACGCCATCTCGCAAGATGGAGTTCTATTCAGAAACACTCAAAAAGCATGGGTATGCGCCTGTTCCCACTTTTGACGACGATGCGGAAAACCGGATCAGCTTTTATGATCAGAGAGATGGGTTTCCGCTTATTGGGATCAGCGGTGCCCGCTCACGCTGTTTCACCCATTCCCAGTTCAAGTTCGTCCCATATCTTGCCAGACTGGAACAGGAATGCGTCATCGATATCCATCCTGCGGATGCCCTTGAAAAAGAGATTTCCGATGGAGACACCCTCAGGGTGGAGACGCCCAAGGGGCATATCATTATGAAGGCGAGGATCTCTGATGTCGTCCATCCGGGCAGCATCCGGATCGCATGGGGGTGGGGTGAATTCAGGCCGGACTACAATCTCAACAATCTGACCGATGACGACCGGAGAAACCCGGTCACCGGCACCCCGTCCAACCGGAGCTTCATGTGCAGGATAAGCAAGGCGACGTCATAGGGGTCACGGCTGTTTTGCCTTTCCCTGATTCGCCACTGCGGCCATGGCCTTTTTCACCAGCTCAGGGTCCCCGAGGTAGTTGCGATCCACGGCCTTCAGATCATCGTCCAGGTCATAGACGAGCGGCAAGCCGGTGGGGATGTTGAGGCCCACGATCTCATCGTCCGGGATGTGGTCGAGATATTTGACAAGGGCCCGCAGGCTGTTTCCGTGGGCCGAGATAATCACCCGTTGGCCGGAGCGGATCACCGGCTCAATGGTCTCCTTCCAGTAGGGCAGGAAGCGTTCCACCGTGTCTTTGAGGCATTCCGTCACGGGGAGTTCTGCCTCTGACAGATCCTTGTACCGGGGGTCGTTTCCCGGATACCGCTCATCAGTTTTGTCCAGGGCCGGGGGCCGCGTGTCATAGGACCGTCGCCAGATCAGGACCTGGGCCTCGCCGTGCCGTTCCGCCATTTCCGCCTTGTTGAGGCCCTGAAGTGCCCCGTAATGGCGTTCGTTCAGGCGCCAGTGCCGGTAGACGGGGAGCCACATGAGGTCCATCTCATCGAGGACGATCCAGAGGGTGCGGATCGCCCGCTTGAGTACCGAGGTAAAGGCGATATCGAAGGCATAGCCCTCCTGCTTCAGCGTGCGTCCGGCATCGACCGCCTCCTGAATCCCCTTTTCGGAAAGATCCACATCCGTCCATCCGGTGAACCGATTTTCCCTGTTCCATACGCTCTCGCCGTGGCGAAGCAAGACGACCTTGTGCATAGCTCCCTCCTTATATCCGGTCAAAGGTTTCCCGTTCAGGGTTCAAGGTTAACGGCCAACAACGTACAGAAGACCCAACCCAAAAGCAACCCGTAGCTCTTTGGCTCCTTTGGGTCTGCTGGGGGTGACGCCTTCTTCGTTTGAAGCGCCGAATTCGGGGCCGCAGCGACATGCTTCCCGTAACAAATGCCACTGGGGACGACAAACCCCAACCGTGAACCCTTGAACCTCGGAACCCTGAACGGTTACTCCCCCCTTTATATATCGAGCAGAATCTGATTTCGGACGGACCGGGTTTCCCCTGCCGCCATGACCCTGATGGCCGGTCTTCCCTTGACCGGGCATTTGTTTTCACAGATGCCGCACCCCACGCATCTCTTGAGATCCACATAGGGGAGCTGAACCGTAACCTTTGCGCCGTCCTGGCGGGTTTGAACGTCCAGCCGAAGGTAAATCGCCTTGGGCGAGGTGGGACAGTGCTCCTCGCAGACAATGCACGGCCCATTCCCTGACCAGGGAAGGCACCTCCCCCGGTCCAGGTAGGCCGACCCGATCCGGATGGGCCTCTCGACCTTCTCTTTCCCGGAGATTTCTGCGATGGCGCCTGTGGGGCAGACGCTCCCGCAGAGGGTGCAGGTGTACTCGCAATAACCCAGGGTCATGGTGAGGGTGGGGGTCCAGAAGCCAGCCATGCCAGCCTCTGCAAGGGCAGGGTTGATGACATTGGTGGGGCACACCTTCATGCAGAGCCCGCACCGCTGGCAGAGTCTCAGGAAGTCCCTCTCCTCAACAGCGCCGGGCGGCCGGATCAGACGCGGGTCCGATACCTTGTGAATCTGTCCGTCCAGCCTCCCGAGAAACGGGATCGATACGCCGGCCAGGAGACCCGCCAGCACTGCCCTGCGGCCCATATCCGGGCCCCTGTTCTGTGCCGGAAACCACCTGAACCGAAACGTAAGGGCGTCTTCAGGGCATCTGGCAAAGCAGTTGAAACAGAGGAGGCACTCGCTGGTGTCCCAGTCCACGCCGGGCCCGGGGGAAGCGGCCCCCTGGCAGGCGAGGGCGCACTTCTGGCAGTCGGTGCATGCCTCCGGCTTTTTCTCCAGCCTCACCATGCTGAATCGGGACAGAACCCCGAACAGGGCGCCCAGGGGGCAGAGGGTGCGGCACCAGAAGCGGGGCCGTATCCGGTTGAGAAAAAGGATGACCAGGAAGAGAGCGCCGATGAGCCAACCGGTCTGAAAGGCCGGATACCCGTATCCAAATATTGGAGAAGCAATCTCCTCAGCGGCATAGCCTAACAGATTGAAGGGCTTGATGTCGCTCGCTGCAATCACATCGCAGGCCGCCTTGATGCCGTTCCCGACGGCAGGGAAAACGGCCAGGGCCAGGGAACGGAACAGCAGGGAGATAGGGTCCAGAATCCCCACGATATTGAGACCGACGAGGGCGGAGACAAGGACCGCGACCAGGAGGAAATATTTGATTTTTTGACTCCCCCTCTTCTGGTTGGCCTTGATCAGCGCTTTTCCCTTGAGAGCGGGCCGTACCACTCCCACCATATGGTGGATCGTCCCGAGGGGGCAGACGAAGCCGCAGAAGAACCTTCCAAGAAAGAGCGTCAGCAACAGGGCCGCCACGGCCCAGAAAAAGCCCTGGATCCATACGTGTCCGGAGAGGAGCGAAGTGAGCCAGATGAGGGGATCCAACTGGAAGAAGAACGTGGCCGGATAACCGACCCGGATGTCCTGTTCACCGGTGACGGCCAGGGAATACTCCTGGTAGGCGGCATCCGGAAACCGGGTCTGTATGAGCAGAAGGAGGAAAAGGACCAGGAAGAACCCCTGACTGATGCGTCTCAGCCAGATGAGCTGTTTTGGCTTCACAGGATGACCTCTTTCAGGGTCACGGCGCTCATATCCAGGCTCCCGAGCCCCTGCTTCTCTGCAAGCACCATATAGCCGACCGACGCCGGGGCGACATGGAAAAGGCCTGCCGCCCTGGCGTCTGCGGCCACCGCGTCATTGCTCAGGATCAGGCGATTCATGACCGCCACGTCCGCCTCGCTCCCCCCGGACGGCCCGTTTTTCACCATGATCCGGATGGCGTCGATCAGGGTGACGGTCGGTCTGAAGAACCGGGCCAGGTCCACGATGGACTGATGGATGTCCTGGTGGAGGGCGTTTCTCCTCCCCCCGACCCCGCCTATCCAGTTCTTCATCCCGAGGGTCAGTTCGCACAGTCCGTGGACCTTGGCCACAGGAAGATTGATCACCTTGTCGGCCTCGATCAGGGGGACAAACACCGGCCATATATCCAGACGGTGTCCCTGCATCTTCATATCCCGCATCAGGGATGACCGGGGGTGGATCAGGTCGGCGCCGGTCTTCTTGGCAACCATCCCGGCCCCGGTGAGGGCGAAGCAGCGCTCGGCATTGTGGATGGTATTGTCTGCGATCCTGACCTTCTTGGCCCCTGCATTGAAGGCCAGATGGATCACGGCCTCAAGGACCTCGGGGTTGGTGCTGGCCGCAAGGTTCGGAGCCCTGGCCCAGGAAATATTGGGCTTGACCACGACCACATCCCCTTTTGAGACAAATCTCTTCATGCCGCCGGCCGCATCAAAGACCTTTTCTGTCAATTCCTGAACCGAATACCCCGGCGCCTGACCCACGCCCTCAATCAGAAAGCCCTCCTCTTTTTTCAGGGCCCATGCCTCGGACGGCGCGTGAACCGGCCAGCCGGCCGCACAGGCAAGGGCAAGGGAGCCGGACAGGCAAAGTCCTTTCTTTATGGCCTCTCTGCGAGTAATGGGATCATCCATAATTTCCTCCATCCTGGGGTGTCAACGATTCAGGGCATCGCAATACCGGATATTATTGGAAAGGCTTGAACGCGTTCGTCAGATCATGTATGCTGCCTTTAGGCTATCTGGACGGGCGTTTCGCTGAGAAAAAGATACATAACGTATACTACAAGTCGGCGGGGTTTACAAGCGCCGGGAAAAGACGAGTTCAAATAGTGGGTAGAATGACGCCGCGAGGATCTCAAAAACCGAACAGCCTGGCCATCGCGGGATTTCTGATCCCGTTTGCGGCGGCCGGGATCACCGGTATCCTGATCCTCGGGTTCGAGGAGGACGTCACATCATTGCGGGTCTCGATCCTTTATCTGACCATCGTTCCCCTTGTCCTCCTGACAGGGCTTGTTTTCTCTCTAAAATCGATCCCCCTGATCGAGCAACTGGGGGACAGGGACTATGCCTATTCCGGGCTCACCCTCAACATCCTCTTCATCATTGTCTATATCACCTCCGTGATCTATTTTGTTTCCTCACCCGGTTAAGGCGCCAGAGGAACGCGGCCAGTCCGATTCAGGGTCTGCGGGGTTCAGCACCGGTTTTAAGATATTGTTTTCTGAGTTCACGCTTCAATATTTTACCTGCCGCACTTTTGGGAAACTCCTTGACGACATGGTATTCCTTAGGAACCTTAAACGGGGAAAGCCTGGTTTTTAACCGGGTGGCGAGATCTGTGGCATCGATCGTCATGCCGGGCTTGGGTATGATCAAAGCGGTAACCCGCTCCCCCCATTCTTTATCCGGAAGGCCGATCACCGTGCATTCTTCCACCTCCGGGAGGGAATAAAGGACCTCTTCGATGTCCCTGGGATAGACATTCTCACCCCCGGAGATGATCATATCCTTCAGCCGGTCCACAATATAAAGGTATCCATGATCGTCCATCTGGCCGATATCGCCGCTCCTGAACCACTCGCCCCAGAAAACAGACGCAGTTTCTTCCGGCTTGTTGAGATACCCCTTCATGATGTTCCGGCCGCGAATGCAGATTTCGCCTTCTTCCCCTGTTCCTCGAATGTTTCCTTCGAGATCCCTGATCTGAACCTCCTCCCCGGAAACAGGGGTGCCAACGGACCCGACCACATGACGATAATAGTGGTTGTAGGTAACCATGGAGGCGCTCTCTGTCATGCCATAGGCCTCATGAATCGACAGTCCTGTCTCGTCTTTCCAGTGACGCACGATTTCTGCTGCCATGCTGGCTGCGGCTGAAAAGCAATAGCGGACGGATCCCAATTTTTCTTTAATATGATCAACAGAGAGGAGTCGGACGTAAACCGTAGGGACCGCAAAGAGCCTCGTCACCCGTCCGGCTGACATGGCATTCAAGACCTTTTCCATATCAAACGACGGGAGCAGCTCCAGACAACCCCCGCTCAATAGGGTTGCATTCATGATATGCATCTGCCCGAAGACATGGTTAAAAGGGAGGAAGCAGAGGGCTCGGTCATTTTCGTTGGACCGCTCATTAAAAACCACATTCTGGATGGCCGTGCTGATATTTTCGTGGGTGAGGAGAACACCTTTCGCGATGCCGGTGGTTCCGCCGGTAAATAGGATCGCCGCGGTGTCCGACCTGTCCCGTTCTACGGCCTTGAATGATCCTGAACCGGCGTCAGCCAGCCGGTCAAGGTCCAGATCGCCGCCCGGGCAGATAATTTTTTCCAGGACGCCGGCCCTCTTCATGCCTTTCAGGTCATCCAGCTTATCCTCATAGGTGCAAATGATCTTCGGGAGGGATTCGTTGATAGACAGGGCCAGTTCACGGGTCTTGAGCAGGCTGGACAGGGTCACCGCCACCCCACCCGCCTTCAATACGCCGAAATAAAAGGCCAGCCAGTCTCCTGAGTTGGGGGCGCAGAGGGCGACGGGGTCCCCGGGCTGGACTCCCAGGCGGATCAGCGCCGTTGCCATGCGGTTTGCCCGCGCATTGAGCTGGGCGAAGCTGATTTCAGAGGCGCCCTCGCTGACAACCGGGCGGGACGGGAAAAAAAACGCGGAACGTTCCAGATTCTTTGCGATGTTCATCGTTCAACAACCCTTCTGCTATAAATCGCCCTTGGAGATGACGATCCAGCGTTAGATGGATTCAAATGGATGAGACTTACTATAATCCTCATGCATCCATTAGCCATAGCAGCCTGAAGCCTCCTCATGGGCCTCCACTGTCGCAGAGCTTATCCCACTCTCAGGCTGTCCAACCTCTAAGGTCCACAGCCTATAACCTGTTGCTTTTTTTACTATATAACGCCGGCTAAAAAGCAAGAAAGTAAAGATGTCAGAAGGTCATATCCATTCTCGCGCGGGCGGCCCTCTTCCTTATTCCACCCAATCTTTACAAAGGACTTCCGCTTGTTCCAGGACAAGCTCGGTGGCGCGTGCCTGCCTGTCCGGTGGGTAGCCGTATTTTCGAAGAATGCGTTTGACGATCACCCGCATCTGGGCGCGGACGTTTTCCCGGACGGTCCAGTCGATAGTGATACTGCTACGGACAGCCCGCACCAGTTCTTGGGCGATGGTCTGTAGCGTTTCGTCGCCCAGCACGGCCACGGCGCTATCGTTGACCTCCAGCGCGTCGTAGAACGCTACCTCATCATCCGTCAGCCCACACGACGTGGGGGACGTCCTTAAATAATTAATTAACCTATTCCCCCAGACGCCAACCCATTTCCCTTGCCGTTTTCTCCCCTCTCTTGACGGCATAGCTCACCGCTGCGAGCGTCAGGTCCAGCCTCCTTGCCAGTTCTGCCATGGTCATCCCCAGCTCAACAGCACACCCATAACACAACAGATCCCTGGCACCCACCCGGTCGGTCTGCCTCCCTTTCCCGACGATGTAATCTGCTTCCAGGTGAAACAGGGCGGCCACCTTCTGGAGAACCTCATCAAAATCGAGACCCCGGCTTTTGAGTCGATATCGACGGGAAAAAACCTCCTCTGAGTCCGAGAGAACCTCCCTTACGAAATCGCCATCTCCCAGAATCCG
>JAUPKI010000100.1 GCA_030837545.1 Thermodesulfobacteriota bacterium | reverse complement strand
TTTGCCACAGAAATTTCAACCGATGCCAGTAACCACAGAAACATGTGTATGCGTCAGTTTTATGAGGTCAATTCCATCAAGCTGGGGGATGCCACGAGATGATCTGGAAGAGCGCCGGCGAGTTCCTATCGCCTTTACACTCTACAGTTTATTGCCGGATCCTCGATGCTCGATACGGGTCTCTTATAACCTTGGGATGGATACATGGTAAGGGTTCACAGGTTATGGGTTTCCCGCTACAGCGGGATTCAAGGTTGGGGACAAAGACAGAATTGACGACCCGAAAACCTGCCGAAGCAGGCTGTCTTCCCTAAATAGGTTCCAACGGGCCACTGGTTTTCGGGGGGCAACGGAAAGTACGGGGTTTTCATAAGACAGTCCGCCTCCAACGTGGAAGTCGGGCGGCAGAAATGCAACCCTGAACCTCTGAACCTTTGAACCCGTGAACGGTTACGATACATGAAATACATCGATGAATACCGGGACAGGGATGTGGCAAGTGCCCTTTCCGAAAAAATCCGGGCGGTTTCACGTCGACGGGTCCGATTTATGGAGATCTGTGGGACCCATACCATGGCCATCTTCAGGCACGGCATCCGCAGCCTCCTCCCAGAGAACATCGAATTGGTTTCAGGGCCCGGATGTCCGGTCTGCGTGACGGCCATGGAAGAAATCGACAGGGCGGTGAAGCTGGCGCAGATGCCCGGCGTCATCGTGACGACCTTCGGGGACATGCTCAGGGTTCCGGGCAGTTCGTCCTCTCTAAAAAACGAACAGGCCAAAGGGGCAATGGTTAAAATGGTCTACTCCACGGTCGATGCTCTAAAGCTTGCGGCTGACAGGCCCGATCGCGAGGTGGTTTTTCTGGGAATCGGCTTTGAGACCACGGCCCCCACGGTTGCCGCTGCTATCAAGATAGCCCATGAAAAGGGGCATCAGAATTTCTCGGTGCTTTCCGCCCACAAACTCCTCCCTCCGGCCATGGACGCGCTTCTCTCGGCCGGCGAGCTTGCTATCGATGGATTTATCTGTCCGGGACACGTCACCACCATCATTGGCACCTCCTCTTATGAGAAGGTGGTTGATCGCTATCATACCCCGTGCGTGGTGACCGGCTTTGAACCGGTGGACATCTTAGAGGGTGTCCTCATGCTGGCGGAACAGGCGGAGGAGGGGAGGGCGGCGGTCCAGATCCAGTACGCCCGCGGGGCGAGCCCGGAAGGAAATCGGGCCGCCCTGCACCTGATGAATGAGGTTTTTGAACCGTGTGATTCCCCATGGCGGGGCCTGGGCATCATCCCTCGAAGCGGTCTGGCGATTCGGGAGGCCTATTCAGGCCACGATGCCCGGACCCGATTCGACATCGATGTGCCCTCAACCAGAGAACCGGCTGGATGTCGGTGTGCGGAGATCCTGAGAGGGGCGGCCCGACCCCCGGAATGCAGTCTCTTTCGAAGGGTCTGCACCCCCCGTACGCCGGTCGGTCCATGTATGGTATCGAGCGAGGGCACATGCGCGGCGTATTTCAAGTATCATCACGAGGAAGGGGATTGAGGCAAACGTGTTTGAGACCCTCAGACTCTCGAATCTCCGAGAGAAATCCGGCAGCATGCTAAGGCCGCCTTCCAGCACACGCCCTGCGATCTGGACGGTTGATGAGGAGGGGCTAAGGGCCGTGGTCAAGGACTTCAGCGGCAATCGGTTCCTCTTCAGGAATACCGTCGGCCGCTTCCTCGTGTGGCGGGAGGCGAAGGCCTACAGAAAATTGAAGGGCACAGAGGGGGTGCCGGCCTGGTATCGGGTAGTGGATGGGATCGCCTTGGTGGTGCAAGAAATCCCTGGAAGGAGTCTGGAGAACCTCGAGCGGGAGATGAAACTTCCAGAGGCCTTTTTTGACGAGCTAAAGGAACTGGTGACCCACTTTCACATGAGAGGGTTGGCACACTGTGATCTGAAACGGGCGGCCAACACCCTTTTGGGGGACGATGGGCGTCCCTACATTGTAGACTGGGCCGCATCCATTAGCGAGACAGAGTTCCGGTTTCCTCCCCTGCGCCTCATCTACCGAAGATTTCTATTAGACGATCAAATGGCCGTCATCAAACTCAAGTTACGGCACAGTCCTGAAACGGTGTCCCTTGAAGAGAGGGCGCGTTACGCCTATCGAACCAGCGGCGAAAAGCTGATACGAGGCATTCGGGACAGACTAAGAGAGATCTTGCAGAACGTCGCATAGATTCCCATGGAGGAGCGTCTTAGACCTGGTCCTCCTGGTCCAGGGCGACCATAATGACCTCTGCGACACCCCTGCCGATGGCCAGCCGTGTATGCTCATGACCCAGTATGATTCTCCCCTGTCCGCTGTTGGCGATAACCTCTATGATACTGCCGGGACGTAATCCCATGGAGGCAAGGCGGGCCCTTCGCGTCCTGCCGCCGGTTATCTCCCTGATGGCCACTCTCTCTCCCGGCTTGACCGCTGCCAGAGGCAAGAATCGTTGCCGCTTGGAGAGGCACTCAGAACATAAGCCGTAGACGTCCATCCGGTGCTGAAGCATATGAAACCCATATCTCGCCGCCACCTCCAACTGGCGTCTTTCGATCTCTTCGTCTGCGAATTCGACGATCTTGCCGCACTTGGTGCAAATCAGGTGATCGTGATGCCTGCCGAGGTGACGGTGCTCATACCGGATCGGCTGTCCCTCGAACTGCTTTTTCTGGGCAAATCCTAATTCAACCATCCGGTTCATACATTGCGCGACAAACACCGTCTCGAAATCATGGCCCCTTTCTTTCAAGAGGTCTAACATCTGCTCAAGGGTAATATGCTCCTCAGTTCCCAGAAAGACGTCAATGACGTCGAGCCGTTCCTGCATTCGGTCCGTGCCGTCTCCCTCCATGAGGACCTTGAAATTGGCCTTTTCCAAATCGTTGTTATGTGTCATGCGTGCACTTCCTTAAAACGCCCTTTTTGGAAGATCTTTTTATTAATATTTTTGTTTAATAAATTCTAAGAACCCTTTAATACTATTAGCCATAAATATGCGCTCTCTGGCCTGGACATCTGCCTTCATGCTGTTAATCGCGGCCAGATTGGGGTCCTTGTCGATCAGGAAATCAATAGATCTCTTGATGATGGCGTCCATGCTCCCTCCCTCGCGGACAGATTCACCGATGATTTCCTCCCAATGGGAAAGCTGATTCCGGAATCGGCCCAGCATCTCATGGGAACTTCGAGCCTCGCCAAAGTGGGCATACCGTATCGGCTGATCCTTCAGGTCTGACAGGAGCTCAATACTCTTCAAAAACACATCGAGAAAAAACTTCGGGGGGGTGGCCGGACGCATATAGTCAGGGCCGTCGAGGTTGAGATAGTTGCCTGCCGCCTCTCCGGCATAAAGCTTCTCTTGATAGCTGTAGCTCAGGTGGTGCAGGGCATGGCCGGGTGTCTGAATGACCTGGAGATCCTTAATGTTCGTCTCTGTGTGCGGAATCAGTCTTTCCCTGGGAACCGGCCTCGGCGGGCCGTAGGCCCTGGCAACATCCCCCAGGACCTTCAGGCTGTCGGCCCAGAGCCTTTCCGGGTTGACCAGATGCCGAATCGCGTCTGAGTGGCATACGGCCCGGGCCGTCGGATATTCTTCCAGTATCCGGGCCAGTGCGCCGGCATGGTCAAGATGGATATGAGTGATGAGGATATAATCGACCCGGGTTAAATGGAGCAGCGAGAGAGACTGGATCAACCGGTCAGCGGTGTTGGCAGGACCCACATCCACGATAAGATTGAGATCGTTCTGGCAGACCCAGGATCCGAAAAACGGGTTAAACCCAGGCCTATCCTGCCTGATCTCGATGAGCCGGTCATTCATATGCTTGTACCTGTTGAGCCTCGGGTGTGGAAGCTTGGCAACCCGATAACCGGTTTGCTGATGATCCGCCGCCAACACCTCAATTTAGAGGAATATAGTGATGTAACCCATGAGAGTCAAGGCGCAGAATCCCTCCAGATTATTGTTCACTCTGATGCAAAAACGTGGTATGAAACGAGCTGTGTTCGAGCAACAAGGTCAAAGGCCGGTGTTTGAGGCGAGGGGAGTTTGTCCTTGGAAAATCACTTTTCTGTTCTCGTTGTCGAAGATGATCCGGTTTCGCGGATGCTTCTGGAAATGACGCTGAGGAAGGCCGGGTATGACGTGGTGTGCGCGAAGGATGGACGTGAGGCTCTGGCATGCTTCAATGAGCGGTTCTTCCCCATTGTGTTTACCGATTGGATGATGCCGGATGTGGACGGATTGCAGCTATGTCGAAGTATTCGAGAGAATGTCTCAGCCGGTTATGTCTTTATATTTTTGTTGACGGCCAGAGACTCCAGGGCTGACATGATCGCCGGCCTGGAGGCCGGAGCTGACGATTATCTGACAAAACCCTTCGACCGGGCAGAACTCTTTGCCCGCCTTAAGACGGCTGTCCGTATCCTGAATCTGGAGAAATCGTTAAAGGAAGCCAATGAAGCCATCCGCGTGCTGTCCATAACCGACACCATGACAGGGTGCTACAACCGCACCTATATGGACGAGCATCTTTCCAAGGAGCTGCAACGGGCAGTACGTTATGGTCACGCAATTTCCATCGTTATGGTGGATATCGATCACTTTAAGGAGGTCAATGACACATACGGGCACCAGGCAGGCGATCAGGTATTGAAGGTCTTGGTTGAAACCATGGGCCGGTCGATCCGATCAAAAGTGGATTGGATCGCCCGTTATGGGGGAGAGGAATTTATTGTGGTTCTTCCTGAAACGGATTTTGAAAGCGCCCAACTGCTGGCCGAGAGACTGCGTACGACAGTATCGGAGCAGATCATTTCATACAACGGAAAGGACATTCGGATCACGGCCAGTTTCGGTGTTACAGGCCTTTCATCAGACCGGGGCGTGATGGGGTTGCTGGAGGCCCTCTCCCACGAGGCCATGATCCGTGTCGCAGACAAGTGCCTGTATAGGGCGAAGCAGGAAGGCCGGAACAGGGTCGCGGCAACATCTGTAGGAGAGGACTGCTGAGAGATGACTCATGCGTGCGATCGTATATGACGGCCATCTCCACTATGTGGGGGCTTACCCCGACCCGAAAGCGACCTCTGGTTGGGCGCGAATCAGGGTTCTCAAGGCGGGAATCTGCACAACTGATATCGAGATCATCAGGGGGTATAAGGGATTCAAAGGGGTCCTGGGGCACGAATTTGTCGGGGTCGTCGACTGCCATTGTCCAAAGGGGGGCGACCCTGACTGGACCGGCAAGCGCGTTGTGGGTGAGATCAATGTCGGGTGCGGCGTTTGTGAATACTGCGCCCATGGTCTTCAACGTCATTGTCCCCAGCGGAAGGCCTTGGGCATTCTCGATTTAGACGGGTGTATGGCCGATTACTGTGTACTGCCTGTATCCAACCTCCATCTTATTCCTGCCTCAATGCCGGACAACATTGCGGTCTTTGTGGAGCCCCTCTCGGCAGCCCTTGAGATATTGGAACAGGTAGAGTTGACAGGATTTGAACGGGCGGTCGTATTGGGCGACGGACGGCTCGGCATCCTCTGTGCATGGACCTTGTTGACGGCCCTTTCAGACGTGACGCTCATCGGTCACCATAGAGAAAAACTCGAAAAGGCCAGATGGCGTGGCGTCAAAACGCAGTTGGAATTCCCAGCCGGAATGGAAGGGAATGTCGATATTGTCGTAGAAGCCGCCGGTTCCACAAGAGGATTGGGAGATGCTGTGGCCCTCTGCCGACCTCGAGGAACGGTCGTGCTGAAATCAACGGTGGCCTCTGAGATCAGCGTGGATCTGTCGCCCGTGGTGGTCAATGAATTGACGCTGGTCGGATCGAGGTGCGGCCGTTTCGAGACAGGCTTGCGCATGCTGGAATCGTATCCGGATATGCCGATAGAACGACTTATCTCAGCCGAATACCCCATTGAGGAGGCATCAGCGGCATTTGAGATGGCTGTGCAGCCGGACACGCTAAAGGTGTTGATTGACATCGCTGAAAAGGGATAAAGATGGCCGTTTTGATTTCAACGGCATCTGGTTATGCAAAATGGGGGTATTACGGCTTGTCCGGTTTAGCGTCTTTGTTTGTAATTTCTATGCAACTTGCATATAAGTTCCTGTGCCATATTTCATTAACGCGTTGTCAGCAAAAAATAAAATCTCTCTGTGTCTCCGTGCCGTTCTGTGGGTCCCGCCTGGCGGGATTGGTTGCGGCTGTTAGGCCGCCTGGGCAGTTAGCGCGTCAACCACTTTTGGGGTTTGTTCGGGTGAGGTTCATTCCATGTTTACCGGCCTGATCGAAGGGGTAGGCAAGGTCAGCGGGATTCGACATTCCCGCAACGACATGAAACTCTCCATCCTGCCCCCGTTCGATACCGCTGACTGCCGGCTCGGGGAGAGCATTTCTGTCAATGGCGTATGCCTCACGGTGACAGAGATCCGTGAGGGTTCTCTAAGTATGGATGTCTCCGGGGAGACCCTTTCCCGTTCTACCCTACGGCTGTTGAGGGGAGGGGACGCGGTCAATCTTGAGCGGGCCCTCCGGCTGACGGATCGCCTGGGGGGGCATCTGGTTTTGGGACATGTGGATGGAATCGGCACCATCGTCAGGAAGAACGCATCCGGCCGGTCGTGGGTCATACGGATCAGGGTTGAAGAGGCACTCTCACGCTACATCATCGAGAAAGGCTCCATTGCAGTGGACGGGGTCAGCCTGACGATTAATGCTTGTGAAAATGATTCCTTTGAGGTAAATATCATCCCTCAAACCGGCGTGGCGACGACGCTTCTGGAAAAAACGGTAGGGGCTCCAGTCAATATCGAGACGGACCTCATCGGCAAATATGTGGAGAAGCTGTTTTTCAGGAAGGGTCCATTGACCCGCGGTCAGAAAGATGCCTCGGGAATTAACCTCGAGACCCTCGTCAAACAGGGATTCGTTAGGTAACGCATTGAGTCTAAGGTGATCGCATGTTGGTTTTGATACGTTAAATGGGCTGTGTGCGGTTTCGGTATAGTATTTCGGTATAGTATTAATGACAATGAAGTGAGATGAAAAGGATCTTGAACATGCCGATCTCCAACATAGAAGACGTGTTACCGGATTTGCAACAAGGAAAAATGATCATCCTGGTGGACGATGAGGGGAGGGAGAATGAAGGGGACCTGACCATAGCCGCGGAAAAGGTGACGCCGGAGGCGATCAACTTTATGGCCAAATACGGTCGCGGCCTTATCTGCCTTGCCCTGGAACCCGAGATCGTAGAGAAATTGCAGCTTGACCAGATGGTTCGTGACAATCGATCCCCTTTCCAGACGGCCTTTACGGTATCTGTGGAGGCCGCTCGAGGCGTCACGACCGGCATATCGGCTGCTGACAGGGCCCATACGATCTTGACTGCCATATCGGATGATGCAAAACCCGAAGACCTTGTTCAACCCGGACATGTTTTCCCCCTCAGGGCCAGACGGGGAGGGGTGTTGTTCAGGACCGGGCAGACAGAAGGCTCCGTCGACCTTGCGCGACTTGCCGGTCTGAAGCCGGCCGCAGTGATCTGTGAAGTTATGAAGGATGACGGGTGTATGGCCCGGTTGCCGGACCTCGAGATATTTGCCAAAGAGCACGGTCTGAAGATCGCAACCGTCGCTGATATCATCTCCTACCGGATGCGAAACGAATCCTTTGTCCACAAGGCGGCGGAAACGGTGTTACCCACACCCTTCGGCGAATGGAAGGCCATGGCCTTCGTCAATGATATTGACGATTATGAACATCTGGCCCTGGTAAAAGGCGCCATCGATCCGGATACGGACGTGATGGTCAGGGTCCATTCCGGATGTCTGACCGGGGATGTCTTCAGTTCCTATCGCTGCGACTGCGGCGAGCAATTGGAAGCCGCCATGTCCATGATCCAGAAAGAAGGTCTCGGCGTGATACTTTATCTCCAGCAGGAGGGACGGGGCATCGGCCTTGCCAATAAATTAAGGGCCTATGCCCTTCAGGATCAGGGATTCGATACGGTCGAGGCCAATGAGGAACTCGGTTTTGCCGCAGACCTGAGGGATTACGGGGTGGGGGCCCAGATCCTGGTTGCCATCGGAGTGAAAAAGATGAGGCTTCTTACCAATAACCCCAAAAAGATTATCGGACTCGAGGGGTATGGACTGCAGGTCACCGGACGGGTGCCCATCGAGTGTGTCCCGAGGCCTGAAAACATACGGTACCTGTCCACCAAGTGCCACAAGTTAGGTCATCTGCTCAAGAGAATTGAATAGGTGGATTTATACTGTGGCTCAATGAAGAAATGAGGTCAGAGGTCAGGGTTTTTTCTCAATAATGGTCGTTCTTGATTCTTCACTCTTCAGTAATCAATTTACATGGGGGGCGTTATGCCGAATATAGTAGAAGGTCGTCTATCGGCCCAGGGTTTTCGGTTTGCCATTATCGTGAGCCGCTTTAATGATTTTATCTGCTCCAGGTTGATGGAAGGGGCCGTGGACGCCCTGACAAGACATGGCTGCGAAGAGGAAAACATGGTGATCATCAGGGTCCCAGGGGCCTTTGAAATGCCCCTGGCGGCGATGAAGATGGCCCGGACTGGAAAATATGACGCCGTCATATGCCTTGGCGCGGTGATCAGGGGGGCGACGCCTCATTTTGATTACGTGGCGGCCGAGGTTTCCAAGGGCATCGCCAGTGTGGCCCTGGAGAGTGAACTCCCTGTTACCTTTGGCGTCTTGACCACAGACAACCTGGAGCAGGCCATCGAGAGGGCGGGATCCAAATCCGGGAACAAGGGGTACGAGGCAGCCATGGCCGCCATCGAGATGGTCAATCTCTTTAAGGAATTGCAGGGTTGATAATTAAGGGATTCAGGGATTGGGGAATTGAGGAATTACAAGGGGTCCGATGATCGGAGTTGGATAGATCCGCTGTTTGATGGTGGGGTATGGGGAAGAGAAGGCGGGCCAGGGAATTGGCTGTACAGGTCCTGTTTCACCTCGAGTTCAGTCCTGATGATCCATCTGAGGTTTTTGATCTGATCTGCGAGAACTTCGAGGCGCCGGAATCCATTCGCGAGTTCTCAAAGATGCTTGTCTTGGGCGTCTGTAATAAAAAGGATCGCCTGGACTGGGCTATCAGCCAGTCGTCGAAAAACTGGCGCATTGATCGAATGACGCGCCTCGACAGGTCCATCCTGAGACTGGCAGTCTTTGAAATGATGTTCGTTCCGGATGTCCCGCCAAAGGTCTCGCTCGATGAGGCCGTGGAAATCGGGAAAATATTCGGGAGCGAGGATTCGGGCAGATACATCAACGGCGTGTTGGATCACATATATAACACGATAATAAAAGAACAATCCGAGGGAGCTGAACTGACAGAAGGTGCGATAGAGCATGAAATATAACCCGCAGGAATTAGAGCTTAAATGGCAGTCATATTGGGAAAAGAACAATCTTTTCAAATGCAGAGAGGATATATCTAAACAAAAGTATTATCTTTTAGAGATGTTTCCGTACCCTTCCGGTAAAATCCATATCGGCCATGTGCGCAATTATACCATCGGCGATGTGGTGGCCAGATACAAGCGGATGTGCGGCAAAAATGTCCTCCACCCCATGGGATGGGATGCATTCGGCATGCCCGCAGAAAACGCCGCCATAGAAAACAAAACCCATGCAGCCCGATGGACCTATGATAACATTGCTGCGATGAAGGCGCAGCTCAAGCGCATGGGGTTCAGCTATGACTGGGACCGGGAACTGGCCACTTGCAATCCTGAATATTATCGATGGGAACAGTTGGTATTCCTGAAGATGTACCAGAAGGGACTGGCCTATAAAAAGAAGACGTTTGTCAACTGGTGCGACAAGTGCCAGACCGTCCTTGCCAACGAACAGGTTGAAGACGGATGCTGCTGGCGCCATCCCGACGTAGAGGTCATCATCAAGGAGATGGATAGCTGGTTTCTCAAGATCACGCACTATGCAGATGAGATCCTCGAATATTGTGAAAAGCTTCCGGGGTGGCCAGACCGGGTGCTCACCATGCAGCGAAACTGGATCGGAAAGAGCTACGGCGCTATTATTCGGTTTCCCATGGTCGGTTCCGACGAGGTCGTCGAGGTCTTTACCACACGGCAGGATACAGTGTTCGGCGCCACCTTCATGTGCCTGGCGCCGGAACATCCGCTCGTAAAGGAGATCATAAAGGGTTGCTCACAGGAACGGGAAGTCTTGGAATTTGTTGAGCGCACGCTGAAGATGGATAGATTCCTGAGAACGGCAGAGTTTACTGTCAAAGAGGGCGCTTTTACAGGAAGGCATTGCATCAATCCGGCGACTGGCGAGGAGATTCCGATCTTCGTGGCCAACTTCGTCCTCTTCGATTATGGCACTGGCGCCATCATGGCTGTCCCGACCCATGATCAGAGGGATTTCGAGTTTGCGAAGAAATACGGGCTAAGGCTCAGGGTGGTCATCCAACCACCGGACGCAGAGATAGATGAGGCCACCATGACCGAGGCCTATGTGGGCGAGGGCATCCTGGTCAACTCTGGGCCTTTCAATGGTCAGCCGAACCTGGACGCCCTCAACAGCATTGCCGATTATCTGGAATCGATCGACAGGGGACACAAAACCGTCAATTTCAGGTTGAGAGACTGGGGAATATCCCGACAACGATACTGGGGGGCACCCATTCCGATCATCTATTGCGATACATGCGGAACAGTCCCGGTCCCTGAAGAGGACCTGCCGGTGGTTCTTCCCCTGGAACTGGATATGCGGCCCAACGGTGGGTCTCCCCTCCCGTTTGAGCCCTCCTTTTTCGAGACGACCTGCCCGAAATGCAAGGGAAAGGCACGGCGCGAAACAGACACCATGGATACCTTTGTGGAGTCTTCCTGGTATTTTGACCGATACACGTGTCCAGGCTACGATAAGGGTCCCCTTGATCCGGAAAAGGTGGATTACTGGATGCCCGTGGACCAATATATCGGCGGGATTGAGCATGCCATCCTCCACCTTCTGTATTCCCGTTTCTATACCAGGGTCCTGAGGGATTTTGGCTTTCTCAAGATCAGCGAGCCGTTTACCAACCTGTTGACCCAGGGAATGGTCTGCAAGGAGACCGAGGAATGCCCGGAGCATGGATATCTGTATCCCACAGAGGTCAAGGACAGCAGATGCGTCCACTGCCAGGCCGAGGTCATCCGGGGCAACACGGTGAAGATGTCCAAGTCCAAAAAGAATGTGGTTGATCCACAGGAGCTGATTGACCAATATGGGGCCGATACGGTCCGGATGTTTTGCCTCTTCGCCTCGCCCCCGGACAAGGACCTGGAGTGGAGCGACCAGGGCGTCGATGGGTCGTACCGGTTTCTCAATCGAATCTGGCGGTTGGTGACCCTGAATCTTGGCAGCATCATGGGAGTGTCGGTATATGGGGGCGATGAAGCGCTTGAAGGGGGAATCCGGGCGTTGCATCGAAAAACCCACGAGACCATAAAAAGGGTGACAGCCGACATCGAAAATCGGTTCCATTTCAACACGGCCATCTCCGCTGTCATGGAACTGGTGAATGACGTGAATCAGTTCCTGAACACCAGCGAACACAAGGATGATGCGGCCTGGTCGGTCGTCAGGGAGGCAGTGGAGACGACCGTGGTGCTCCTTTCCCCGGTAGCGCCGCACATCACCGAAGAACTGTGGCAGATGCTTGGCCACGACAGACCGTTGATTGAGGTCTCCTGGCCCACCTATAAGGCGGCTGCACTACAGGTTGAAACGCGACAGATCGTGCTTCAGGTCAACGGAAAGGTTCGCAACCGGATCGAGGTGCCCGCCTCCTACGATGAGAGGGCCATCGAAGAGGCGGCCCTGGCGGACGAAAGGGTTCAGCAATTTGTGGGCGCGAAACCTATCAAAAAGGTGATCGTGGTCCAGAAAAAGCTGGTGAATGTGGTGGCGTAGGATGATGAGTTCAGGAATTGGGGGATTTAGGAATTGAGGGATTCGGGATTGAGGAATTCAGGGAGTGTTGAGGAGTAAATCGATTCACATTTCACGTCTCACGGTTCGGATGGCCATCTTTGTGGTGTTCCTGTGGATATCCGGATGCGGGTATCAACTCCAGGCTACCAATGAGCCCAAAGGGATCGACATTCCGAGCCTGGCCATCCCCCTGATTCCAAGCCCCTCATCCTCTTTGGGCTTTGAGGGCGATTTCACCATGATGATCCGCAAGGAATTTGTCAGCCACTCCCAGATCCCCCTGGTTTCAAAGGAAGAGGCGGCATTTCTCCTGATTGGGAATGTGCGGGAGATCAAGACCGAGCCCCTCAGCTATAAGGTAACCAACGATACGTTTGAGGTAACCAGTTCACGATGGCTCAAGATCAGACTGGCGGCCAAGCTGATGAACAGGACCACCGGAGAGGTCGTATGGGATGACGAGGCGATGGAGGAAAAGGCCCCTTTTACGGTTGATTCCGATCCCCTGAAGACGCGATATAACCAGAGAAAGGCGGCCAGAAGGATCGCCCAGTTACTGGCCGAAAGGATCTATCTCCGGACCATGGAACGATTCTGATGCCAGTCGATCTCTCATCTGAAGACATCCTGGACCTGCTCAAACGCGGCCGGTTAGGGAGGATTTATCTCTTCTACGGTCCCGGAGAATTTCAAATCGAAAAAGTGTTGAACGAGATTCGCGAAACCCTCATTCCCGAGTCTGCCAGAGATTTCAACCTCCAGATCTTCTATGGCGGCGAGGCCGTAAATCCCGCTGATATTTCCGATGCAGCTTGTTCTCTCCCCTTTTTGTCGACAAACCGCCTCATCATTGTCAGGCGTACTGAAAACATCCCGGCATCGGCCCTTGAGTCCTTTATTCCGTACATAGGCAACCCCGTCCCGTCCACCTGCCTCATATTTGTATCCGGCAAGGCTGACTTCAGAAAGGCGTTCTATAAAAGGATCAGGGACGCCGGCGGCGCTGTTCATTTCAAGCCACTCTATGACAAGCAGGTAATGCCCTGGTTAAAACGATTTGCCGCAGAGTTAGGGCTGAACATGACAGGGAAGGCGTGCGTCTATCTGCAGACTTTGGTGGGAAACCGATTGCGGGACCTGTACACCGAGATGGAAAAACTCCATCTCCGCTACGGGAGCAAGACGGTGGGGGAAGCGGAGGTCAAGGAACTCGCCATCAACAGCCGTATCTACACGATTTTCGAGCTAATGGATCAGATATCGCTCAGGCGGCACGCGGCTTCCCTCTCGGTCTTGAATCGATACCTGGAAGAGGAGGGGCGCGATGCAGCGTTCGGGTTTATCGGGATGCTGAACCGGCAGATCCGGCTGATTATCCAGGCCAAATCCATCGCTGATAAGGGCGGAAGATCCGCTGATATGGTCAGAAAACTTCAAGTCCAACCCTTTCTGGCGAACAAGCTGTTCGAACAAGCGCGGAACTGGCGCATCAGTGATCTGGAACATGCCCTCCACATGCTTTACGGGGCCGACAGGCATCTAAAGTCAGGGGCGCAGCCCCGACTTATCCTTGAGCATCTGCTCCTGTCATTATAGGCGAATCCGCGCTGGCCGCTGGGCGAATCACCCTTCGGAGGCTGTCAGCCGGTTGATGCCGCGAGCCAGGCGGGAGATTTTTCGGGATGCCTGGTTTTTATGAATAACCCCCTTGGAAGCGCTCTTCTGAATGATGGAGACAGCCTCCTTGAAGCCCTGTTGGGCCTGTTCTGCTGAATTGGCAGCAATGGCGGCCCTGACTTCCTTGACCGCCTTTTTGACCCTTGTCTTGGAACTCTTGTTTCTGACTCTCTTGACCTCATTCTGTTTCGCCCTTTTCAGGGCTGATGGATGGTTTGCCAAATCCGGATCTCCTTGTAGGACAATGGGTGGTTGTTTCTAACCGGCTGTTCACGCTGCTGATTCGCTTTCGCAGCTAAATTAGATAATATAGATAAAATTCACTGCGATGTCAAGAAGTTTTTCCGCATTCACACAGCAGACCCGCCACGAAAACAGAAGGCTTGGATATGCCGCCGGGGTGGTCAGCTTCTTCACCTTTCTGAGCCGTATCCTCGGACTGGTCCGTGATATGGTCATTGCAGGACTCTTCGGTTCCGGTTTGGCCGCTGATGCGTTTTTTGTTGCATTCCGCATCCCCAATCTCCTGAGACGTCTCCTTGCAGAGGGGTCTCTCACCGTCGCCTTCATCCCGGTATTTACCGAGTATCTCACCCTCAAGACAAAGAAAGATGCCTTTGACCTGGCAAGGGTCGTACTGACCATTCTATCCATCATTCTGGTAGCGGTGACCCTTTTGGGCATCCTGTTTTCTCCGTGGATCGTGCGTGTGCAGGCATTTGGTTTCGGAGGGGGCGGCATCAAATATGACCTGACGGTTCTCCTGACCCGGATCATGTTCCCCTACATCTTTTTTATCAGCATTGTGGCCTTCTTCATGGGGGTCCTCAATTCTCTCAGGCGTTTTGCCGCCCCGGCTGCCGCCCCTATTTTTCTGAATGTCGGCATCATCGCCGCCGCATATCTGATCTCTCCCCATTGTGCGGCCCCCATTGTGGGCATTGCCATCGGGGTCCTGATCGGGGGGGCACTCCAGGTGGGGTTGCAGGTTCCATATGCCATCAGAGAGGGCTTCACCCCATTTCCCAAATGGGACCCCGGCCACCCTGCGCTCAAACGGATTGGCCTCCTCATGCTCCCGGCGGTTTTTGGTTCTGCCGTGTATCAGGTCAACCAGTTCATAGGAACACTCTTGGCGACATTTTTGCCGGAAGGGAGCGTTTCATGGCTCTATTATGCAGATCGATTGGTTGAATTTCCCTTAGGGATCTTTGCCATCGCCATCAGTACGGCCGCGCTTCCCTCCCTCTCCACACAAGCGGCCAGAAAGGATCTTGTCCAGTTTCAGAGTACCCTGAACCATGCCCTCTGCCTCGTGTTTTTTATCACCCTGCCGTCCATGGCGGGACTGATCGTCTTAGGCAAACCGATCGTTCAGATTTTCTTTGAAAGGGGCGCCTTTGATGCACACGCATCGATAATGACAGAACGCGCCCTTTTCTATTACGCCCTGGGCCTCTGGGCTTTTTCCGGGATCAGGGTGATGGTTTCCGCCTTTTATGCCCTCCAGGACACAAAGACGCCTGTAAAAGTGGCGGTGATCGCCCTGGCGATCAATTTCGGGTTAAGCCTGTGGCTGATGGGGCCCTTGAAACATGGGGGGCTGGCCCTTGCCCTTTCCATTGCGTCATCTGTTCAATTTTGTCTTCTGATTGTTTATTTAAAAAGAAAAGGTTCCGTTATAAATATAAAGCCAGTTTTTATATCTTTAGCCAAGTCTGCCCTGGCCGCCGGCCTCATGGCCCTGGGCGTGTACGCCTGTTTCTCCAGATGGCTGACCGCCGATCCTGGAGCAGGGCTTTCCGGGATGGGTATCCACCTGATCGCCCTTATCGGGATCGGCATAATCATCTACTTTGGCGCTGCCCGTTTACTGGGCTGCCAAGAGATCACATCGATCCGGGCCATACTGCGGCCAAGAACCCAAAGAAAACGCCGGAGCAGGTGAGGTATGAGACACTGGGGAGATTATGAATCCTTATAGGGTGAGTGAGATACCGCTCCAGGAGGTGGCGTTGGACGACATCGGCGACGCGCCGGGGCCCTTCTGCATGAGTTTCGGGTTCGATCTTGAACCCCTGATCTCCTCCATCAAAACGGTCGGCCTCATCAATCCCCCCATATTGAGAAGCGATCCGGGTCAGAAGATTGCGGTCGTTGCCGGGTACCGCAGGATCAAGGCACTAAAGTCATTGAACGCAGTCAGCACGCCCTGTCGGCTCATCGAGAGGCATGATGATATGCCTCCTCTGGAATGTCTCCTCTTGAATCTCCATGACAATCTGTCCACAAGAAGACTGAATGACGTGGAGAAGGGGATGGTTCTGAGTCGGCTTTCCGCCTTTGTGCCGAGACAAGAAATTGTAACCCAATATATGCCGCTTTTGGGGCTTAGCCCCAACGAGAAAGGCCTCCTTTTCTTTTTGGAAATGGAGACACATTTTGATGTGAAGATAAAGACGTTTGTCTCAGAAGGGAGACTCTCATGGCGGGCCGTGAAGATGCTTTCAGACATTGATGCCGCATCCAGAGCTGGCCTGCTAAGGGTCATTTCAGAATTAATGCTTAACATTAATCAACAATTACAATTTATTGATTATATAGTTGATTTATCTTTTATTGAAAAAAATCCCATCCCTTGGATATTGAGCGAATTGGATCTCGACCGCAACCATTTGGATAAGAACACGAACAGGCCCCAGCAGGCAAAGGCGGTGCTCAACCGCATCAAAACGCGACGCAACCCCTCCATCGTCAAGGCCGAAAAGAAATTCAGCCGGGCCGTGATTAACCTGAACCTGCCGGATGGGATCCTGATAAGCGCTCCACCCTTTTTTGAGGGAGAGCATTACCGATTAGAAATCCTTTTCAGGGAAGGGGAGGACCTCAAAAACAGGCTTCAGGAACTCCTTCGAATACAGGGGCTGGACTAGCTGAGAAATCCATGGGATGGAACCTCTTGATGAACGGACTTCACATAAGGCGGGTGGTCCTCGACAAAGATGCCTCATCCTATGCCCTCACCCGGCAAATACTGGCTGGTCTTCCCGGCGTGCCTGTGCATTCTTCGGGACTGGATCCACACCTCTTTGATGGTGAGCCCGGCAAGGAAACGCTCCATTTGCAGCACTATAAGGGCGATTTCCTGAAACCCTGTCCCGGTACCCGGGAATATATCTGCTGCGGGTATCAAATCCTCAATCTTGCGGCCAATTGTCCCCTTGACTGCAGTTATTGCATCCTTCAATCCTATTTCGTCAATCAGCCCTCCTTGAGGGTCTTTGTGAACCTGGAGGAACAGCTCCCGGATGTATTGCAGGTCATTGACAGCCAGCCTGGGCGGATATTCAGGGTGGGGACGGGAGAATTTACAGATAGCCTCGCCCTTGACCCGATGACCCACTGGAGCGACATGCTGCTGCCTCAATTT
The DNA here is from genome assembly GCA_030837545.1 of Thermodesulfobacteriota bacterium. Classification (GTDB taxonomy): domain Bacteria; phylum Desulfobacterota; class DSM-4660; order Desulfatiglandales; family Desulfatiglandaceae; genus AUK324. The sequence goes on along the minus strand of JAUPKI010000100.1, from coordinate 17,727 downwards.
TCCCGCCGAAAAAACGCGATCCTGGAACTTAAGACAAAGACGACCCGGATCAGCAGGGTACTGGCCTCAGGGTACAGAGACCGGATTATCCTGTCGTGGTCCCTCAATGGTCCCTGGATCTCAGCCAAGGAAGAAAAAGGGGCGGCAAGCATCGAGAAGAGGGTTGAGGCGGCAAGACAATGTCAATCAGAGGGGTTTATCCTCGGGTTTCACTTCGATCCCCTGGTCCCGTATCCGGGTTGGCGGGATGACTATGCCCGAACCGTCGAGTTGTTGGACAGGCGGATTGACCCCGGGCGCATTATCTGGATCAGTATGGGTTCTTTCCGATTTATGCCGGCCCTTAAACCGATTATTCGTAGGCGCCACCCGACATCCGGTGTTCTCAATGGCGAATTTATCATCGGTCTGGATGGTAAAATGCGTTACTTCAAGCCCATTCGAATTGAACTTTACCACGTTATCCGACACCTCCTGGAAGCGTGGCATCCTGATCTCGGCCTCTACCTCTGCATGGAGTCGGATGAGGTATGGCGGTCCAGTATGGGGTGGAGTCCGAAAACCTCTTCAGGTCTCCGCGAATATCTGGATCAACGGGTCGTGAAATTCTTCAATGGCACTGGGCAACCTGCATAACGCCTGCCGTCGAGAAGTTTCAGCGCTCGCGGAGGAGGAGGTCGGCATTTTTGGGTGGCAATCTGCCGATATCTGTGCTAAGTATTAATCTTTCTCTACCCAGAGAGGGCACATGGGTGTGCGGAACTAAGATAAACCACCAGATAACCTAAGGAGATGAAAAGGATATGACGCTAAAGGAAAAGGTTGAGAGCGCCCTTCAAAAGGTTCGGCCTTCGCTCCAAGCGGACGGGGGCGATGTTCAATTGGTTGATGTGGAACAAGATGGAATGGTCAAGGTGAAACTGATGGGTGCGTGCGGAGGATGTCCGATGGCCCAGATGACCCTCAAGATGGGAATCGAGAAGATCTTGAAACAGAACATTCCTGAAGTAACAGGCGTGGAGTCCGTATAAGGAGCAATTCAGGTCAGGTCCTCAAGTAGGGGCATGAATCGGAACTGCTGCTGCGTTAAGGGGTGTCATGCGGTCGGTCTTTCGTGCCTGGCAATCCAACATCCGTCGCTCTCAACGCGTGATTGAAGGTCAGGCCCCGGACCCATGGCAGATACGATGACCCTGATGATATGCGGGTGCATCAGTTGTTGGACCAGATAACCATGTAAAGGAGCAGTTATGGAGATCAAAAAGATTGGCGTCGTCGGCGCGGGCACGATGGGAAACGGCATTGCGCAGATCGCAGCCCAGATCGGGTGTGACGTTGTGATGAGAGATGTCAAGGATGAATTTGTCGATCGAGGGATGAAAAGCATCGACCGCTTTCTCTCGAAGAGTGTTGAAAAAGGGAAGATGGATGCGGCTCAAAAAAAAGCGGTCATGGGCCGAATTCAGGGCACCACAGATCTGGCACTCATGAAGGGTGTGGATTTGGTGATTGAGGCGGTTATTGAAGACCTGAATTTAAAGAAAAGCGTTTTCAAGGAACTTGATGATCTGTGTCCCCCCGAGGTGATCCTGGCATCCAATACCTCGTCCATGTCCCTGACCGAGATCGCCGCAGCCACCCAACGTCCGGAAAAGGTCTGCGGAATGCACTTCTTCAATCCCGTCCCATTAATGAAGCTCGTTGAGATTATCAGGGGGTATTCGACGAGCGACGAAACCGTGGCAACGACCACGGCGGTCGCGCAGAAGATGGGAAAGATAACCGTAGAGGTCAAAAAAGATTCTCCCGGATTTATTGTCAACCGGATTATGATTCCTCACATGATAGAGGCCATTAAGATCGTTGAGGAAGGGATCGCTACGCCGAAGGATGTTGACACGGCGGTCAAGAACGGCCTTAATTACCCCATGGGGCCGTTTGAATTGATGGACCTGACGGGGATTGATGTCTGTTACTTTGTTGCTGAATATTTTTACAAGGAACTCAATAAGGAGTCCAAATGGGCTTCTCCCAACCTCCTCAAGACCATGATCCGGGCAAATAGACTGGGCAGAAAAACAGGGGGGGGCTGGTACGAATACGGCAAGTAGCGATTACTGACCTCCCATTGATTCGGCATGAAAAAGGCAGCTCGACCCGAGCTGCCTTTTTCGCTTCTGTTAACAGAGAATATTATTTGTTCTTATGACGCATTTTCTTGCGGAGCTTTCGGTATTTGTGCTTTGTAATTTTCTTCCGCCGCTTCTTGACCACACTACCCATTCGATACAACCTCCGTTCGATAAGTTACGAGGAAAGGGATTTGATTTGTATTCAGGATCGATCGCTCATTGCAGTGAGACCGTCTCTACCAAATGTCAAGGGGATATGTCAACGTATATTTTCAAACCGGCTATAGAGGGTGTGAAGTTCTCCTGAGATTTAGACCTTCGTTCATTAAGTTTACATAATATACATTATCGGACACTTTTGATTGCGCGATATTTACGGCTCCGGATGGCTATCTCCATTTTGGAAAGCGCCAAAGGGCTCCCGGCGTATGCCTTTCTTCTGCTGTTCTTTACATGCGTACAGCCGTTTGTCGGCCTCGGCAACCAGTTCGTCAGCCGTCAGACCTTCGGAAAAAATCGCATACCCTGCACTGGCCGTCAGCCCGCATGTCTTCTCAATACCTTCTCTAATGCGGGCGGACATCATTTCTGCAACCGCAGCATCTGCGTCTATGAGTATGACGGCAAATTCATCCCCGCCGTAGCGGTATCCTGAATCCACATCCTGCCTGACCCTGCTGCTGATGACCTCTCCAACCCTCTGAAGGAGTTTGTCGCCGGCGAGATGCCCAAAATGATCATTATACTCCTTGAAACCGTCCAGATCAAAGAGAACTAATGCCAGGTTATGCTTCTGCCTCTTGGACCTGGCCATCTCCTCCTTGAGTCGGGCATAGAAATGGCGCTGGTTGTAGAGCCCAGTCAGGGCATCGGTAATGGACAGTCTGTTGAGTTCCTTACGGGTGTTTCGCTCAATCATAGCCCGCTTTATCTTGGCCTCGAGTTCCTCAATCCCGAACGGCTTGTTCACGAAGTCTGTGGCCCCCGCATTGATCACTTCGACATAATTGAATTCTTTTGAATGGCCGGTCATTGCAATAGCGAAGACATTCGGGTATTGGCGCTTCGTCTCACGGATCAGTTCAAGCCCGTCCACACGCCCGGGCATACGGATATCTGTCAGCAGGAACGTGGCACCTGCATTGCCAAGTCTTTCCAGCGCCTCCTCTCCAGATCCCGCGGCCTCGGCCTTAAAGCCAAGGCGCTCCAACATGGCGACAATCGGTTCCCTTACAAACTCCTCGTCGTCCACCACCAGTATCGACTCATCGCTATAACGGATATCTTCTGTTCCCATGCTCACATCACCCCGAAGTCGCGAAGATCCTGACTGTTAGGGAGAACCGAAGAGATCCATTCTCCCCATAGTGAATTCAGGAAAGAACGTTTAATTTTAACATTAACTAAGCTTCCTATCAGACGGTCATTTGCGATGAAATTAACGATTTTATAAGTATCTGTTCTTCCGGAGAGCTGGTGCCCTTTCTTGCTACCGCCTTCCACCAGTATGACGGCAGGCTTCCCTTCAAGTTCCTTGTTTTTTTCAAGCGTTATGCCTTTTTGGACGTTTTGCAGGGTATTCAGTCGGGCAGCCTTTGTCAGGTCATCAATCTTGTCTCCCATTTGCTCGGCTGCAGTTCCCCTTCGGTCGGAATAGGTGAATGAAAACAGGGAATCAAACCTAACGTAACGGATTAGACCGAGGGTGTCTTCAAAATCTTGGTCGCTTTCACCTGGGAACCCTACCATCACATCGCTGGTAATGGCAATATCCGGTTTGACCGCTCTCAACTTCTGAATCAGCGTCATGTAGTCCTCCCGCGTATAGCCTCGACGCATGAGCTTAAGAATTCGGTTTGAGCCGGCCTGAAACGGGAGATGAATATGCGGGCAAAGGTTGTGGATCCCGCCGAAACAGGAAATCAGCTCATCGGAGAGGTCCTTTGGATGCGAGGTGACAAAGCGGAGCCGCAGCAGACCATCCAATGTGCTCAGCTCGCTCAGGAGGTCCGGAAAATTCCGTCTCTGACGTCCGCCCCTCCCCTTCCAGAGGTAGGAGTTGACGTTTTGTCCCAGCAGGGTAATTTCTTTCACTCCATGTGAGAGGAGATGGACTGCCTCGGCCATGATCTCTTTGGGGGATCTCGATGTCTCGCGCCCTCGAACATAAGGGACAATGCAATAGCTGCAGAAGTTGTTGCACCCCTCCATAATGGAGACATAACCAGTCACCTTCTTGCGAAGGCACCCGTGGCCGGGGATGTGACAAGGGGGCGCGGGATCCAGATGGGTAGCCACGATTTTTACCGATGGACGATCGATTGTTTTCACGATCTCTGGAAAGCGGGATAGCTCCCTCGGACCCATGATCAGGTCCAGTTGCGGAAAGCGTTTGAGGAGGTCAGCGCCCTTCATCTGGGCGAGACATCCAATGATTCCCAGGAATTTCAACGGATTTTCAGCCTTGATGCCCGATGCGCGGCCCAGAAAGCTGTAGGCCTTCTGCTCAGGCTTGGCCCGCACCACGCACGTGTTGACCAGGATCACGTCAGCCTGTTCGGGACTGCTTACCGGAACAAATCCGCTGTCGATCAGAGACTGGGCCATAAAATCAGAATCATGGGCATTCATCTGGCAACCCATGGTCTCAATATAAAAGCCCCTTGACAAAAGGCACCCCTTCACCAGCGCCGCTCAAGATACACGATGCACGATATCATTGTGTCTATTATATATTTAATATCATATGGATGATAGATATATATAATGTTATACATTCATTCAAGTGTTTCAATGTGAAGGCCTTCTTCCTGTCTCAGTGCCTCCAGAAGTTGCAGGACCGTTTCCACGCATCCAGGCGACATGAAGACCTCGATGAGCGCCGCGTAGGGATCCCGTGTCGTCACCATGGCCATGCCGTCGTACGACTCAAGGGTGAACCGGAGATATCCTATCGTCTCACGATCCACGCGAAAAATCTGGCTTATCAGCGAGGATTGAGGATTGGCGATTCTCAATTGAGATGCCATACTTCCCGCCGTGTTGAATATCGGGTTCAAATCACCGCGCCCTCGATCGCCCATCATCCATCATTGATCCTTTGGGTAGTCCACCCCACATGAGCTTGGTTCTGAGAATCTCGAAGTAACTTTGATCCGGGGACTTAAACAGGGTGATCTTTTCATTTGATTTTCGAATGGTCACTACATCCTCGTGAAGCAGATCAAATCCCACCTGTCCATCAAAGGTGAGGATAACGGTTTCTTCGCTCTCTTTCCCCAGGGCAATCTCAATCACCGCCTTGTCCGGGACAATAATCGGCCGATTCGTCAGTGTAAAGGGACAAATCGGGGTCAGGACCAAACTCTCGGACGTGGGGTAGATGATCGGACCCCCTGCCGACAGGTTGTAGGCGGTCGACCCGGTCGCGGTGGATATGATGAGCCCATCAGCCCTGAATGTCGTAAGAAAATCGTCGTTAATCGTGACGTCGAGGTCGATGATCCTGGCCAGGGTACTCTTGTTGAGCACGACATCATTGAGCACCTGAAAACGGATGGCTTCCATCGCATTCCGCATGACGCGGGCCTCCAGCATCACCCGCGTTTCCACATCAAGACCGTCCCGGATCATGGTCTCGACGACAGGATACATCCGGACCAACGGGATGCAGGTCAGGAACCCCAGCCCCCCCAAGTTAACCCCCAGGATAGGAACCCCATAGCGACCCACCCGACGCGCCGCGCCGAGAAGGGTTCCGTCCCCGCCCAGGACAACCACCCAGTTCACATCGTTCGGGATGGCGGAGGATTCTTTAAAGGTTCCGTTCGCAGGGCCTTTGGCGTCCATCTCCTCTGAAAAGACCCGGATGCCTCGCGTTCTAAACCATGCGCTGAGCCTTTCGGCCTCTTCTTTTGCCGGATCGTGATGATGCTTATAGATGATTCCCACCGATTGAGAAGCCATTGGGACGCTCCGTTACACCGCAAAAAGGGGAACGAATTCAAAGCGGTTGACATCCACCAGCCCCCTATCGGTCAGCTTGAGTTCGGGGATGACCGGGAGGGCCAGAAAAGAGAGGGCCATAAATGGTTCGTCCAATCGGCAACCTATCTCGGCAGCGGCCCTCTTGACGGCCTTGAGCTGTGGGACCAGAATTTCGATGGACTGTGCGGACATCAGTCCGCCGATTTCCAAGCGAACCTTCGAAAGCGTCTCATGTCCCTGCACCACAGCAAGACCTCCCCCCATGTCCCTCACCACCTCGACGGCCATGCAGATCTCTTCGTCCGTGACTCCGGCGACGATCACATTGTGAGAATCATGGGCAACGGATGAGGCGATGGCGCCTTTCTGAAGCCCGAAACCGCGGACAAGGCCCAGTCCAATATTGCCGGTCGCGTGATGTCGTTCCACCACCGCCAATTTCAACAAGTCGTTTTCAGGGTCTGTCTTGACGAACCCATTTACCGACGGGACGCCTTCCATGCAACCGCGGGTAAAGATCTGTCCCGGCACAAGCTCAATAATCCGTGCCCTTCCTCCGGGGTATGGAATGCCGAAGTCATCCGCCTGGAGCGGGGCAACAGACAAGGGCCCGCGTGGTTTGAACGACACACCGAAAGAATCCCACTGAGAATCAGTCAGTTCGCCATCCTTAACCACCTGCCTGCCGTCCTTGTACACGGCCGCGACATCGAACTCGTTGAGATCATTTAAAACGACCATGTCCGCCCGATACCCGGGGGCTATGGCGCCCCGTCTGCGGAGCCCAAAGTAGGCGGCGGGATTGAGCGTGGCCAACCGGATGGCCGTTATCGGCTCGAGACCGGATCGGATCGCTTTTTTTACAACAAAATCGAGGTGCCCCCGATCCTGGATATCCTCTGCGTGAAGATCGTCTGAGACAAAACAGAACCGGTGCGAATTCCTCTCCGTGACCAGCGGGAGCAACTCCTCGAGATTTCTGGCCGAGGTCCCCTCACGGATCATGACCATCATCCCGTTCTCCATCTTTTCAAGTGCCTCCTGTCGAAGGGTCGATTCATGATCTGAACCGATGCCCACGCTCAGGTATGCCTGAAGATCATATCCTGTCACCATGGGGGAGTGACCATCCACCACCCGGTCCTGGAATAGGACGATCTTTTCGAGGACCTGGGGGTCTCCCATGAGAACACCGGGGAAATTCATCATCTCCGCCAGTCCGAGGATGCGCGGCTCTTTCAAGAGCTCCTTCAGATCGGAGGCGGCCAGGATTGCGCCCGAGGTCTCGAGGTGGGTGGCCGGCACACAGGAGGGGGCCATGAAAAAGATATCAAACGGGATGCCGGCGCTCTCATCGAGCATATACCGGATCCCGTCCAGGCCCATGACATTGGCGATTTCATGGGGGTCTGCCACAATGGCGGTGGTCCCGTGAACCAGGAGCGCGGCCGCAATGCGGGAAGGGGAGAGCATGCTGCTCTCGATGTGCAGATGTCCGTCAATAAGTCCTGGCACAATCCACTGGTCGCTGACGTCAATCTCCTCTTTCCCATGATAAGCAAGGCCCAGACCCACTATGACGCCATCCCATACGGCCACATCCCCTTTCTGGATGTCGCCGGAAAAAAGGTTGACCACACGGCCCCCTTTCAGGACCCGATCAGCCGGGATCTCTCCCCTGGAAGCCAGGATTCTTTGCTTGAGGGACTCTATCGCAACTTTCATCCTGGTATTCATTTCCCTACCGCGTCACCTTTCCGATGACGAACCATTCCTCTGTCAAATCCGATGCGGTATCCACCAGAAGATGGGTGATCTTTAAGTCGGGGTGGAGGCCTTTCAGGTCATCCAAGTCCACCGGCTCGAATTTTTTGACATTATTGGTATAAGCCTGCTCGGTCAGGGCGTTGGATTCGTATTTTTCCTTGGTCCGTTCTGAGATGCGCCTGAGGGAAACCTCCTTGGGACATTGGGTCTGCTGAATAATCAGCATCATGTGATGTCGGGCCGCTACCTCTGCGGCCCGCTGCCTCAGGGCCTGGGTAACGAATGTGGCGTCCAGGATCATGGATGCGCCTGTGGCCGCCAGGGCATCCGCCATCCGGAACATCTCGTCATACACGAGGGTCCGCTTATTCATATTGGAGGCGACCTTTTCATCAAAAATATCCTCGTTCTTGAGCACCTCGAGCCGGATCAGGTCGGATCTCAGAATGGTGTATCCCTTGAGATCCGCTATGACCTCTGTCGTTTCGGTTTTATACGATGCGGGCAGACCGCAGGCAATGAGGACGGTCTTTGGCCCCAACTCATGTTTCATAAACTCCACAAACGGTTCCCTCATGACAACACTCCTTTAATCCGCACTCCCTCAATTCCTAACGCGGCATAACTGCAACCCAAAATATCTCACACAACGACACGAAGCCACAAAGATTTTTTTCCTTTAATCCCACAATTCCTAAATCCCTGAATTCTTAAATCCCTATATACGAGCTTGCGAGTTCAAAGTATTTTTTGGCCGTCAAGACTGCCATCTCCTTTTCCTCCTCGCCAATAGACGCATCATCCACTTGAAATCCGTTCACTTTTCCCCGCACAACTGCCCGGTAGACCTTGTCGAACGTCAAGAGGGCATCCATCTCTTCTTCCCGGGCCAGGTCGTTGTAGTAATCCCAGAGGGTCCTGGCAAGGTCCGCCGCCCCCCGGTATTCCAGGTCCATCAAGAGGAAGGCGATATCTGCGATGGTATCGCTGTAACGGAACCGGTCATTGAATTCAATACAGTCAAAGATGGGGAGGTCTTTGGTCAGGCAGATATGCTCCATGTGAAGGTCGCCATGGCAGTCCCTGATCCGACCATGCGCTATCCTCTCCATAAAAAGCGACTGGTTCGATCGGTAGAAATCCTCCGTCCAGCCCTTCAGGCCCTGGAACTGCTTCTTCGAAACCGTTATCCCGATATATCTGCTGATCTGTTCGAAGTTCTCATCCGTATTGATCTTGAACCGTTGAGGGGACCCAAAGGCCGTGATCTCCGGGGTCATGGCGGCCTCTGCGTGAAACCCGGCAACGACCTCTGCGATCTGCCTGAGATGATTTTCTGTAATTTCATCCCGGGCAAACACCGATTTCATGAGCCTGTCATCCGGGATCCGCTTCATCCAGACAGCGTACTCCACTGCCTCCCCGCCGGTCTTTCTCAGGGTGTGAGTTGTCCCCTGAAGGGTGACCGGAAGGACGTCTAAATACAGATCCCTGCTGAGCCGTCGGTTCAGTTCGATCTCCCGATGGCAGTAATACCTCCGCTTTTCAAGGGTGGAGAAGTCAAGGAAACCGAAATTCACTGGCTTTTTGATCTTATACACAAACGCATCAGCCACAAAAACGATGGAGATGTGGGTCTGGACCACCGTGACGCGCCCTGTCGGATCCGGGAGGGCGGCAGGATCTTGAAGGTCCATGATCATATCCTTCATGGTCTCCTCTCCGCCTCGCCGATGCCGAACTGTCCGGCCACAGAGGCCGGCACATCGACCGTGCCCATGATAATCGGGTCTTGATGACAGTCAGACCCGCCCGAGACCATCAGACCATTTTCCCTGGCCAGTGAAATATAGGCCGATGTGGTCTCAGGGCTCAGCCTGGAATGCCAGCACTCGATCCCGTCCAGGAAAGGGAGCATGGCCTCCCGAATGATCCGGCATTGTTCCTCGAGGGATGTGGTGTAGGCTGCCAGGGAGGTCCCGTTGGGGTCATTGCCGTGGGCGAGCATCAGCTTGCCGCCTGCCCCGCGAATCAGGCTGGAGGCCTCCTCAAGAGAAAGGGGCATCTTGGGCACATTGCAGGCCACCAGATAACGGTCAAAGGCCTCTTGCCGGCTGGCGACAATCCCCTTCCTGACCATATAGTTGGCGATATGGGGCCTTCCAAAGGCGCCGTCCACCGTCTCCTCAATGGCCTCGAGGTCTTTCCGCGTAAAGGGCGCCAGTCCCCTCTTTTTAAATTCCCGGTTGATGTTATCGAGAATCTCTTCGGCGCGATGCCGACGATACGCGATCAATTCCCCTATCTTGATAGTCAGCGCAGGATTGTCGCTTTCATATTGATATCCCAGAACGTCCAGAGAGATCGCTTTTCCATCCCTGTATCGAGGATGCGAAAAAGAGATGTTCAGTTCCACACCGGACAGATAGCGTATGCCGTATTCGGAGGCGAGGGCTTCTGCTATCACCTGGCAGGCAATATTGTCGTGATCGGTGATGGAAATCAGTCCAATATCCCTCGAATGGGCCTCCTTGAATATCTCGGGGAGGGTCAATTTACCGTCCGAACAACCTCTGGAGTGTATATGCAGATCAATTTTCATCGCTTCGAATCAGATTTCCACCGATTTCCAGTGCCTTCACGTTTGCGGACAGCTTGGAGGCAGGAAAAACAGTCTGAATAATGCCCTGGATATCCTCGGCTGTTAAGGGAAAATGATCCAATGCGCAGAGTGCGCCCAGCATGATCATATTGAGCATGATGGGTCCTCCCAGATCCAGGGCTTTTTCTGTTGCATTCAGCCAGTAAAGCCTTCGGCCGGCCTTTTTTAGGATGTTCCGAATCCATTCAGGATCAGGATACTCCACATCGCCCGCGATCACATTCAAGGGATGGATCGGCCTTGAATTGGCAATAAAGACCGTCTCTTCATTTCCGTATTCCAGAACGGTCCTCAGGGTTTCCAGCGGTTCCAGCCCGACAATGACATCGGCCATGTTGGGCGGTATCAGCGGACCGTAATTCCCCCTCTCGCACAGCCGGATATGACTCATCACGGCCCCGCCTCGCTGTGACAGTCCGAAGGTCTCGCCGATGGTGACGCACAACCCCCTTTTGACCGCAGCCTGGCCCAGTATCTGGGAAGCCAAGACATTCCCCTGCCCGCCGACCCCGGTGATGATCAGATTCAACAGGTTCATCATGATTTCTTCTCTCGCTCAATGGCCCCCTGGGGACATATATCCGCGCAAATGCCGCAACCTACACAGATCACGTCATCGATCCGGGCCTTACCCGCCTGCTGGTCCCATATCAGGCCGGGGCATCGAAAGACCCGGTTGCAATACCGTCCGCACCCGCATCTCTCTCCCAGACACTGCTCCGGCTTGACGCGCATCCGGTAAGGAAACCCCCCTTCCCTTCCCTGCACCAGCGCGCATTTGCGTCGCATGACAAGGACCCTGGGACCGGTCATTCGCATCAGACGGTAGATGGTTTGGGCCGTGTTCTCCATATCGTAGGGGTCAGCCACCTCCACATGGGTCCCCAATACCCGACAGAGACCTTCGAGATCCACCGGAACGGTCGGGACGCCCATAGCAGTTCTGCCACTTCCGGGGTGGGGCTGAAATCCGGTCATGGCCGTTGCGCTGTTGTCGAGGATCAGGAGCAGGATGTCGGACTGATTGAACAGGGCGTTGATCAGTCCGGGGAGGCCTGCATGAAAAAAGGTGGAATCTCCGACCACGGTGATCACGGGCTGATCAAAACCGAATCTATCGAGTTTTCCATAGCCGGAGGCAATGCCCAGCCCGGAACCCATCGCATGCACGGATTTCACCTGGCTGAATCCGGTGGGAAACAATCCCAGGCTGTAACAACCGATATCCCCAGAGACAAAGCCGTCCCGGTTGTCCCAGGCCAAAGCGGTCTTAATGGCATAGTATGATCCGCGATGGGGGCATCCCGGGCAGAATCCAAATTCCCTTGGAGCAAGGACGCCCCCCGTAAGATCTGAGATATTGTCCCGGTATCCGCGATCCTCCCAAGATATGTCGAACAGGTCTCCCAGGACATGGAGGATGTTCGAAGGCGCCAGTTCACCGCACAGGGGTATGTGGCCTGAAGCCCTCCCCATATATCCCTTGAGACCGATTTTTTCACCGAGGTCCGCCGCGAGGGACTTGACGTTGTCTTCCAGGAATGAATCGATCTCCTCCACGAAAAGAATTCGATCACAATGGCTCAAATGCCTCTCTATGAGCCTCTTCGGAAGGGGCCAGGTGGTCCCCAGTTTCAGTATCCCCACCCTTTCGCGCAGGCCCAGGATCTCAACCGCTTCCACGGCGTAACTCCACGCGCATCCGGATGATATGATGAGGGTCTCCGGTCTGTCCGGGCCATCATAGCGGTTAAAGGGAGACGCCTCATAGCGTTCGGCCGCCTGTCTCAGTTTCTCATACCTCGCCCTGTCCTTGACGACCACAGGAAATGTGTGGAAGGGGATACGCGTGTCAAAGCAAGGTCTTGTGTCGTTGTCGGGAATCGCCCCTGTCCGGACATTGCTGCGGGTATGGGAGAGGCGGGACACGCTTCGAAGCAGCACAATATTTCCGATGATCTCGGACAGCTCAAAGGCCCACCGGGTCATCTCCAGGGCCTCCTGGGGTGTAGCCGGTTCGAGCAGCGGGATCTGCGCGAGCCGGGCAAAGTGCCGGGCATCCTCCTCATTGGTGCTCGATATGCCCCCCGGATCATCGCAGGTCACCAGGACCAGCCCCCCCTTTGTCCCGGAGAGGGCCAGGTTGGTCAGAAAGTCAGAGACCACGTTGACGCCGTTTTGCTTCATGCTGGTCAGGGCCCGGCATCCGGCAAATGAAGCGGCTGCGGCGGCCTCAAGTGCGACCTTCTCGTTGACCGACCATTCCACGTAGATCGGGAGGTCATGGGATGCCTGGATCAATGTCTCGATGATCTCTGATGAGGGGTTGCCCGGATACCCTGCACAGAACCTCACGCCCCCCTCCAGGGCCCCCCGGGCAATAGCCTCGTTTCCCTGAAGGAGGAGTTCCTCACTCCCACCCTTTTCACTGATTTTATTCATAGATCACTCGTTTTGCCTTGATCGGTCAAGTTCCGCCTGCCTGGCCCTTTTTCGCTTATTGCGTGCAGCCTCCTTCAGATGATCGAAGTTTGCGCCGGGCAGATCATCTGTTTCAAGCCAGCCATCCTTAATAGCACTCTTTAGAAGCTGTAATCCCGTATCTGTCCTTGCAATCACCGTATTCCACCCGTCGCGTCCTTCCGCCGTCCCCACTGAAATGTCAGACTGCTCACCCGTCATGTCCTCACACAGGGAACAGCCTTTCTGAACCATCGGCCGGATATCTGAGAGGGGAAAATCCATCCAGCCGGTTGGGGTCTGCACCTTGAATGTCTCAGACGGGGGGGGCGGAATATCCGATTTCAGTACAGGGCCTTTCACATCCTGCCGGACCAGGTAGGCCTCCAGCCGTGCATAGTCAATAGCCCATGTGCAGAAAAGCCCAATCTTGAGCGACACGGCCCTGGCCCTCTCCTCTCCATCCGGCTGCGCCAGGCGCATTCGGGCAAGGGACTCCATCTGACAGGGGAGACCCACCACTCCCAATCGGGAATAGCCCTCCTTGATGGCCGCGTTCATCACCGATAAACTCCCGGAGGCCGAATACCTGGAACCGGGAACCGGCGCAATCCACGACATCGGACCTCGTGTGCACAAGTCTGCCCTTCGGCGCGAAGAGGTCTCCTGCGTCTGTCAGAACGGCCGAGGATATCATCTCCTTTTCAAGGGCATAGATGAGAAGCGCAGATACGACGCCGCCATACTGGGATTTCATCCGGATCGTTTCATCGGTTGCCCGGGCCGTCAGGATCTCCTGACAGGCGCCGATATCGCCTGGGTATTCCTGTTGGAATGAGGAAGTCCCCTCATAACCGGCCCTGGGACATACCTGAAGGCATCGAAATGTCTCCCCGGCAGGGCAGGGGTCCATCATCACCACTTTGCCATCAAAGTATCTAAAATAAGGGCATATTCCAACGCAGGCGCCGCATCGGACACAAAGGCCTTGGGTGATCACCTGGGCGATTAATCTCCCCTGCCCTTCTGGGTTCGGAAGTTCCATCTCTTGCTGCCTTCTCTTTGAGTCGATGTTGACGAATCCCCCGATGTGCCAAAAGGATTCGATACCTAACAGCCTCTTATCACATCATAAAACACACCAGCGTTTCTCGTTTCGGGATGCACCATAGAGGCCGGTACGATGGCATCATTTCTCGACTTTCCCACATGGATCGCGTATGTCAGCGATTCGACCAGGTCCCCAAGTCACATCGGCGTATACTTATATCAGAGGGTAGAGACAGGTCAAGGTGAAAAGGGGAAAAAGATGAATAAGAGGGAGAGAGAAGCGATACCCATACGTCGGGTTCATACACTGTCGGTTTTGCCGATGGCTTCGTTCTTGTAGTAATGGTAGTAGGCAAAGACCTTTTTGATGTAATACTGGGTTGCCTTGATGGGGGGGATGCCTTGGTGCCGTCTGACCATGCCAATTCCAACGTTGTAGGCCGCTAAGGCCAGTTCGACATCGTGGTCAAGCTCTTCCAGAAGTTGTTTGAGATATTTGACGCCCGCGTCCACATTATGCTCCGGTTTAAATGCGTCCTCCACGCCCAATGCCTCGGCCGTTCTTGGCATCAACTGCATGAGGCCTGCGGCGCCCTCAGTGGAGACGGCCTGAGGATCATACCCTGATTCAGCCATAATAATTGCCTTGACAAGGGACGGGTCCACCTTATAACGATTTGCAGCCCTAATAATTATCGGATAATAGGGCTTAGACATTTTCCCCAGGGCTGCCGGTATCTCGACCTGGATGTCCACTTCAGACTGTTCTTCCACCTGTTTATCTTGAGGGAGGGACACGAGATTCTCCCCTCTTGAAAAATCGGTGGGATATCCTTCTCCCAAGAAGGCATAGCCACAAATAAATAAGGGCTCATGCAAGGCCAGAACGCCGCAAGGAGTTTCTTGTTTTGGGTGACAAGGTTCTAAGGGATCAGACACCAAAAAGCTGGCCGAATCCTCTCTCGCCGAAAAACTCAAGTGAAAAAAAACAGCAATCAATAAAAAATAAAATACCAAAACAACCTTTTTCAATGAAACCGATCTTAAAATTAGATTTTCATTCATATCTTATTTCCTTATATAGTCTATTATCTAAATTGTGTTGTGCTCAATATCAGTCGGACTTCGTTGCCTGATCCATCGAACGCGGTGCGGCGACAAGATTTTTTCTTTGTTTTACCATGGCATGCAGTTTTTATGCCAGAAAACCAGAATATCATCTAACTCATTGAATTATAATTGTTACGCAATATAAATACGTATGAAACACAGGTGATCAGCTCGCTAAAGTGTGGCGTTGACGCCCCAATTTCTCCTCTCTTTGGCATCCTGGATCAAGGCCCGTTGCAATCTATTGACATTTTGGCCTTGCAGGCCTAATTAGAAAGGGGACTTCCAGATCGTTGCACGCTTGAACATGGAAAGGAGACTCTAAGTGGAAGATAACCTATCAGAAACATTGGCGTTTTTGCGGGCCAGATTGAATGCAAAACCTGAGATCGGGATGATCACCGGAACAGGCTTAGGGGCGCTCACAGAAAGGATCACCGGTGAGGTGCGGATCCCCTTTGAAGAGATTCCCCATTTTCCCAGGTCCACGGTTGAAGGTCACAAGGGGAACCTGGCATTCGGCAACATTGCTGGCAGGCCGATCATTGCCATGGAAGGCCGTGTACATCTCTACGAGGGGTATTCGCCTCAGGAGGTCACCTTTCCTGTCCGAGTGATGGCCGGTCTCGGCGTACGGTATCTCCTGATGTCGAGTGCCGCCGGAGGGCTCAACCCGCAGTTTGATAGAGGAGACCTGATGATCGTGACCGACCACATCAATCTGAAGGGGTCGAATCCATTGACAGGCCCCAATCTGGACCGGTTCGGCCCCCGATTTCCTGATATGAGCCAGGCTTATCCAAAGGATCTTATTCGGATCGCGAAAGAGGAAGCTGTTCAGTCCGGGATGATGATCCGACAGGGCGTCTATGTGGGCGTCCTTGGACCTTCCCTTGAAACGCCGGCGGAAACACGCTTTTTGCGGATGATCGGCGCAGACGCGGTAGGCATGTCCACGGTCTCGCAGACGATTGTCGCGGTCCACTGCGGCCTCAGGGTCTTGGCCATCGCCGTCATTACCAACGTCAATCTCCCTGATTGCATGGAGCGGACCTCGGTAGAAGATGTCATTGAGGCTTCCCGAAAGGCCTCGGGAGTCCTCTCCGATCTCTGGGAACGAATTATCGCCAGGCTGCCGGGCCAGTAATCGGACAGAAATTCCCTTTGTCTCTCTTTGTCTTCGCGTCTCTGTGTGAGATATTTTTGGTTGCGGTTATGCCGCATTGGAATGCGAGTGCTAACGATTGAACATAATGGAGATATCCAGCATCGGGCATCTACTGTCAAGCATCCAGTATCAAGTCCTATATGACGGATATCCTCTTATTAGGGTGTCATCTCCAAATCGTCTCACCCGAATATCTTTCAAGAGCATGGCGTTGTCCATTTTTTCGGGTCCCGGCCCTCCTGCCATGGGAACACCGTCATCCCCGCAAAGGAGCCTGGGCGCCTTGAAGAGGTAAAATTTATCGATCAGTCTTTCCCTCAGCATGGAGCCCATAATGGCCGCGCCCCCTTCCAGCAGAACGCTCATGACCGACATCTCTCCCAACCGCTTCATCAACGCCTTGAGATCGATTTTCCCTTCCCGGAGCGGGCAGGCCAGTGTGGAGACGCCGCCTCCCCGGAAGGGCTGGCAATCCGGTGCTGCCATGCCTTCACCGGTAACAATCAGCGTAGGTGCGGATGAATGCTGGGTCACCACCTTTGCATCGCGTGGAATCCTGAGATGGGTATCCACAACGATGCGGAGGGGATCTCTCCCCTTCCCCTTTTTCAGTCGCGTGGTCAGCGAGGGGTTATCCGCAAGGACCGTTCCGATCCCCACCATCACGGCATCCACCCTGTTCCTCAGGCGGTTAACAAAGGCCCTTGATTCCTCGTTGGAGATCCATTTTGAGTGCCCGGCGGATGTTGCGGTCCATCCATCCAGGGTCATGGCCGACTTGGCAATGACAAAGGGACGTCCTTCTCTGACAGATACCAGGAAGTCTTCATTGAGTCGCCGGCATTCGGCCTCCAGGACGCCCACTGTCACATCAATGCCGTGGGCCTCCAGGAAAGCACAACCGCCCCCGGTCACCCGTGGATTGGGATCTTTCATCCCCACCACCACTTTTCGAATGCCGCTCTTCAGAATCGCCTGAGTGCAGGGCGGCGTTTTTCCCACATGATTGCAGGGTTCGAGGGTGACGTATAGGGTGCCTTCGGGACAATGGTTCCCCAACCGGCTCAAGGCCTCCACCTCTGCATGGGGGAGACCTGCCCGCCGGTGATACCCCCTTGCCGCGACCTCCCCGTTGATGACAATGACCGCCCCCACCGCAGGATTGGGCGAGGTCCGACCCAACCCTTTCCGGGCCTCTCGCAGGGCCAGCCGCATCAATGTGGCGTCCAGATCATGACATGGGTGTTTATTCATCACTGGGAGGTCGTGTAACACGCTGAATTGACGATGGGTCCACCAATAAAATTGGCTCAGGGATTCGACTTCTCCTGCTTTGCCTTAAGTATTTCTTCCAATTCTGACATGAACTCCTTGATATCCTTGAATTGTCT
>JAUPKI010000099.1 GCA_030837545.1 Thermodesulfobacteriota bacterium | reverse complement strand
GCATCGAGATCGGGGCAGAAACCCCCGAAGAGATCGCCGTAAGCATTGTGGCCGAGTTAATCCAGGTGAGGGCGGAGGGATTGAAGATTGAGAATTGAAGATTGAAGATGGGGAGCTGGGTGTTGGGGGTAATGACGCAACGGTTTGGAGGATGATGATGGAGAATAGGTATCAGTCGTGGTTTTGGGGAAAGTCAGGGGAAAGGTGCGTCAAGAACCTGAAGAAGCACGGATTTGACGCCCATCTTGTCGCCACGCGGGAAGAGGCCAGGGACCTGCTCCTTGGCATGATTTCAGGCTATGAAACCTTCGGATTCGGGGGGTCCGACACCACGCGATCATTAGGCATCATGGAGGCGCTGAAGGCCAAAGGTAAAACCCTCTATGATCACTGGCAGACGGGGCTCGCAAAGGATGAAGATCTGGAGATACGGCTCATGCAGGGGAGGTGCGACTGTTTCCTGTGCAGCGCCAATGCGATTTCAGCCACGGGCGAGATCATCAATGTGGACGGCATCGGCAACCGCACCAATGCCATGACCTTTGGCCCGAAAAAGGTCTGTATCGTTGCCGGGATGAACAAGGTGACGCCGGACCTCGAATCGGCGCTCAAACGGGTGAAAGAGGTTGCCGGTCCCATGCGGGCCAGGAGTCTGGGGATGGAAACGCCCTGCGCCGAGACCGGTATATGCAGCGACTGCAACGCCCCCCAGCGCATCTGCCGCGCCACGCTGATCCTTCACCGGAAGCCGATGTTGACCGACATATCGGTGATCCTGGTCAATGAGGCACTGGGGTTCTGATGACAACACATCATCACCAATTTGTGGAAACATACGATGGCCCGGTGGGGTTTGGGCTTGACCGCAAGCTGGATGAATACACCCTGATCTGCTATCTGCAGAAATTCTCAGATGACGATCTCATGGGCCTTATCAGCGAGCGAATGTCCCAGAAAGACATGGAAGAACTCTTCGACCTCCTCACGCGGCTATTGAAAAGCTATCTGACCGAACCGGAATACCACCGCTATTTTCTCAAAGACGGCGGTGAGGCCCCATCCCCTGCGTAACCCCCTTCCCTCAAATGGGAAGGGCAAGGACCGGGTTATCGGACGATGGTCGGCCGTGTCCACTTCATTCCAGGAGTTGTTCCTTGAGGAGCGCCAGAATCTCGTCGGTCAGCCCCGCCGCTCTCTTCAGATAACCGACGGGAGAGCCATATGCCTTGTGAAGATGCGCAAGGAGTGAGATGATGCATTCCCGGGGGGCTGTGAAATAGGGGGAGAGCTTTTGAGGGTCCACGCCATAAGTCGCGATCCGCTCATAGACCCGTTTGATCAGATCCGCGATCAGGATGTTTGACAACTGGTGATCCGCAATGACCGTTTCCTCGGGGACCCCGAGGGCGAGGAGGATCAGCGCTGCGCAGGTTCCGGCTCGATCTTTTCCACCGGTGCAATGAAAGAGAAGAGGGCGGTTTTCAGGCTGTGTCAAGCGCCGAATGACCTCTCCCCATATGCCGGGGAATTCATCCACATTCTGGATATACCCTGCCACCATGAAGCCCGGCGTAAGCCAGGTATCGTCCCCTTTTTTGATCCGTTCCACAGCCCCTACAAAATCAAACTCCCCATGGGCAATGGGAAGATTCAGGTACGACAGGGATCCGCTATCGGGCAAACGGTCCGGCGAATTCGAGACCTCGTTGGGGGTTCGGAAATCAATAACGAGACGCAGTCCAAGATTCCCCACCTTCACCCGGTCCGGCTCAGTCAGACGGGCCAGGCTGTCCGACCGGAATACCTGTCCCCACCGAATTCGCCGGCCGTCCATCGTCTCATAACCGCCCAGATCGCGGCAATTGACGGCCCCCTCCAGCGCCACCTGTCGCTCGGCAATCACCATGCCCTCCTCACCATCGGGGACCACCCGGAAATAATAGCGCTGATCCGGGTCGAGTCCGGCAACCTCGGCCTCGTTCGTCCCCCTGACCCTGATGGCAGAACCAGCGTCAGGGGCTGCCATAGCAGGCGAGGCAGCATAATAAACGGAAACGCCATCATCCGGCCGCTCTGACGTCCAGCGTATGCGAACGGACTCCTTTCCCTGTCTTTCAACCGTGATGCCAGATATCATAGATGATGGCGTCCCCATGTCCATTCAATCGAGTCGGTCTCACGCTCCTTTCTGCGTTCGATCCGGATCACACTTAAGCCACAGTCCCTGCCCAAGTCAAGTCTATTCAGTGAAGCGGCGATTTCCTGTATGCGCTTTCATCTCCTTTCTAACCCTGAATCCCGCTGCATCGGGAAATCCGGAACCTCTGAACCCTTACATGCCGTTTGACAGGCGGTCGCAATTTATCTATAGTTCTTTTAAGAGAAAACAACCGGTTATGCCGAGGGTCGCAGCAGGTGTGAGGCATGCCGATCAGGCTTGTCGCCATGGCAGATGGGACGGATGGGACGGATGGGGATGAAACAGGCGATCTGGTCGATGAAGGATCTCATCGACCTGGAATACTTTCTTCAGCAAGACGAGAACGAACAGGGGGAATCCGCCCAGGCCGCCTTGGCCAAACGGGATCGGGAGATATACCTCAATAAGATCAGGCCGTTGGAAAAGAAAAACCAGGCTCTGACGCCGGGACGTGTCATTCGATCGTGGCTCGAAGAGCGAAGAACGTCAGAGGAAAGATCCGATGCCAGTCTGAAGGCCCCCCTGCCCGGTGAGGCCTTTGCCGATATCTACCGGCTGATGGGATACGGCTTTCTGATTGTGGGTGTTTTATCGGGTTCAGGGCTGGCCTTTTCGCTCTTGAACTATCGGGGGACCGAGCCCCTCAATGTCTCGGTGTATCTAACAGCCTTGGTTCTCTCCCAATGTCTGGCTCTCCTCCTCCTATTGGCGATCCGGTTCATTCGAAGGATGAGGGGATCGCCCTTTCGCGGGTCGGTCGTCTTCACATGGATCAGCGGACTTATGACGAGACTCATCGTCCGGATGAAGGAGGGGCCGCTCAAGGGCTTGGAGGGATCCCAACGGGGGAGCCTCGAGGCGGTAACGGGCCTTATCAGGGGGAAGAGGCAGGTCTATGGCTCGCTCTTTTACTGGCCGGTATTCATCCTCTCCCAGATCTTCGGCATCGGTTTCAATGTCGGGGCCCTGACCGCTACCCTCCTGAAGGTCATCGGATCGGATATCGCCTTTGGATGGCAATCGACCATCCAGTTCAGCGCCCAGGCGGTCTTCAGAATGGTCCAGACCATTGCCCTTCCCTGGTCCTGGTGGGTGCCGGCGGATGTGGCCTACCCGTCTCTCTCTCAGATCAAGGGGAGTCATATGGTATTGAAGGACGGCATTTACCATATGGCCACACAGGACCTGGCCTCCTGGTGGCCCTTTCTCTGTCTGGCTGTTTTGACGTATGGTCTGGCGCCGAGAGTGATGCTGCTCGTGATGGGTCTTGTCTTTCAGAAGGGATCTCTTTCGAGGGTGGATCTGGGTCATGCAGCATGCGTCAGGCTGCTGCACCGCTTGACCACACCCATCGTTGCGACCCAGGGGGCCTTGCCGCAGACATCGGGGGCCGGAATTGAACGTGGGGACGCCATTCAAACCCCTGAAGCCTCGGTCCGGGATCAGGGAGATGCAATGTGCCGGACACCCATCATTGCGCTGATTCCGGACGATATTTTTGAAACCTGTCCGGACAACGACCTGGAAAATGTCGTTTTCAAGGCGCTGGGGTGTGCCATCAGGGAAAAAATGCGGTTCGGTCAAGATCTGAAGGGGGATGAGGAGGTCCTCCAGAAACTGGCTATCATTCGAAAAGAGGGTCTTGTAGAAGGCCTTCTCCTCGTTCAGGAGGCCTGGCAGCCGCCCATTCGGGAGAACTTGAGCTTTATTCAGGACCTGCGGACGGCATCCGGAGACAGGACCATGATCTGGGTGGGCCTGATCGGGAGGCCCCGACAGGGTGCGGTATTCACCCGTGCGACAGAGGAGGATGTGAGGGTATGGCAACAGAAACTGAAGGCCCTGGGAGATCCCTACCTCGGGGTGGAGAGACTGGCGGCCGATAATGAGTGACGGCATTCCGGAATTTGCCATTGTGGGACACCCCAACGAGGGTAAGTCGGCCGTGGTATCCACCCTGGCTGAAGACGACACGGTCCGGGTGACCCCCTATCCCGGAGAGACCCTGGTCTGTCAGACATTTCCAGTTGTCATTGATGGAAAGGAGGTGATCCGCTTTATCGATACCCCCGGTTTCCAGAATCCGAAAAGGACCCTGAAGTGGATAAAGGGGTACCGGGGGGATCCAGCGCATATCCTGTCAGCCTACCTCGAAACCCATGCCAAAGACCCGGATTTCAGAGACGATTGCAGGCTCCTTGAACCGATCGCCGGGGGCGCCGGGATCATCTATGTGGTGGATGGATCCAGGCCGGTGCGGAACGTAGACCTGGCGGAGATGGAGGTCCTTCGCCTGACCGGACGGCCCCGCATGGCCGTCATCAACTGCAAGGAGGATGAAACCGCCTACATTGAGACGTGGAAGAGCGAATTTCGTAAACATTTTAATGCGATTCGGGTCTTCAATGCCAATCAGGCGACCTATGCGGAGCGGATCGAACTCCTCGAAAACCTAAAGGTGATCGATCAGGACTGGGGCCCCGCCCTGGAGAGGGTCATCTCTGCATTCAAGGAGGACTGGCAGCAGCGGAATGGCATGAGCGCGCAACTCATCTGCGATTTGTTGGAGACATCGCTGAGCTATTCTATTACCCGGTCTTTTACGGAAACCACCAGCGAGAAGTCCCTGAAGGAGAGGCTCCAGAAGGAGTATGCATCCGCCATTGAACAGATTGAGGAAAAGGCGCACCGGAAAATCCGGAAGCTCTTCAAGCACAATATCTTCAATTATTCCCTCCCGATCCATTCCGTTTTGAACGAAAACCTTTTCAGCAGGAAAACCTGGCAGTTTCTGGGCCTCACTCCGGTGCAACTGATTGCCGCGGCCGGTATGGCAGGGGGCGCCGTGGGTGCGGTCCTGGACCTTGCGGCGGCCGGGCTGACCTTTGGCATCTTTACCTCATTGGGAGGTCTGTTAGGGGCCGGGTGGGCGGCCCTGGGAGGCGGAAAGCGGCTGGCCCGAATGAAGGTGGTGGGCCTGAATTTGGGCGGAGAGCAGATCCAGATCGGGCCGATAGAGAACATCCAGTTTGCCTACGTACTCCTGGATCGCGCCCTGATCTTTTACGCGCACGTCATCAACTGGGCCCATGGACGGAGGGATTATCCTGCCCAGGAACACCCTGACAAAGGACCGGCCAAGGCCGGTCTCACCTTTGAATGGGATGACCGAAAGCGGAAGATCTGCCAGGCCTTTTACACGGCCACGCGCGGCCGTGACGACCCGCGGAAGACATCGGCCCGAAAGGCCCTGATGGAGATGCTTCAGGAGGTATTGCTCGACATATCGAGCAGCGAAACGCGGTACGGGGTTGTTGCTCAAAAATAGAGCAACGTTTTAAAATTTCGGGGTAAAGCTTCAAAGAGAAGCTTTCTTAGGGGGTCGCCGAAAAGTCAGCATGCGGGCGGTTCAGGGAAAATCAAACCCGATTCAGGTCGTCGGGCTGGGGCAGGTCTGCGTGGATTATGTGGGTCACGTGCCAGGCTATCCAGTCGAGGACAGCAAGACAGAGCTGGAAGGGCTGGATACCCGTTGCGGGGGACCAGCGGCCACGGCCCTTGTCACCCTGGCGCGGGCAGGCATCGCCACATCTTTTCTGGGAAGCATTTCCGATGACCCCTTTGGCGTTCAGATTGTCGATGCCCTCAAAGAGGAGCATGTGGACATATCCTGCTTGAAGATCACGCCGGGGCACACCTCTCAGTTTGCGTTTATCGCCATAACCAGGGGTAAGGGACAGCGAACTATTTTCTGGCGCCGTGGCAGCGCCCCCGAGTTGACCCCGGAAGAGGTGTCTCTGGACGCATTTCCGAACGCCCGCATCCTGCACCTGGATGGATTGATGGTGAATGCCGGCAAGGAAGCGGCCTTGCAGGCCAAGCAGCGGAACATGACCGTGGTCATGGACGCCGGTACTCTCAGGGAGGGTACCCTGGACCTGGTAACACGGGTCGATGTCTTGATTGCGTCGAAGGCGTTTGCAGAGTTTCTCCCTGGAGCCGGGGGCTCACATCAAAGGGCCTTAGAGAAGTTGCGAGATCTGGGACCCCGGCAGGCGGTGATCACCCTGGGCGATAGAGGTTCCATCGGGCTGGATCAGGGAGGGATCATCCGCCAGGCCGCCTTTTCTGTGGCGTCGAGGGACACCACCGGCGCAGGCGACGTGTATCATGGGGCCTATATCTATGGATTGCTTCGAGGGTGGACCATGGCACAGTGCATGGCTTATGCCTCTGCGGCGGCTGCCCTCAAGTGCATGCACGGCGGAGGATGGCGGGGTATCCCAGGCATTCGGGCCATTGAAGATTTGATGAAGGAGCTTCACCATGCGGGAAAATGAGCGTTCACGACCTGCCCCGCAATCAGCAGGAATTTTTCGAGGCATTAAAAGCACACGTCAACCCAACCCGGTTTCTATTGACGAACTGCATTCCACACCTTATCTTTTTTCCAATACGAGAAGGAGGTGATGACCATGGGGAACTGGTTCAAGACAACCCTGCTGCTGGGTGTCATGACGGCCCTTATTGTATGGATCGGCGGTATGTTTGGAGGAAAACAGGGGATGATCCTGGCCTTTATTCTGGCCATGGGGATGAATTTTTTCAGCTACTGGTATTCAGACAAGATCGTCCTCAGGATGTACCGGGCACAGGAGGTGGGGCCCCATGATTTTCCCGGCCTCTACAATGCGGTCAGCCAACTGGCGCACAACGCAGGCCTTCCTACGCCCCGGATCTTTGTCATCCCGGAGGAATCTCCCAATGCCTTTGCAACGGGAAGGGACCCCGAGCATGCGGTCATTGCCGTGACCGAGGGGCTTCTCAAGACCATGAATGATGAAGAGGCCACCGGGGTCCTGGCCCATGAGATGTCTCACATCAAGAACAGGGATATCCTGATCGGTTCCATTGCGGCGACCATGGCCGGGGCCATCATGATCCTCGCCTCCATGGCCCGCTGGTCGGCCTTTTTCGGTGGCGGGTCGAGAGATGAGGAAGGGGGCGGCGGTCTCGGCGCGGTGGGGCTCATCCTCATGTCCATACTGGCGCCCATCGCGGCCATGCTCATCCAGATGGCCATCTCCCGCTCACGGGAATACCTGGCCGACGCCACCGGCGCCCGGCTTGCAGGGAATCCCGAAGGCCTGGCCAATGCCCTTGAAAAATTAGGTGCTGCAAGTCGCCGGCTTCCCATGAGGGAGGCCAAACCATCCACGGCCCATATGTTTATCGTCAACCCCCTCTCCGGGGGGAGCCTCATGCACCTCTTCTCAACCCATCCACCCCTTGAGGAAAGGATTGCCCGTCTCAGGGGCGGCAGCCCGGACCTTCCTGTGGAACAGGAAGAAACCACCGGGAAAGAACAGGCCAAGGCCATGTGGAGACACCTTTCAGGGAAGTAGGCTGAGGGCGCCTTTCGCGACAATCACCCGCTGGATATCCAGACTCCCCATGACCACCTGAGCGCTGATGGCCTTCTGATACAGGCCGGCGATATCGTATTCCATACTGAGGCCATACGCCCCGTGAATCTCCATGGCATCAGATGTAATCTCCTTGATCTCGCCTGCAACGAACAACTTGAGGGCAGCCGCCTCCATGAAGACATCTTTCCCCTGATCCACCAGGGCACAGACATGAAAGAGATAGGCCTTCATGGCCTCTGTCTTTGTCAGCATCCTGGCCAGCTTCACCTGGGTCATCTGGAACCTGGCGCCGATCGGTTTTCCCCTGTGGCACCGAGTGGACGCATACGTGACAGCGAGATCCAATGCCCTTTCCGCGATCCCCACAAAAAGGGCGCAGAAGGCGATCTTCCCTAATGTCTCCGTCCTTAGAAGGATGTCAAACCCCTGACCCACCCGGCCGATCAGATGGGTATCCGGCGCCATATAGTCCTCAAGATAGAGATCCCCGTTGTCAAATCCCCTGGCATGGATAAATGACTCTCTTTTTCCTGCCCTGTATCCTTCCCTATCGGATTGCACCAGAAAAGCAGATACGCTGTCTCCTGTCTTAGCGAAAAGGATGAGATGATCGCATATGCTGGAATGGGTAATAAACCGTTTTGATCCGTTGATCAGCCATCCCCCGCTCACCTTCTGTGCGGTGGTCTTGAGCTGAATGGGATCGGACCCGGTATCCGCTTCAGTGAAGGCGAAGGCCCCTATCCGTTCCAGCGAGAGGAGAGGCCCCAGATAGGCGGACTTCAACGCGTCGGATCCATAGGTCAACAGGGGGTAGGCCAACATGAAGTTCTCAAACAGCATCCAGGCAGGCACCAGGGTCGCATAGGACAGTTGTTTCAGCGCAATGACCAGTCCTGTAAATGTTCCCCCCACACCGCCCCACGCCTCGGGAAAAGAAACCCTGAGCAGGCCCATGGAAAGGAGCCTGTCCCGGACGCGATCAGGAAGGAATCCTGTTTCATCCACCTCCCGGCAAATTGGGAGGAGGTCGTTCTTAACGAATTTCCGAACCGATTTCTGAATCTCCCGCTCCTCAAATGAAAACTTGATCTCCATGACATATTCCTCTTTAAATTAAAAGACTGAAGGCTCCTTATAAATTAGGGGGGGCATCTCGAACCTTCCCGCCATTACCATGTATCTCCGAACATATCTTCTCCACTGTATTCGGGACCTGGACGTCCCATGTCGCTCTCCCAGCTTGGAGGCATATCCCTGTAGGGCTGATATCGCCATTTGTTGGGGTCAAATTCCGAACGTAGTTCCGAGCACGATGCCATGCAGAAGGTCATCAGGAGCAGTAAGAACACCACAAGAAACGTTTCCAACCTCTTCACCCAGGTTTGCATCCCAAACCTCCTATTTGATTTGAATCAATGAGTTATCCCTGTACGTTCTGCGGCAAGGGCCTGCATCGGGTCATCCCGGTTTGCCCCTCTGGCAAAATCCTTTGGAGCACGACTTAACCCTACAACGGATGTTACGGACGTCGCCCCATTTTGTTTTCTGTCATGCCGGACTTGATCCGGCATCCAGAACCACTTATAAGAGCATAGAATCAAAAAATAAGCCATCTTGCATCTCGCTCTGGATTCCGGCTTTCACCGGAATCACGGCGTGGAATTTACACATCTAATAATATCCATACATGACGAGAACTTTGGACCATGGAGTTATTAAGTCAGAATGACCTCAATCTTTCTCATTTTTCGTTTGTGAGGGTCAGAGCCGATTTTTCTTCTCTTTTCTGTTGTATTCCTCTTCGATCCGTCATATTTATAATATTCACCCTTTGCGTGTGGGTTGCCTCTTTTGCTTTTGTGTCTCACTACTGGAAATCTTGAACTAAAGCGGGATTGCACAAAAAAAGCACTTTCGCCAATGCGACGCAAGTGCTTGATTGGGTTGGTGGGCCTGGAGTGACTCGAACACTCGACCAATTGATTAAGAGTCAACTGCTCTACCAACTGAGCTACAGGCCCACATGATGTTGATTGGTTGACATGGCGCGCCCGGCAGGACTCGAACCTGCGACCTACGGGTTCGAAGCCCGGCGCTCTATCCAACTGAGCTACGGGCGCCATTTGGAGCCTACGCTTTTACCAAGATTGTCACCCATTGTCAATAGGATTTTTTGAGAAATGTCTTGACATGCAGATAAAATTGAATTAGATATTCTTTTTCATTTTTTCCGAAAGACAGGGTACATATCATGAAGACATTTGTTGCCAAAGAACGGGAAGTCCAGAAAAAGTGGTTTCTGGTAGACGCCGAAAACAAGATTTTGGGAAGGCTTGCGGCCCAGATCGCCACGCGCCTGAGGGGAAAGCATAAGGCCATTTTCACACCACACGCCGACACGGGGGACTTTGTGGTCGTCGTCAACGCGGATAAGGTCTCTCTCACCGGTAATAAGTGGGACAACAAGATCTATTACCGACACAGCGGCTATTTAGGCGGTCTCAAGGAGATTTCGGCCAGGAAATTGCTTGAAAAGAAACCGGAGGATGTCCTGCGTTTTGCAGTCAGAGGCATGCTCCCCAAAAACAGCCTGGGACGACGTCAATTGAAGAAACTGAAGGTATATGCCGGATCAGAACACCCCCATCAGGCTCAACAACTGGAGGCATTGGAGATTTAAATGGCAGAGGGATTACTTCACGCTACAGGCAAGAGAAAGACCGCAGTGGCAAGGATCTGGATAAAGCCTGGGTCAGGTCAGATGACCATCAACAAAAGGCCGGCAAACCAGTACCTGGATCGCGAGGCGGACAGGGCGACCATCGTGGAACCGCTTGTTCTCACCGATCTGCGGGATAAATTTGACATTCAAATCAACGTAAACGGCGGCGGTGTTTCCGCACAGGCCGGGGCCATTCGACACGGAATCAGCAGGGCCTTGGTCGATTTGGATTCGGGTCTGAGGGAAATCCTCAAGAAGGCGGGATTCCTGACCCGAGACTCAAGGATGAAGGAACGAAAAAAATACGGCCAACCCGGTGCAAGGGCCCGGTTCCAGTATTCCAAGCGCTAACCGCCGATCACTTCTACGGGGCAGAGACCAGGGGAATCCAGTCCGGATTCCCCTTTCTTTTGGCATCATGGATCACAAAAACATCAGGCTCATCCTGGCTTATGACGGCACCCGATACCATGGGTGGCAGCGTCAAGAAAATGCAGTGACCCTTCAGGAGGTCATTGAAGAAAAGCTCCGGGTCATGACCGGAGAGTCTCATCACGTCATTGCATCGGGTAGGACGGATGCAGGGGTCCATGCCCTCAATCAGGTCTGCAATTTTCTTACCCGGTCATCCATCCCCCTTCAATCATTGCGCAACGGTCTGAACTCCCTTCTTCCCGACGATATGTTCATCAAGGATGTCGCCTATGTTCCGCTCCATTTTCATTCCCGATACAGCGCCAGGAGCAAGGTCTACGAATACCGGATATTGAACAGCGAGACCCCTGATATCTTTCACCGCAATTTCCTCTGGCAGATCCACCCCCCGCTCAACGTGGAAGCGATGGTCGTCTGCCTGTCACATTTAATGGGGTCGCACGACTTCTCCTCGTTCCGATCATCCGGGAGCGGCAACATCGACCCGGTCAGATCGGTCCTGAAAGCGGAAATACATGGCCCTGAAAATGGATGTCTGCGGATTGTCATCGAGGCGGACGGCTTCCTGCGGCATATGGTGCGGAATATTGTGGGAACGGCGGTAGAAGCGGGTCTGGGGAAGATGAGTCCGCGCCGCTTCAAGGAGATCGTATCCTTGAAAGACCGGCGCCTGGCCGGGGTCAAGGCACCCCCACAGGGTCTGTTTCTGGCGGAGGTGAAATATTAGTCGGCGGGGTCGTTTTTCTTGAGACTGCGCGTGATCGACCCGTAGATATTTTCCCATACCTCGTCAAATGAGTTGACGGTCAACCTTCCCACCTCAATGAATTTGATCACGATCTCTTTCGTGACCTTGAGGGCCAGCTCGTCTTCTTTCTTCATTCCGAATCTCCCAAGACGGTTCAAGGGTTTCCCGCTGTAGCGGGATTCAGGGTTCAGAGGGTGAGAGGTCCAGTGGCATTCGGCTCTCAGCCTTACTTGAATTGTTATCAGGCAGAAACCATTACAGGCGCTTAAAGCAGGTTAAAGCAGGTTTAAAGTCACATATACTGTTTGAAATCGAATCTCCAACGTCGAATGAACTACAACTCAACGACCAGAACGCAGAACCCATAACCTTTGAACCTCTGAACCTCTTTCAAAAGGATATCAAACCCCCGCCGAACAGAAGAAGGCCAATTGATCGATTCAGCGGGGGCCCTGAGAAGAACCCTTGAAGCCCTCCTCAAATTTAAGATCTATCACTGCGCCATTTCAAAATCAATCGGCGTTTCACCGGGAGTCAATCACCCTGACGCCAGACGCCGGGGACCCGGGCGCCGCATTCGGGACATCGGCCGTCCATGATCCGGTTCCGGTTCACCTGAAACCCGATACGATCTATCAAGGGCGCCTTGCAATTGTGGCAGAAGGTGTTTTCACCCTCGTCCCCCTGAATGTTGCCGGTGTACACATACTGCAATCCGGCCTCATACCCGATGTCTCGGGCCCGGCGAAGGGTTTCCACCGGCGTTACGGGCCGGTCGGTGAGCCGGTAGGTCGGATGAAACCGGCTGATGTGCCAGGGGATGGCCGGGTCCGTGTCTGCCAGAAAACGGGCGAGGTCCTTGAGTTCTTCCGCCGAATCGTTCAGCCCGGGGATGAGAAGGGTCGTCACCTCCAGCCATATCCCCATCTCCCGCATCCGCGCGATGGTATTGAGAACGGGTTTCAGCCTGGCGCCGCACTGCTCCTGGTAAAACCGGTCATTGAACGCCTTGAGATCCACATTGGCTGCATGAAGGTCCGGATGGATCTCCTCGAGGCACTCCCGCGTCATATACCCATTGGACACGAACACGTTTTTTAGCCCCTTTGAAACCGCAACTCGAGCCGTTTCAAGGGCTATTTCAAAATAGACAGTCGGTTCGGTGTAAGTATAGGAAATGGACAGGGCTCGGTTCGTTAGCGCCAGTCCGACGATCTCCTCAGGGCTCATCTCCTCACCCATAATCCGATTCTGGTCGGAAGGCATCTGGGAGATGTCCGCGTTCTGGCAGAAGGTGCACCTGAAATTGCACCCGACCGTGGCAATAGAATAGGAGGTGGTCCCCGGAAGGAAGTGAAACAGGGGCTTTTTTTCGATCGGATCGCAATGAGCGGCAATGATCTTTCCATACACGAGGCTGACCAGGGTCCCGGCGTGATTTTCACGGACCCCGCAGATCCCCCTGGCCCCGCCCTGGATCAGGCATCGGTGATGGCATAACCGGCAGCGGACCTTTTCTCCCTCCATCTTTTCGTAGAGACAGGCTTCCTTCATTTGTGCGTCCTCCATTGCTGTGCCTTCGGTTCCTCGAGAGGTCTTGCGGGGAATAACGACTGTCCTGCGGTCTTGAGCCTCACCTTCAGGGGGAGGTTGTCGGTATGGACCCGATATACGAGGGTGGCCGCAAGGCCTAAGAAAAATCCAAATGGAGAATGTCTGTGCCCCAGAACCTCTTTTCCATAAGGGACCATCTCCTGTAAAAATGAAGGAACGATACGAATGCATTCCCAGGAAATAGGGATATCCCCATAGGCCAACTGGAGCAGGGATTTGATCTGCCAGAGATTGTAGAAGGCGGCCTGGCCGAAAAGAGGATCCCCGAAAAAGCCCTGAATTCTTTTCAGAATGCCGGTCCACGAAAGGCTGTTCAAAACGCCGATGAAGACCTTTCTTCGGGCCACCCTTCCAGCTTCTCTCAGGGCCTGAAGGGGGTTGTCCAGAAATTCCAGCGTGTGGATCAGGGCCGCCAGGTCGAATTCATTGTCGTCGAACCGGAGATCCTCGGCCATTCCCACCTTGACAACAGACCTGGGCCCCAACCGCGACCTTGCCGCTTCCACCATGTCAACAGAGGCATCAACGCCGGTAACATCCAGGCCCAGTCTGTTGAACATGAGAAGATGGTTTCCATTGCCGCAGCCGATGTCAAGGAGCCTTTCCCCCGGTATGGGATCAAGGACAGACAGGACCAACTGCTCCAGTGACCGTTCGATGGTCCGGCTCTGTGAAGACCTCCGCCACGATTCATAAAATCTGGCGCTGTTCCTGTCGAAGATAAGCGTCATGCTGGATATCCCGCTAAGCGGGACTGGATACTCGCTTTTTCAAGTTTGAAGTTACGAGTTTGGAGTGCCTAAAGTTGATGCATTCGTAAAAAGTCAGAAAATGCGCTTTTTCGTCATTCCGGCGAAAGCCGGAATCCAGTAAAATCATATAGTTAACATCCTTCTGGACCCCGTCCCGCCATTCGGCGGGATTCACCGGGGTGACGACTTTTTGCGAGACCATCAAGTTTCGATCTCAACTTTTAACTTCATACTCCACACTCCACACTTCTTTGCCGGATACCGAATTCTGGTTGCTGGATGTCTGAAATGGGTTCTCGTTACAGGGTGTTTGTTGGGGGTTCTCAACTTTAGGCACTTTAGGCACTCCAAATTTTAGACACTTCTCTTGCCGCCCCTGTAGCGATGAAACGCCTCCACCTCTTTCTTAAGCCAGTCGGGCCAGAAGGCCTCCCCGATAGGGTAGCTCGCGTCCATGGCCTGGAAAGAACCATCTCCCGTCACCTTTCGAACCCCTTCGATTACATTGTATCTGACCTCATCGACGCGGATGAGCCTCGCCACGGCTGCATTGACCTCATCGAGGCTCTTGTCATACGGGTTGTCCCCCGCAAACGCCCTCTGAACAGCCAGCTCCTGAAGGCACTCGATGCCCCGGTGCCACTCCTTGAAAGAAGGAAAAAACATGGGTCCGTAGGACACCCAGAACTCGAGAAACCTGGCGCCGGCGTTATAGGCCACCCAAACAGAACCCCCCTCGCTCACGGTCCCCCTGACGATGCTGTCGTCGCCCATGGCGATGTTTTTCCCCTTCATCAGGGAATCCACACCCCCGAATTTGAGCCCCACCTCCTGGGATCTGGCCATCTGTACCCCCTCCTGAAAGGTGCGCACAGCTTGGGGGAGCTTGATGAGGGCAGGGTACAGATTCTTCTTCAGGCCTTCCGCGATCCCCACGCTGACCCCCCAGCCCGATTCGGGATTGGGGATAACCACATCCGCCCTGGATGACGTGTAGCGCCGGGTCAACTCCAGCCCCAGCTCTCGCCGGATCTGGAATATCTCCTTTCCCCGAAAGAGGGAGGCCACATTGCCGAAATACACCGCCTGGAAGATGTCGGGCATCATCTCCCTGCCTATTAACCTCTTTGTTTCGATCCCTCTGGATGAACAGATGGTCATCTCCGCACCATCATATTCTCGTGTGGTAGTCCCTCCCAATCGTCTGTGGGAGCATGATTCAGAGCACACGACAAATGCGCCATCAACGACCGCATAGCAGAAGGGCTCGAACGCCTTATCGTCATTCAGGGCCACCAGATAGGGCTCCTTCCCATCGTGGACCAGGGCCGTCAGGGCAAAGGTCCCCCTTCCTTCCATTCGATCCACCAGCCGTCTGCCCGCATCGAATCGGATCCCTTCCTGGACCAGATATTTATGCAGCAGCGCTCCGACAATTTCCGTTTTGTTGTTCGTCTCAAACCGGTAATCCGGTTCCAGTTCGGCCCTGATATCGTCTTCTTTGATGAGATAGCCGTCCATGGTGAGAACGACATTGAGAGAAGACCCCCTTTTGGGGTGGATCTCGATCGGCTCAACATTCACCTTTTCAGGTACTCTCCGTTTGGTGTAGCCGATATTTCCGATGGCTGCCACCGGCTCCAGATGCTGGAATGTCCGGATGATAGGATAATCGATCACCTCGGCGATCCTGCCCAGGCCCTTATGGATATGAATCCCCTTTCTGTTGGCCACGGCCAGACCGGTACTGGCCTTGCCCCTGTGCTGACAGGCGCCGGTAGCAAAAAAGGCCTTGCTCACCAGTTCAGAGTCGCCAACACCATAGATTCCAACAATGCCATCCATTTCCGTCTCTCTCCATTATAACCGTTCAAAGGTTCAGGGTTCAACGTTCAAGGTTAGAGGCAAGAGGAGTCTTACAGACTCAAACCGCAGACAACAGCGGCTGTTATATCAACAAGCCTCCTTTGGGTTGCTGTATCCCCTGATTTGGAGTGACGAATCCGGGGCCGTTTATGGCACGTATGCCTCCAACAGGGCACCAGGGGGCCAAGAATGCAACCTTGAACCTTTGAACCTTGAACCTCTGAACCCTTTCTGCCTATTTGATATCCAGATGGTAGCTCTGGAGCGATTTTACCCCGCCATGGCCCTCGCGAACCTTCGCAATTCCCCTCGTAGCGGCCAGGGCCGCGGCAATGGTCGTAATGTAGGGGACCTTATACTTGATGGCCGCCTTCCGTATATAAGAATCGTCATGTTTGCTCAACTTGCCGCTGGGCGTATTGACCACCAGATGGATCTCATTATTCTTGATGCCGTCCACGATATGGGGCCTCCCTTCATGCATCTTCAGGATCAGACTGGACTCAATGCCGCATCCAGCCAAGAATTTGTGGGTCCCATTGGTGGCCTTGATCTTGAAACCCAGTCTGCTGAATTGCCTGGCCGCCTCTAAGACCGCCGGTCGATCCGCCTCGGAAACCGTGATTAACACCGTTCCTTCAGACGGGAGCGTCAGTTGGGTGGCCTCTTGGGCCTTGAAATATGCCAGTCCGAAGGAGTCTGCCATGCCCAAGACTTCCCCGGTAGACCGCATTTCCGGACCCAACAGCGGATCGACTTCCGGGAACATGTTAAACGGAAACACCGCCTCCTTGACCCCAAAATGGGGGACATTTTTGGGCTTAATGTTGAGGTCCGCGAGTTTCTTCCCCAGCATCAACTGGGTGGCAATCCGTGCCATGGATATATTGCAGACCTTCGAGACCAAGGGAACCGTACGGGATGCGCGGGGATTGGCCTCAAGAATATAGACCGTATCATTGGCAATAGCGTACTGGATATTCATCAACCCGATCACCTTCAGCTCCACCGCGATCTTCCGGGTATACTCATAGATGGTGTCGAGGTGTTTGGCCGGGATGCTGATGGGAGGTATCACGCAGGCCGAATCGCCTGAATGGACCCCGGCCAGCTCGATGTGTTCCATGACAGCGGGGACAAAGGCATCGACCCCATCCGATATGGCGTCCGCCTCGGACTCGATGGCATTTTCGAGGAACTTATCGATCAGGATGGGCCGCTCCGGGGTCACATCCACGGCAGCGGCCATATAGCGCCGAAGCATCTCCTCATCATGGACCACCTCCATGGCCCGCCCCCCCAATACATAGGAAGGCCTGACCATCAACGGATAACCAATCCTCTCGGCAATCTTGAAGGCCTCCTCAAGGGTGCTGGCCATGCCCGACTCGGGCTGAGGGATGCCCAGCTTCTGCATCTTTAATCGGAATCGGTCCCGGTCCTCGGCAAGATCAATGGCCTCGGGCGATGTGCCGATGATGTTCACCCCTGCCTCGGCCAGTTCATTGGCGATGTTGAGGGGGGTCTGGCCCCCGAACTGGACAATGACCCCCTCCGGCCTTTCCTTCTCATAGATGCTCAGGACGTCCTCTACAGTGAGGGGCTCGAAATAGAGCTTGTCCGAGGTGTCGTAGTCGGTGGATACGGTCTCGGGGTTGCAGTTGACCATGATCGACTCGACCCCCTCGTCCCGCAGGGCGAACGCCGCATGCACGCAGCAATAATCAAACTCGATCCCCTGCCCGATTCGGTTGGGCCCGCCGCCTAAGACCATCACCTTCCGCCTGTCGCTGACCGCCACCTGATCCGGGGCGTTGTAGGTGGAGAAATAATAGGCGGCATTTTCCACGCCGCTCACCGGAACCGGCTCCCATCCTTCAACAACCCCCAGGGATTTTCGCCGCTCGCGAATATCCTTCTCCGGAATCTGAAGGAGCTTTGCCAGATAACGATCTGAAAATCCGTCTTTCTTGGCCTGTGCGAGGAGATCGTCGGGGAGCGCACCCCCCTTGTGCTCAAGGATCTTTTCTTCCAGAACCACCAGTTCCTTCATCTGTTCGATAAACCATCGCTTGATATGGGTCTTGGTGTGAAGGACATCGATGTCGGCCCCCTTTCGAAGGGCCTCATACATGATGAACTGCCGCTCGCTGGACGGTTCGGCCAACAGATCGAGGAGGTCATCCAAGGATTTCTGATGAAAATCTTTCGCAAAACCCAGACCATATCGGCCGTTTTCCAAGGATCTTATAGCCTTCTGGAAGGCCTCCTTATAGGTCTTGCCGATGCTCATCACCTCGCCCACCGCACGCATCTGGGTCCCCAGTCTGTCGATGCTCCCCTCGAACTTCTCAAAGGCCCACCGGGCAAACTTGACCACTACGTAATCCCCCCAGGGCGTATATTTATCAAGGGTCCCTTCTCTCCAGTAAGGGATTTCGTCAAGGGTCATGCCGCCGGCGAGCATGGCGGATACGAGCGCAATGGGAAAACCGGTCGCCTTGGAGGCCAGGGCCGAGGACCGGGATGTCCGCGGATTGATCTCGATGACCACCACCTTCCCGGTCTTGGGGTCGTGGGCAAACTGGATGTTGGTGCCGCCGATGACCTTGATGGCCTCGACAATGTCATGCGAATACTTCTGGAGCTTTTTCTGAAGTTCAGGGTCGATGGTCAACATGGGCGCCGTGCAATAGGAATCGCCCGTATGGATTCCCATGGCATCCACGTTCTCGATAAAACAGACCGTGATCATCTGATTCTTTGCATCCCGAACCACCTCGAGTTCCAGCTCTTCCCATCCCAAGACCGACTCTTCGACGAGGATCTGACCCACGAGGCTTGCAGAGATCCCTCGGCTGGCAATCACCTGCAGTTCTTCTACATTGTAGACCAGACCTCCCCCGGTCCCCCCCATGGTATACGCAGGCCGGATCACCACGGGATAGCCCAGGACATCGGCGATCCGCTCAGCCTCCTCGACGCTGTATGCCGGCTCGCTTTTCGGCATCTCGATCCCCAGACGTTCCATGGTCTCCTTAAAGGCGATCCGGTCTTCCCCCCGTTTGATGGCATCCACCTCCACCCCGATGATCTTGACGTTGTACTTTTCCAGGACCCCGGTCCGGGCCAGTTCCGAGGCCAGGTTCAGTCCGGACTGACCGCCGAGATTGGGCAGCAGGGCATCCGGTCTTTCCTTTTCAATGATTTCCTCCATAGCCTGCAGGTTGAGCGGTTCAATATAGGTGGCCTCGGCCATTCCGGGATCGGTCATGATGGTTGCCGGGTTGGAATTGGCCAGGACAATCTCGTAGCCCAGTTTTCGCAGGGCCTTGCAGGCCTGAGTCCCGGAGTAGTCAAACTCGCAGGCCTGCCCAATAATGATCGGCCCTGAACTGATAATCATCACCCGTTTGATATCATCGCGTTTCGGCATTTACGTCTCCTTATGGGATTGAGGGATTCACACTTCGCAATTCCTCAATTCATCATTCGTTTGCCCTTCTCTTCTTCCACTGTTGAATCAGGTAGGGCTTGGTCATTTCAAAGGTCTCGCAGTCGTTTTCAATGACCTCCTCGGCCTGTTTGATGGACATCTTCCGCGTTCGCTTCACAAAGGAGAGCGTCCTTCCGAAATAGAGAGGGATCAGGGAATCCATCACCTCATCGGCGTCCATGCCTGCCATCCCGTACGAAACAGCGGTATCAAAGAGGACCCTGGCCCACAGATCGGTGGGGAAATTGAACTCCTTCTCCTTGAGCCCTCCGATCTCCTTGAGCTTCCGGCATACATCCGCAGCGAGGGTCTGCTCCCATATGTGACCGAAGCGCTCAAATCCATTGTGAAACTGATGAAGCAGATTGTCCGTATCCACATCGACCTTGGGGGGCATCTCCACCTCGCCAAGGCCAAATCCGAATATGGCCGTGGGCCGGCTGTATTTAACCTTTATCCAGAACGATTCAAATGCCTCCATCAAGGCAAAGATGGTGCCTACCACCTGTCTGAACATGGGGCCCAGATCAGACCCCGGATCCTTGGTCCGGTGAATCTTGGGACGCCCCATAAACGCCTGACATATCTGAACCCTCTGGTTGATGGCCATGGTGGTCATCCAGACATCAATCCCGAAATTGGCCACGGACTCATTCCACGACGTGCTGTCCAGATACATCTGGGCCAGTTTGCCGCTAAAGCCAAAGTCGCCGCCGATCGGCTGCCGGACCCTTCTTCCATACAGGGCCCTTGTCATCGGATACGCAATCCCATTCGTGATAGTGCCATCATACTTATGCCTGATGTAAAGGGGGGCCACATAGGAAAATCCCTGGAACAGAGGCGCCCCCAGATGCCTGATCCATTCGGGCGTAATGCTCTTGAGGTCCGCATCCACCACCACCACCGCCTTGGCATTCAGCTCAACCACCTTTTCAAAAAGATTCCTGAAATTATTCCCCTTTCCCTTGATTCCAGGTTCCGTGGAAAGATAGATTTTGGGGGCCTGGGTCTCGGTATCCAGAAACGCCTGGCGGGTATTGTCAGGGGAATTGTTGTCGCAATTGATGATGGCCATATCCATCTCGTTGAAATATTTATGTAATCCCATATCTGCCTGGGTGACCGGATAACTGATGGCATCGGCTTCGTTATAAGAAGGTATACAGACGACCATCTCCGCCCTTTGGATCTTCTCCGGGTTCACCTCTTTTTCAAAGCCTTTGTTCATGGACCCCCTCTCCATTCTGGCTCAAAATGCATAATACAACGGAATTCCACCCTGCTGGGCCGAACTGATCAGAAATCCTGAGACTTGGGATCCGACGCTTCAGGTCTGGAAACGTGCGTCGCGACCGGATCAACACGGGGATGTCGGCCCGGTCGAGCATCGCAAAATCATTGGGGCTGTCCCCAAGGGCGATCGCCATGACATCCTTATGGCGCACCCTGTACCAGGCCGTGAGGAGTTCCATCCCCTTTGCCTTGTCGTTTTTCCCCTGAAGATGATGGAACCGACCGCCCGATGTGATCCGAAGCCCCCTTTTCTCGGCAGCCCGGTAAAGCGGGGCCAGGTCCCCGGGTTCTTCCCCCTGGATAATGAACGGTTCATCGTACTCGCGCATGGCGGCCCACTGGGCCTCCCGTTTATCGAGGCCTGTGAGGTGCGATATCTCCTCAAACCCCATATTCGCAAACCCCTTGATATCCCAATTCAACTCCTGACGGATATCCTCAAGGGCTTGGACCAACCGGGCGTATGGAACGCCGAGAGATATCTCCCACAGACCTGCCCCTCTGCCTCCCTCGGACACTGCGGGTGATCGCGCAGACACAGTTAGGTCACCCGCAAGAAAGGCTCCGGGGGGGGGATCAGGGAATGTCTCTATTGGGAAAAATATGCCCCCCCCGTTTTCAGAAATAAAAGGAGCGCTAAGGGCAAGCCTTCGACGCAGGATATCCATTTCGACCCGGGTCTTGCTCGAGACCAGGATAACGGGGACCCCTTTTTCTCTGCACTGGTCAAGGGCCGGGATGGCCGCCCCCCAACCGTAGGTGTCATGGTCCAGGAGGGTACCGTCCAAGTCAGTGAAAACAAGGTAAAAAGGAGAGTGCAATCCCATGGATGTGCAAGATTCGTCAGCAGACAGCCCTGCTACGGCATCAGGAAAAACGTCTCTTTTCACTCTCAACGACTTCGATCAGGTCATAAAAAATCCGGGGCAGTTTGTTGGATACCCGCTCCCATGAGACCGTCTGAGGCGTCTCAAATACCCACTGTTCGGTCTTACGTTCCACATTTAGGATCGCCTGTGCCAGGCCGTTGTTCAGAAACGGTTTGAACTCGGGATACGTGTTGACAAACCTCAAAAACTTCTCTGTCATCCGATACGGAGAATTCAGCAGTTCACCGGCCTCCAAGATGGAATTTCGCAAAACACGTTTCACCAGGTATTCTTCCCCGTCCCGATCATAGCTCAGGTCGCTGAAACCGGAATCATCCGAGTATTTCTTCACATGTTCTTCGGCTACCGCATGGTAAGTGACCGCCAGATCTCTGAAAAAAGTATCTGAAATCTCAAGACCCTCTTCGATGACCAGGGCGTTCATGAGCGTGGTGACAATATCGACCGCCATACGGTTGAGGCCCTTGGTGCGGTCATCGGGCGATGCATCCTGATGTTTATGGTCGAATGGCTCTTTGGAAAACATAACTTGGGCAACAGATGAGGCCTTGCGGTAGACCTCGATCAGCGTGAATATCTCGACGCCCCAGTTGGTGGCAAAGCGCATCCGTTTTAAAAGGTCCACATGAAACGCCACTTCTCCAGAGAGCTGATAGTTGAAATCCAAAAGAAACTGGATCAGGCTCAACATCTTCTCTTCTTTGCTCTCAGTGAATTTTCGCTTGAGGGCGATGAGGAGGGGGTCCAGGAGAAGCCGCTTGACCCGGCCATACAACCGGTTGTCCATAATGCGGGCGTAATAGGCCTTCGAAAAATCGTAATTCAGCACCACAACCGGATAAAAAAGCCGATCCAGTTGGATCCGTCTAAAGGTGCGGATGTCCGCATCGATCAGACCGACCGACTCGGCGCCCAGGGCAATGGCGATGCCAAAACTCAGGAACATGTTTTTCCCTTTGCCCGGCTCACTGATGTTGAACCCTGCCTCATTAAGCTTATGGTAGATTCCGCTGAAACCCGGACCATCGTTCCATTGGATCAGATAGTTTTTGATGTCATGACTCTCTATCAGGTTCTTCAGCGCAAAGGCCTCTTCCTGAGTGGCTTTATCCAGACCGAAGATGATTTTCGACATGTAGGTCACATCCCTCAACTCCCTGAGTATCCTCTCAAACGTGGCAAGATTGGCCGGATCGGTGTACTCACTGGCCAGCAGTGGAACGACCAGCACCGTCTTTTTCCACTTAGAATGAAGCCTGAGCTGGGCCTTGAGGTGCTTCCGCTCCTCCCGAAGGATGTGAAACGTGGTGATTCTACCACTATTTTGTGAGAAATTAGAAATGGCTCCTCCTCCTTTCCATGTCATTCAGGTCTTGCAGCGCAACCGCAACACTTTCATGTACTTAAACAAAAAAAAGGCTGTTGTCAACATCCCGTTGGATACGCTTTATACACAGCCCCTCCCCTGCACCCATCCATTTTGCCCTACGGTTTTCGGTTGAAAGAAGGACAACTGCCTGATATGATTCACCGGTTCTGCAAGAGGTGTGAAGATGGTCCCTTCAATTCAAGAATGCTATCAGCTCATGGATGCCTACCGGATGCTGGATAATATCAGGGCCCACTCCGTGGTCGTGGCAAAGGTGGCCCGCCTGATCGCTCAAGGTCTCCAGCAGGCAAACATCGATATATCCGTCGAAACCGCCACGGCGGGGGCACTCCTGCACGACATCGGAAAAACAGCTTCCCTGCAATCGGGCGGGGACCATTCTGAAATAGGGAGGGAAATCTGCCTGAAAAACCATCTCGACGAGATTGCCCCTATTGTCGCAGAGCATGTAAGGCTAAAGGAGTACGCCGAGAACGGAGATTACTCCGAAAAGGAGATCGTCTTCTACGCTGACAAACGGGTCAATCATGATCAGATCGTCAGTCTGAATGAACGCCTTGCCTATATCCTTGATCGGTACAGCAGGGGTCAGGAACAACTGAGCAGAGCCATCAAGAAAAATTTCTTCCTGTGCAGACAGGTCCAGGATAAACTGTTCAGGATGCTGCCATTCAGCCCCGAATGTCTATCTCGCATGGTGGCCGGATGTCCGCCCCCCCGTGAGGTCTCTCTGGATTGACTGTTGACGATTGAAAAATCCGAACGCCCCTAATTAGTGTCTGCCGCTTGCCCCTGAAGCCTGATGCCCCGGCAAATGGTTGATTACTCTGATTCCTTATTTTGTTCCTCTTTTTTCTTCTTCTTTTTCTGCTGACGCTTGCTCTCGGCCGTCTGTTCTTCGGCCGCCTTCTTTTTGTCGGATTTCTTGATTTTGGGAGTGGCCAACTTCACGGCCTTTACTCTGGCCATCTCCTCTTTCTTCAATTCCTTCCCTTCGATGGACCTCAACCGCTGCCCTGTTTCCCTGACTTTGGCGCGCAATTTCCTGACCGTGACATCCCTTGAGATCTTGTCGGCGTCAAGGCCTTTCTCTTTCAACAGGGACACTCGCTGTTCCAATTGTTTGTCCCAGGAACGCCTCTGTTCCAACCTCGCTTCTTTTGTTTTTGATGCCATGTTCTTACCCTTTCTTTCCGTCATCGACTATGGATCCCGGTAACTGTTTCGCTTTTATATGGAAGGCATTGCAACACGGGCTAAGGTCTCACCCATCCGCAAAAAAACCCTTATAAGGCATCGGACCGGTTCTGTCAAAAGGATTTTCCCTTAACGCCCCTTAAGCCCCTTGAGCCCCCCAAGGAGATTCTTGAGTGCCGTGTCAATATCAGAAAAATGAAAGTCAAATCCTGAACTCAAAAGACGTTTGGGAAGGACGCGTTGACCCTCCAGGAGCATGGAACCAAATTCTCCCTTGATCATCTTGACGACAAACCCCGGAACCGCGGGCAGCAGAGTGGGTTTCCCCAGGGCCTTCCCTAGAGCCTGGGTCAGATCCCTGTTCCTGACAGGCCCAGGCGCGGTGCAGTTGACGGGTCCCGACAGGTCGTTTTTCGTCATGAGAAATAAATAGATGTCCACCAGGTCTGTTTCATGAATCCATGAGAACC
This sequence comes from Thermodesulfobacteriota bacterium, assembly GCA_030837545.1. Classification (GTDB taxonomy): domain Bacteria; phylum Desulfobacterota; class DSM-4660; order Desulfatiglandales; family Desulfatiglandaceae; genus AUK324. The sequence goes on along the minus strand of JAUPKI010000099.1, from coordinate 2,312 downwards.
ACTGGTTGCCGCTCCCTAAGGGGCTCCCTAAACCTTTCTGAAACAGAGGGACCATCTCGCCAAGGGCCCCGCCGCTCCTTCCCAGCACAATCCCTAACCGACAGATGACAACCCTCACGCCAAAGGCCTGGGCACGGCCTGCAGATGCCTCCCACTCACGGGTCACGGAGGCCAGGAAATCATCTCCCGCCGGATTGTCCTCGTCTAATTCTTCGTCCCCGTGGAAACCATAATACCCGACGGCAGAGGTACTGATCAGGATCGTTCCGTTTTTTGCCTGACCGGAAAGGGCCTCCACCAGGTGCGTCGTTGTCTTGACCCGGCTGTCCCGGATGAGTTCCTTGGCCTTTCGATCCCACTTTCTGAAGATGGAAGCCCCTGCCAGATTGACGATGACATCATGCTGCGGGACACGCTCCTGCCAGGCGCCCGGGAGTGTGGGATCTCCCTCCAAATAGGAGATGGGCTCCACCCCCGACTGCTCCGGTTTCGAAGACGCTTTTCGGGTCAAGATGGTCACTTGGTGACCCTTCTCGATCAGATGCTGGGTCAAGGTCGTGCCCACAAACCCGGTGCCTCCGGTCATGAAAATCTTCATTGCCAGGTCCTCCTTCTCAAGGTTAAGCCTCTGAATCGCTGCCGGTCCTCGCTGTGAAACCGGTGAGAGTGGCTTCTAAGCCGCGAAGTTAGGTAATACTGAATATTTCCTGATGTAGTCTTTTACATTAAATTTTCGGGCTGTATTTCTGGAACTCATGTAGCGGATTTTCCCGAAAACGGGACGCTCCGGCCCCCATGCCCGGTCGTAGCGGCCCAAGACCCAGAAGATGCCCGAATAGGAATTGGGGTCCCGGCCATCCAGGGCGTAGCGGTTGTTCAATTCGATCATGATGTCGAGGGCCTCCTCGGGGTGAGCGTTCCACTGAAGGATTTTCTTACCCCACAGCATGCGCAGGTAGTTGTGAATCCGGCCTTCACGGACCAGTTGGGTCTGGGCGGCATTCCATAGGGGATCATGGGTGTCCGCCGATGCCAGCCTCTCCAGCGGGTAGAGATAGGGTCGCTCATCCGCGGCGTGGTCGGCCAGGGTATTCAATGCCCAGGACGGGAGCGATTCGTAGCGGTCATGATCTTTCCTTTGCCAGCACATGTTGAACCCCAGTTCCCGCCAGGTAACCAACTGATCCAGAAAGGCCTCGGCCGGAGCGCTCATGCCCCACCAGCCCGAACGGCTGCCGTTGGCTCGGGGCGAGATGCGATCAAAAAACCAGTCCTCCTTCTTCATGATCTCGTGGAATATCTGATGCACGGAGATGTGGCCAAAGTGGAGGTAGGGAGACAGCCCGCTGGTCGCCTCCACATCGGGCGCATTCCGGTCTCGGTCATAGACCGCAAGTCGCCTTTCCAAAAATACTCGAAGTCTTCGATCCGCTGCCTGGGCGCCCCCCTCTCCTCGAACTGGGGAGACCTCATGGTCCAGGGGTAATCCGGCCAAAGCCTTCCCATCACCCTTGAGGATAGGAGTATCTGCCGGCGGCCATCGCTTTCGAATATGCCCGGGGATTGCCTCAAGCCGATGCAGGTGCAGACCTCTGAGGGGAAAGGGACGGGGATATTCGGTTAAATAGCGGGGAAACGTCTTCTGGAGAAACCGCCTGAAGGCATGGGCCGTCGGGAACACCCGGTCTGCGGCGCGCATGGGAAGGAGTCCATTGGCGTCCACCAGCTCCATGAGCACCGGCGATTTTTGGGAGGCTGAAGCGATCATTTTCGGGAGGAAGAAGGCGGGGAAATCATCGGTGACCACGACACAGGCCTCGCGGGCAAGGGTCTCTAAGAGTCCCTTGCCTGTACCGGGTGAGGGTTCCACGTAAGGATAATAAAGGACCGTGGATCCCTTGAACCGCCGCTCATTGTCCGCCATTCCCCGCAGAATGAAGTGGTGCAATCGGTCGCTGGCCCAGGCATATCCACACCGGACGGCCTCCAGCACCAGCAGTGGTTTGCCAAGTTCTTTGGCCCAGTCAATGGCCCGATCCAGGCTGTAATTCCATCGGGCCCTGCGATTGGCGATCATCCAGTAGAGGACAAACCGGCCCGCCGCATTCACCGGGGCGCGGTTCCCTTTTCGAACCCTAAGATCGGGCACGGAACCTTCCGTGGGATTTATGATGGTCGATTTGTGATTGCTGATTGAATCTGTAATCCCGTTTCATAAGCTCACCAGATCGCCGTAAATATGGGAGGCGATCTCCTTCCTGACAGCCCTTTTCGAAACGATGTCCACCGGGCAACGGAGTCTCTCCTCCAGG
>JAUPKI010000098.1 GCA_030837545.1 Thermodesulfobacteriota bacterium | reverse complement strand
CGACGGGGCAAACACCTATGCCATCACAGACACCTCCAACAACCTGACCCAGCAGGCGGTTTGGGACTATACGGGCAGCGGCCCCTATTCGGGGTATGAGAAGCGGCAGACCGCTGATTATGCCCTCCAGCACGGGGTGGGGTATTTCCTGAAGGTCCTGTCTGCATCCAATGTGACGGTGACGATTCCCCCAGGCGGCGCCAGCGCGCCTGCTGCGGCCAAACAGGATTCGGCAGCTAAGAGTCGGAAAGCGAGGGGCAGGGACAACGAAGAGCCCCCTCCCGGTTTTCTGTGCAAGGGAACTGAGGATAGAGCCGTGGCTTCCTCAGGCGGTTCCATCCTGCCGCTTCCCCCGGACGGGCTCACTGATCTTCCGGACTGCCCTGACTGCATAGGGAAAGGGCCGAATCCCACGCTTGAAAACATTGTATTTTCCTCAGGCGCTCCCTGCCAGTGTACGGCCACGGAATCCATTACCATCGGCACAGGGATCACGATCAAGTCCGGCGCCGATGTCACCTTCAAGGCCCCGAAGGTCACCATCAAGAGTGGGTTTCGTGCAGAGCAAGGTGCTGTCGTGAAGGTCAAGCAGGAGTGACCCTGGGATATGTTGTTGCATCGTCAAGTGAAAAACAACCAAACCAAACGCTCATGACGAAGGGTTCGTCACACCAGGGGATGAAACGCCCATACTTTGTGTGAGCGGCGTCCTCGCCGTCCCGCCCATCGGCGGGATCGAGGCTGAAAGCCTCTCTCACAGAATAAGGAACTGCATACCTATATTCGTGGTTCAGGCGCATTTTCATGGTAAGAATCTAAATGAAAAAAAGAAAGGCTATTGCATTCGCATCAGGATTGCTGATGATAGGTTTCAACGTTTTTCAGGGAGCGGGTTCATCTGTTGCGGGCGAAACAGACCCGCCACAGATCAGACAGGCCTCGGCATACAGTGGCAGCTCCGGCAACACTCAAGAGCAAGATGTGAATTCAGAGATGGCCATTTGCCCCGGGTGCTCCATCAATGATGTCGAGATTGCCGACAAGGACTTTACCTCGAATTGCATATGCATCGGATATAAGACCATCACCCTTGGGCCCAATGTTGCCATTAAGAATGGCGTCACTGTTATTTTTTCGGCCCCAAAAGTCTATATAAAGAGCTATTTTCATGCAGAAGCCGGTTCTGTCGTCAGCATCGAAACAGAAGAGCCGCCACCGCCCCCGGGTTGAAAGCGCAAAAGGGCTCATCAACCGTTCTGAGGTTCTTCCCCGCCGTCGAGCACAGGGTCAATCACCGGCATCAAGGTCAACGGCCTGGACGGGTCCATGACGGCTGTATCCGGCGAGTACACCTTCTATTTTCCCGTGGACGGCCATGCGGACGGGAACCCGGACGTCACCTGGTGCGATTCAGTGGAGGTCACGGTGGAGTAAGGGACCTCAGCGGAACCTCTCACGACTTTCCAAATGGCTTGACTTCCCCCTTGATGAACATTATCCTTGGAGGAAAATCGGAAAGTAAGGAGGCAAGGAGATGCTGGCAAAGCTTACAGCGAAAAACCAGATTACCATTCCAAAAGAGATCGTTGCGAGACTCCCGGATGTTCGGTATTTTGACGTGGGTTATGACAATGGGACGGTGACCCTGAAACCTGTAAAGGTAGTTGATGCCGACCTTTCTCAAATCAGGGCAAAAATCGAAAAGCTGGGTCTTTCCGAAGACTGCGTTGGCGAAGCTGTGCGCTGGGCGCGTTCCAAATGAAACGGATCGTCGTCGATACGAACGTGCTGGTAAGCGCCCTTCTTTTCGGAGGCAAACCGGGTGAACTCGTCACCCTATGGAAGATGGGTCGAATTGTTCCGCTTTGCTCAAAAGAGATCGTGGAAGAATATCTTCGTGTCCTGGCCTATCCGAAATTTCAGCTTTCCAAAAGCGAGATCGATTTTCTCCTGACGCACGAAATCTTACCTTACTTCAAGGTGTTGACGGTAAAGCCCGGAGAGCCGTTGGTTACCATGGATCCATCGGATGACAAGTTCATCGGGTGTGCGCTGGAAGGCCGTGCAGAGGTGATCGTATCCGGAGACAAACACCTTTTGACTCTCTGTCACAGTCCCGTGCCCATCATCACCACTGCAGCCTTTTTCGAGAGCGAAAAGTGAACAGGTTGGGAGCATGGGCTATACGGAGAGTTCCGTGGTTCCCTTTTTCGAGGGCAATCGGAACGGCGGATACAGATTGACGGTTGCAGGGTAACTCTGTATCATAGAAACTCCCGAGTGGGCCTGCCGGCCGCAACCAAAAACAATCTCACACAACGCCACGAAGCCGCAGAGAGATACTGGTTTTCGGGTTGATATGAACACCATCTGTTTTTTTGCCTTTGCGTCTCCGTGTGAGTCATGGGTTTTATATGTTCACATCAAGGTTCAACGTCACAAAGAGCATTAGCTTCTCCGCATGTTATACAGAGGTTATCATCTAAGGCCTAAACAGGGGAGTCGGGAGACGGGTTTCGAAGGAGTCCAACCATGGAAACACAGACCATAGAAGAAGTGAAAAAGGTCATTTTGACTCAGCTTCCCCGTCTGATGGAGACGGAGCCGGACATCCGCGATTTCATCTTGCGTGTGACCCGAGAACAGTATGCAGGAAAGCAGGAGACCGAAAGCCGCTTCGACCGTATCATGGACGAGCTGAAGCGGGACCGTGAAGCCCAGATGAGGAAATGGGCGGCCGAAGAAGAAAGATGGGCGGCCTGGGAGAGGAAATGGGACGAAGAAAGGAAGGCACAAGACAAGAAGTGGGGGGCTCAGGAGAAGAAGTGGGAAGAAAACCAGAAGGTCATTAACGAGATGCTGGCCTCCATCAAGGCACAAAGCCAGAAGTATGATTCAACCATCGGGGCCCTGGGGGCACGGTGGGGATTGCATTCTGAATCGGCATTCCGGAACGGTCTGAGGGCCATACTGGAGAGATCGTTTGGCGTAAAGGTGGAACGGTACGAGGACTATGACCATGAGGGGAAGGTGTTCGGCCGTCCTGAGCAGATCGAAATGGATGTGATTATTCATGACGGGACCCTGATCCTGTGCGAGATCAAATCCTCCATGAGCAAATCAGACCTCTATGCCTTCTGGCGGAAGAAGAATTTCTACGAGGAAAAACATGGCCGCAGGGCCTCTCGTACCCTGGTCATTTCGCCCATGATAGACGACTATGCCAGGTCCGCGGCAAAGGAACTGGATATTGAGGTGTACGGATACGCCGAAGATGTCAAAAGCTGAAAGACAACATCATGTTGGCCACGACAGCAACCGCTGCGTGACCTCTTCCACCATTTCAACGTCACTGCCGTGACCTCTTCCGCTATCTGATCAGGCTTGCGAAAGACCCTGGCGACGATTCTAACCCAGACAAGCCGGCACAGAACCAAAGAATACTCAAACAGAGCCACAAAGCCACAGAGTTTCTTGTTTGTTGTGATAGCCTTCTAATCGATTGGAATAGTGCGGTATAGGGTTTCACCCCGGTCAAATAACCGAGACAGCCATTTGGATGTTTTTTCTTTGTGGGCTTTGTGGCTCTGTGTGAGTCCCGCTTTTGGCGGGATGGGTTTCGGCTATGCCGCTTTTGGGCAGTTTATGGGATGGCCCTGTGTGAGAACAATGGGAGACGAAAATGACCCATACGGATGAGAGAGGTTCGGGAATGGTTGCCGCGGACGAAAGAAATGAATATCGGGACATGAAGGAGCGGCTGCGCCGTTACCGGAAGGCCTTTCATGTCGGCCAGCTCATCACCTCGGAAGTGGACAGGGATCGCCTGTTTGAGGTCATCATTCACCAAACCAATGAGGTCATGGACTCTGCAAGGAGCACGGTGTTTCTGCACGACGATAAGGCGGACCAGCTCTGGTCGCTGGTAGGGGTCGGGCTGAAAAAACGAGAGATCCGCATCCCTTCCGATTACGGGGTGGCCGGATGGGTCTTTCAACATCGCGTTCCGGTGACCGTCAATGACGCATACAGCGATCCCCGGTTTTATTCCGAGGTAGACAAGAAGTCCGGGTTCAGGACCCGGAACATCATGTGCGTCCCCCTTGTCAATTGGGCGGGCCACTGTATCGGCGCACTGCAATCTCTCAACAAGCGTTCGGGCGATTTCACTGACGACGACTTCGAATTATTGACCTTTATATCCAACTACGTGACTATCGCCCTGGAAAATATGAGATATGTTGAGGAACTGAAGGACCTCAATAAGGCGATGGAAAGGGCGATCCATCACCTGTCGCACGAGTTAAAAACGCCGCTGGCGCTGATCACAACCATATTCGACCGATTTTTTAGGGACCTTCAGGAGGGAGACGACCCGAAACAGGCAAGAATGATTCAAAGGGGAATGCGCAATGTAAAGCGGTTGACTGATCTGCAAGGGAAGATTGACGACATCCTCAATTTAAGGGCCTTTGAGGAAAAGGAGAGGATTCGTTACATTGTCGCGTCCGCCGCCGATTTTGTGGAAGAATGCAGCGAGGAAAGCGATCCCCGACACGCCGAGGCCCTGGCCCTGGTCCTCAAACGCATCGAATCCGTTTATGGCAGTGAAGATCCTGATGCGGAAAGAACAGACCTCCATGCGTTATTGAATGATCTGTCCAATGAGGCCATCTCATCCATCCAGGGAAGGGAGCTGGAAATCATCAGGGATTTTGAGAAGGGACATTGGGTGAATACAGGCGAAAAGGTCCTGCGGAAGGTGTTTGAAGGCCTTCTAAAAAATGCCATAGAAAATACCCCGGATGAAGGGCGGATCGAGGTGAGTCTCAAGGAGAGGGACCGTGAGATCTGCGTCGATGTTCGCGATGGCGGGGTTGGCATCAGCCCGCAAAACCAGAGATTGATCTTCCACGGGTTCTTCCATACCCAGGACACCATGAACTATTCATCCAAAAGGCCCTACCAGTTCAATGCCGGGGGGGCCGGTGCAGATCTGTTGCGAACCAAGGTCTTTTCGGAACGCTGCGGATTTTCGGTGGGATTTGAAAGCACCCGCTGCCGATTCATACCCGATGACGCGGACCAATGCCCTGGAAGAATCTCCACGTGTCGATTTATAACGGCAACATCAGACTGTTTTTCTTCTGGGGGGAGTACGTTTTCCGTACGATTCCCCGTAACCGTTTAGAGGTTCAGAGTTCGATGGAGGATCATCCCGCACTCTTAGCCCTGGGATTTGCCTATCTCGATCAAACCCTATTCCCTTAGGGGCTTCAGAGATCATGCCCCCTTCCCGGATCTCCTCAATAAAGGCCTCCACAAGCTCCGAAGAGAGCCGCTTTCCGCTCAGTTCTCTCAATATGGCAAACGCCTCTTCCAGGCTCCTCCCTTGCCGGTAAGACCGATCCGTGGTGACGGCGTCAAAGCAGTCGGCCACGCTGATGATCCGGGCACCGAGAGGGATCTCGTCCCCTGTGAGCCCAACCGGATAGCCGGACCCGTCCAGGCTTTCATGATGGTAATGGACATAATCCACCACAGGCCCGAGAAACGTGAGTTGTTTGAGGATATCCACACCGATGTCAGGATGTTTGCGGATTTCTTCCAATATGCCGTCGCAATTCTTGAAGTCGCCGCTGCTGAACATCCGGTCGCTGAATCCGATCTTACCGATGTCGTGGAGCATTCCTCCAACCCGGATCTGCTCCACGTCCTCCTCCGGCAACCCGATCCTTCGTGCCAGCCGTTCCGCATAGACCGACACGCGCAAGGCGTGGCCTTCGGTGTACCGATCCCTTGCGCCAAGGGCGTTGGCAACGGCGATCACGGTCTGGGTAATATTCTTCCTGAGCAGGGCATTCAGATCCTGAAGCTGGGCGATCAACTCCTCCAGCCGGACCTCCCTCGCCTCCACTCGAACCATCATCATCCCCATGGCCTCGGCAACCCGCTGAATCATCTCAGAATGGCCGGGCCTGGTAAAGGCCATGACATCATTGGAGTAATGCCCTCTCGCCACCGCCTGAATGATCTGGATGAGACCGCGGATCTCTTCCTGGGAAGCCGCCAGCCAAGCCGGGGCCTGTCGAGCGTGGTTAGTCATTGGATCGCCTCACGTGAAACTGGCTCTGGATACTGGATGCTGGTTTCACCAAGTTTGAAGTTACGAGTTTGAAGTGCCTAAAGTTGCAAAGGAAAATTCCGATTTGAACTTTTAACTCCATACTCCACACTTCGCATTTGGATACGGGTTACACGATGCTGGACTATATTCCAGGGTCTGGCCCATGTCAAAAAAAGAATCGGCGACTCTATGACTGAAAGACAAATAATAGGTTGAAATGTATCTTGAATTCTCTTAT
>JAUPKI010000097.1 GCA_030837545.1 Thermodesulfobacteriota bacterium | reverse complement strand
TCATCAATACCGCAGGGATCGGATCCATACCCCAGGGCGTGGAGGTAGGGAGTCACAACGCCCGGCCAGGCGATCTCATCCTGATCAACGGCGACATCGGGGACCACGGCATCGCCATCCTTGCCAGTCGTGAGGGGCTTGATTTCCAGACCCGATTGACGAGTGACAGCGCGCCCCTCAACGGCCTGGTTTCCGCCCTTCTGAAGGCCAGTACCCGGATCCATGTTCTCAGAGACCCCACCCGGGGCGGCGTGGCCACGGCCCTCAATGAGATTGCCGGCCAGTCGAGGGTGGGGATACAGCTCTTTGAAGATGCCCTCCCCATATCAAAACCCGTCATGGCCGCCTCGGAACTCCTGGGTCTCGACCCGCTCTATCTGGCCAATGAGGGCAAATGCCTGACGGCCGTCGACCCCGGGGACGCCGATGCGGTGCTTCAGACCATGAAACGGCATCGGTACGGGAAAAACGCGGGGATCATCGGTCAGGTCACGGACCAGAACCCGGGCCGGGTCCTCCTCAAGACCCGGGTGGGGGGCACCCGCATCGTCTACATGCTCACCGGCGAGCAATTGCCGCGAATCTGTTAAAGGTAAGTAGGCGCAAGGCACAAGGCGCAAGGCGGTAGGCGCAAGGCGCAAATAGTAGGCAGTAAGGAGTAAGCAGTAAGCAGCGACGAGTAATCCCGCGTCCTGCGGTATCTACACTACGCTTCGACCAGTAACCAGCAATCCCAGCATCCCAGCATTCCTCAATTCCTCAATTTCTCAATCCCTAAATTCCTAAATTCTTGAATCCCTAAATCCCCAATTCCGGTTTATCCCGGTTAGGACTTCCCTTCCTTGATCAGCCCCTTGAGATTGGCAAAGGGATTGTGGGTAAATCCCGACCCCTCTTCATCCCCTACTCGAATTCCTCTACTCTCCAGATAATCGAGGTGCCGGCGGTGCTCATTCTCATGGCAGTAGATGCACAGGTTTTCCCAGTTGCTTCCATCAGGCGGGTTGTTCTCATGGTCGCCATCCTTATGATGCACCGTCAACTCATGCACATTGCGATGGCTGAACTCCCGACCGCACCGGGCACATACCCATGCGTGAATCTTCAGTGACTGCTCCCGGTAGCTTTTTTCCCGCTCCGCCTGGACCCTTCGGGCCCGCGCAACCACGTCCTCAGCCTTCTCCGGCCTCCCGGCCCCCCGCTGCGGCCTGCGCGGCCCAAAGCTGCTGCGTGCCATGTTGCCTAACCTCCCAATGTTTCGGGTAAAAGGGCCTCGAATTCCATCCTAAACCTCACCCTCTTACCTTCTCATCTTCTCATCTTATGACCCTCTCAACTGCACCCCATTTCCGGGGCCTCAGGGAAGAGGAGGCGAAAGGTGGTGCCGCCCGACTGATAACAGTCCTCAGCATTGCGGCAGTGGCTGCATTGATCAATGCTCCCTGGACAGACCTGGCCCTCTTGAGAAATAAACGAACATCTCTCCGATTCCATATCGATGTGAAACCCGTAGCGTTCCGAAAAGACCTTCATCCGGAGGAGGTCGGCGCCCTTGCCCCCGGCATTGAAGGCGTAGGGTCGTTTGGAAGAGTAATTCATGGTCTCCTGGGTCGGAAAAAAGCCTTCGAATATCCGCTTGCGGTCCTCCGGGGAAATCCCCACCCCGGCGTCCTTGACCGTCAGTTCCACCCCTTTTCCCTTAACCCCTGTAAAAAGCTCTATCTTACCCTGATCAGGGGTGTTTTCTATGGCATTCCGTATCAGACCGTCCACCACCTTCTGCAGGACCTGGGAAGGGATGCATATGGGGGGGACTTTTTCAACATGGGTGACGATATCCACCCTGCGGCCGGAGAATTTGGGCGTCAGGGTCTCGATCCTCTCCCTCAGGAAGGCATCAAGATCGATCTCGTCCAAACGGCTCTCTCTGGGTCCGAATTCCTCATCAATGCGATCCCGTATCCATTGAACGATCTCCCTGTCCCCTGTTTTTTCTTCAATCAGGGCCTCCAGTTCGTCAGCGCATTGATCCAGGAGGAACGAGAGCATGGAATGGACCTTGTACTGAGGGTCCCTCATGATGTCCCCCACCTGGTACTGGATGTCCAGTATTCGTTCAAGGTTCCTGCCGGCCCTTTCAAATGTGGGTTTCCAGTCCTCTTCCGGAAGGGCCTCCAGTTTCCGCGAGAACAATTTCAGAGAGGCCAGAAGGATGGAGACCGGGGTTTTCAACTCGTGGGAGAGATGGTCGATAATCCTGTCTTTTGCCCGGTTCAGGCTCGAAACCTCCTGATAGGCCTCCTTCAGCTCCTCGGAGAACCGGGCGTTTTCTATGGAGAGGGCCACGGTGCTCGCGATCATGGTAAGGAGCCGCTTGTCCTGATCATCAAAGCTGCCGGTCTTCTTGTTGATGGTAATCAGCACCCCTGCGATCCGCTCCCTGGCCCGCAAAGGGACAACCACCATGTTGCGGGTGTGCAGACCGATGGCCTTGTCCACCCCGTCGTGGAAATTCGGCTCCACGGAGGTGTCGTTTACGATGACCGCCTCTCCTGTCTGGACGACCCTTCCGGAGATGCTTTTTTCAAAGGGATGCCGTATGGTCTTGATCTGCTCCTGGGCCGTTGTATCCTCATATGCGGCGCCCGGAAAAGAGAAATCATTTCTCTCCGGGTCGTACAGACCCACGATGGCGCCCTCGACATTGAGGACCCGTTTGACCTCGCGGCTGATGTAGTCGAGGAGTTCTGTCAGGACCGAGTATTGTGGCAATGCCCGGCTGATCCGGAAAAGCGTCTCGTTGGTCCGCTCCATCCTCCTTTCTTCAGTGACGTCGCGCAGAATAAAGAGCTCACCCACTCCCTCATCCCCCGGGTCGGAAGAAACCTGCCCCCGGATGATCACGTCGAGGATGCGGCCATCCTTGGTCATCCGTTTTGTTTCAATGGTGTCGTCCCTGTTTCTCAGAAGCCTCCTCAAATCATCAAGGGTCTGTTCTTTCAGCCCGGGGGGAACAAAGGGGATGTTTTTTCCGATCAGTTCCTCCAGGGTCCACCCGAACACCTCGGTAAATGCGGGATTGACATAAGAGACCTTACCGGCCAGGGTAAATACGACCATGGGGTAGGGGACAAAGTCGAGGAGATTTCGTGTCCTCTTCCTTGCCTTTCTCCCCTTCTGGAATTCCATTTCATAGCGACGCTGGGTCTCCCTGAGCGCACTCCTGGTCTTGAATTCCTGAGTGACGTCCCGGGCGATGCCGCGAAAGCCCATCTTCTGCCCTGCATGATTTTTCATGAGATAGGCGGAAAGCTCGATGACCCTGGGCCGCCCGTATCGGTCTTTTATCTCCCATACAAGGTTGGGGAACCCCCCATGGCCGACCCAAACCCGGTTCATGGCTTCATGAAGTCTTCTGGCAGACCCCTCATCCATAAAACTGGCGAAACTCCGGCCTTGAATCTCTTCCCTCGCATATCCCAAGACCTGGCAGAAGGCGTTGTTAAACCCCCTGAGGTTTCCATCCGTATCGGTCTCATAAAAACCTTCGCCAGCCACTTCAATCATCTCGCGAAACGGGTGGGTCGATGCTTTCCCTGCTTCCGGCGCAGTATTCACGATCTCTTGTCCCGATTCAGTGTTTTTTGTGCTGTTCATCTCGTGTCTCTTTCCATGGCCTTGGGCGCCGGCATAGGGCCGATCGGACCGGTCACCTGGTTTGAATGGATGCTATCGGGCCGACAGCCGCCAGATACAGGAGCCGTGAGGCAGGGTTCAGCCCCAGGAGGGCAGCCGCCTCCGTGTCATAAAATGCGCCGATGCCACAGCACCCGAGTCCCATGGCCTCGGCCATCAGATAGAGTCTCTCTCCCATCCGGCCGGCCGTCATCATGGCATACCGGTATCCCCTCGGACCCCAGATCCGATCGACCTCCTTGAGGTTGCTCAAGAAAAGCACATGAATGCCTGCATGGGCCGTCCACATCTGATCCAGGCAGATGCGGGCCATGCGGTCCATGAAAAGCCCGTGATGGACCAGGGCAAAGGAGCAGGACGCGGGGTCCAGCAGGTAGAAACCGGGATCCCATCCCTCGGCATTGCCCACAAGAAGACCGATGGCGAGGGATGGATGTAGGGAGTCGGTCCCTTCCTTCGGACTCCCATCGCGGCCTGCGCAGAGACCGTTCAACAGGGCCGCCAGGGAGCCCCCGGATATCGGCTTTTTCACAAAGTTGCGCCTGGACCGGCGCCTGATTACAGCCTCGGCATGACTCAAGGTCTCAGGCCAGGGGTCGATTCTATCCAACCGTCTCCACTCCCCTAAGACAGGACCCAGCAGGGAGATTATGGGGGGCACTGACGCCGGCCGCGATACGAGATCGGCCCCTGCCCGGTGAACCTCCCGCACCGCGGGGTAATCAACCTCTTTTCCGGAGACCCGGCTCAGGTTCCGGAAGGCATCGCCGAGAGCGACAATGTCCTCAATCGTCTCTGGGTGATATGCCACACTCCCTGGCGCCCTGCATATGGATAGACAGACCTCCCTTTCTTCATCCACGCCGAGGAGCCGGTTGACCCGGTCGTCGTCAAAATCCAGGGTAACGACATTGGGCAATCCCAGTGCGGTCAGCGCCAGGATGAGGTTCTCCAACAGATGCCCGGCATCGAGCAGATGGTACCTGTAGGATCGTTCCCGGTATTTCCAGGCGCTCCGGAAGAATATGGCAGTGATAAAAAATGTAAGGACCGGGAGTGTCGTGTCAAGGTCTTCTGTTTCCCTTTTTGCAGAGAGGGGTAAACGTCCCGGCCGCAGCAGGGAAAGGCCATGGTGGGCGATGGAGAAGTGATAGAGCCCGTCCTGGAGTTGGCCGACGCCCTCCGTGGCCACATAGATCTCCGCAGGGTAGAGTGCCCCGGCCGAGGCGACGCTCCGGTAATAGAAATCGCCCCCCGCATGCCGTGCCTTTGCCGTAAGGCTGTAGGTCAGTCGGAAAATACAGGACAGGAGTCTCGGGTCGGGTTCACGGCAAATAGGGACTGCATCCGGGTCTTTCAGGAGGCGGGATAAACGGATATCAGGAAGATGAACTTCCCCCCCGGGAAGAGCAACGGGTTCAATTCCTAAATAGCGTTTATAGACCGAGGGCTGATGTTCCCAGTCCAGATAGTGGCGTGCCATGTTGCTGCGATCATAGCGGGTGGCCTCGTGGTAGGCCAGACCGGATGTCTCCATCTTCTACCTCCCAATAAACGGCCAAGGGCGTCCGCCCCCGAGTCCGCCCTACTCCCCTTCGATGGAGGAGCGGCGTTGCCATTCCGACATGGCTCAAACCGGTCGCGTTCCCGAAAAGCCCCAATACCCACCAGCAGCAACGATGCCCCGGTGGCCAGTGAGGCGCAGACAAAAAACGCGGCCTGTGGTTTCCAGTCTCGCCCAGAGTACGCCAAATATCAGGCTTGCAGAAAAGACCCGGAAGCGCAGCAAGGGCAAACAACCAGCGGAACGAAGTCGGCTACGCAGGGCTGGCCCCACTGTGGCCATGTAGCCATAGCGCAGCTTTCTAGCGGGCGCGGATTTTTGGGCTCCTCTGTAAAGGCTTGTTCGGTCCTTTATTCCGCATTAAGATTCTTCAAAATTTTCTTTGCTAATGGCTCTTTGATCTCGGTGTGCCTTGGGACAGTTTCAATTGCTCCGTTTTTTGGGTTTATCCAAAGCGAATGTGATGCTCCTTCTCGTTTCAGATAGCAACCCGCGATTCTCAATCTTCGTTCCAAATCTCGTCTTTTCATCCCACCATCACCTTTTCCTGGATGGCGTCGTCGGGCAACCCTCGAAGAATATCAGCCTTTCGATCCTCTAATATTAACTCTATAGCCTCACGAAGACAATTCTTGGCTTCCTCTATCGTTTCGCCCTGACCATTAGCGCCAGGAACTTCCGGGCAGATAGCCCAGTAGCCACCTTCGGGTGCTGGTTCAATTATTGCTGTGAATTCTGCCTTCATTATTATCTCCTATTGTTTGTTTGTGACCGAATACGGCGGATCAACTGCGAAGCGGCATGCGATCCAGACGCTCCAGGCTGTGTCGCCCTACTTCTCGCCTCCGGATGCTCTTGACTCACCCCCCCACCCTCGCCAGAACTATGAACCCACGGCGCGAGCCTCCAAGTCCCGACCACCAATGCCGTCACGCCCGCAACGAACAACGCAGCCCGCTCCAGCCGAGTCGCTTGTCGCCTGGCGACACTGAAGAGCTTGACCATTTTCAGCTCCGCAGAGCACTCATGATCATGAGAGCCACGCCAACAAGGAACATCACAACAGACGTCACTTGCTGCATGCCGCCCGGATCTGCCTCCATCCTCTGGCCACTCCCTCTCCGACCCTGCTCGCCCCCCGCGACCCCTTCCCTTAGGTCGGTCGAACACTGCGCTTCACTCGCCGGGCGCAAGGAAGGAATGAATTTTGAACTACCTGTTAATTCGCTTGCCAACAACGCTTGTTAGTTGCCGCTGGATAGCCCGGTCGGCTGTGAAGACGCTGGTTATGCAATTATTTTTTATCATACCCCATGTTTTCTCTAACTTGCCTAAATTGTGCCCTTATTCTTCCTGCCGATACGCCCATGGCGATGGATTGCACTGCACCGATTTCATCGTCTGTGAGTCCATTTTCTTTGGCAACTCCAAAGAAGTGTTGCATTCATCCCATGTTCCGGATTCAAGGCGTAAAAACTAATGATAGCAACTGGTTGGCCAATTTTTTTCTGTGACTACACGCCTTGGAGCACTCATTTTTGATGGTCTATGGCAACTTGCCGCAGTGAAAGTTTCTCCAACAGGGCCTTTGTACTAGCAGGCAGCT
>JAUPKI010000096.1 GCA_030837545.1 Thermodesulfobacteriota bacterium | reverse complement strand
TGGCTCATCATGACCCTCCTCCTCCTGCTCATCACCCCCCTCTCCATCCTTGACAGACCCCCCGGGAAACAGGGAACAACAACCCCCGCTTGAACCCCTGAACCTTGAACCTTCGAACACTCGCACCGAAAGGAAGATCATATGGCGGATGAAGAAAAGAGAGTGGAAATCAGAAAACCCAGAGGACATTACTGCTTTGCCTGCGGCACCGAAAACCCGATTGGTCTCAACCTGACATTCTACCGTGTTGGGGATACGGTCTGCGCGGATATTACATTGGGGAAATATCATGAAGGATGGCAGGGTATGGCACACGGCGGCATCATCTCGACCCTCCTTGATGAAGTGATGTCGTGGGCCGTCATGATTTCAAAAAAGACCTTCCTCGTGACCCGGAAAATGGATGTCAAATATGTCCGGAATGTCATCATTGGGACGCCTCTCACGGTAACCGGTCGGCTCGTGGACGATAGCGCACCCCCCAAAATTCGGGCAAAAGGAGAAATCAGGGACGATCAGGGAAGGCTTCTTGTTAGGGGCAGCGCCGAGTTTGTTGCCATCCCCAAAGAAAAATTCTCCTCTATGCCGTCAGGCTTCAAAACCCAAATGGCATCGCTCTTTGAAAATGCTCAGCGAGCGGATTCCCCTTAGCTTGATGCGGGGTCGGCGAGCCCGGCTGACTTCTCCAGAAGAGGGCCGCAAGGCGGCATTTATTGACTGTCTCATTCATAGCCTTATCATATCGGACGTGTTCCGGCATCTAAAAGGAACCTGGATTCCGGCTTTCGCCGGAAGCCAGTAAAATCATATAGTTAACCACGCCAAGGCGTGGTTCTGGACCCCGGTCTTCACCGGGGTGACGACTTTTTACGAGACCATCAACAATCAGGCCTGAACAGGTTTTTCGTTCAGGCGCTATCTATGATATTCTCCACAATGGCCGCACCGAACTCCGAACACCTCACTTCCCTCGCCCCTGTCATCTGCCTGGCCAGGTCATAGGTAACCGTGCCCTGTTGAATCGTTTGAGTGATGGCCTTCACCACCAGGCCTGCGGCCTCTTTCCAGCCCATGAAACGGAGCATCTCCGCCCCTGACAGAATCATGGAGCCAGGGTTTACCTTGTCCATGCCCGCATACTTGGGCGCGCTGCCGTGGGTGGCCTCAAAAATGGCGCACCCATCCCCGATGTTGGCCCCGGGGGCCATGCCCAGGCCGCCCACCTGGGCGGCCGCGGCATCTGAGAGGTAGTCGCCATTCAGATTGGGAGCGGCGATCACCCCATATTCCTCGGGCCGAAGCAGAAGCTGCTGGAACATGGCGTCCGCGATACGGTCCTTGATGATGATCCTGCCGTCCGCCACGCGACCCTCGAACCTTTCGTATAGTTCCGTCTCAGTGATAGTGCTTTCCAAAAACTCCTCTCTTGCAAGCTCATAGCCCCAGTCCCGGAAGGCCCCCTCCGTGTACTTCATGATGTTCCCCTTGTGAACGAGAGTCACGCTCTCAAAGCCGTTTTCCAGGGCATACGCAATGGCCTTCCGCACAAGACGCCGCGTATTGAACTCGCTCATGGGCTTGATGCCTACCGCACTCTCGAGAGAAATCTCCGCAGCGCCAGCCTTTCTGAGCCTTCCGTTCACATGGCCCAGCACCGACCTCGCATCCTCAGACCCTGCCGGCCATTCCACCCCCGCATACACGTCCTCGGTGTTCTCCCGAAAGATGACGATGTTGACCTTCTCCGGGTGAACCACCGGGGCCGGCACGCCCGGAAAATGCCGGACTGGCCTCACACAGGCATAGAGGTCCAGCCGTTGTCTCAGCGTCACGTTCAGAGACCGGAATCCGCCGCCGACCGGGGTGGTCAGGGGCCCCTTGATAGCGATCCCGTAGCGGGCAATCGCCTTGATGCTATAAGCCGGAAGGGGATTCTCTCTGCCGAATTGCCTCTGCGCCTTCTCACCCGCCAGGACCTCCCGCCACTCAATGCACCGCCCGCCGTCATACGCCTTCTCAACTGCCGCATCCAGCACCGGCTTCGATGCGGCCCATATATCGGGTCCGATGCCATCCCCCTCTATAAATCCGATTTCTGGGGTCTCAGGCACTATCGGCCTCCCTTCATCATCCCACTCGATTCTCTTTCCCTTTTCCAATGTCAGCTCTCTTTTTTCTTCAGGTTCAACGTGCAAGCATCAGAGATTCGCACATTCGCGCCGACTACGGTTCCCCTGAGAGTGCCCTGCGTTGAAAATTCAGGCGCCCTCCGGCAAGCAGGATCTCGCGCTCCCGGGTTGAGAGATCCAGCCTTGACTCAAAAGTGAAACCCTTGTCTTCAGTTCGGGCCGTCAGTTGCTCCGATTCCGCCACCGACCTTCGCAGGTCTAAGAACCCGATGCAGTCCCCTTCCTCCAGCCGGGCGTATGTTTCCTCCTTCACCAGCGCCGGCACCACCCCGAAATTGATCAGATTGGCCCTGTGAAGCCGCGCAAAAGACTTTGCCAGCACCGCCCGGACTCCCAGATATCGGGGCGCCAGCGCCGCGTGTTCCCGGCTGGAGCCCTGGCCGTAGTTCTCGCCCCCTAAGATGGTCACAGCCCGATGCTGTCGCGCCCTTGCGGCAAACCCAGGGGCCTTCAGGGCGTAAACATGCTCGGATATGACAGGGAGGTTTGACCGAAGGGGGAGCACCTTCGCGCCGCCCGGCAGGATATCGTCGGTGGTGATATGATCTCCTACCTTGAGTAGAATATCTAGATGCATCTCATCAGGGAGCGGTTCCAGTGCAGGGAGGGACTTGATATTGGGGCCCATGTGAACCGTTATTTCCCTGCCGTCATCAGGCGGGGTCAGGATCATGGAATCATCCACCAGAAATACATCAGGTTCCTGGATGACGGGTGCTTCGCCCAATTCGTGCGGCTCTGTTAGATAGCCGGTTAATGCCGCAGCCACTGCTGCCTGGGGACCGCACAGATAGACCTGGGCGTCCGGGGTGCCGCTCCTGCCGGGAAAATTGCGGTTGTATGTACGCACGCTCACCCCGCCGGACGGCGGTGCCTGTCCCATGCCGATGCAGGGACCACAGGCCACCTCCAGGATGCGCGCCCCGGCCTCGATCATGTCGGCCAAGGCCCCGTCCCTTGCCAGCATGGCCAGCACCTGCCGCGACCCGGGAGAGACAACCAGGCTCACGTCCGGATGGACCCGCTTCCCTTTCAGGAGGGTGGCCGCCGTCTTGAGGTCCATATAGGAGGAATTGGTGCAGCTCCCGATGGCCACCTGATCCACCTTCACGCCGGACAGCTCCCGAATCGGCCTCACGGCATCCGGGCTGGAGGGGCATGCGGCCAGCGGCACCAGGGCTGACAGGTCTATGTCAACGACATCGTCATACACGGCCCCATCCCGCGCGGCCAATGGGGTCCAGTCGTCCTTCCGCTCCTGGGCCTTGAGAAACCGATGGGTCACATCGTCGGAAGGGAATATGGAGGTCCAGGCGCCTAATTCCGCACCCATGTTGGCGATGGTGGCCCTCTCCGGCACACTGAGGGATGCCGCCCCCGGACCACCATATTCCATGATCCTGCCAAGCCCTCCCTTGACCCCCAGTCTTTGAAGGATGTAGAGGATCACATCCTTGGCCCCAACCCATGGGGGGAGTTCTCCAGTCAGGCGAATCAAGCTCACCCGGGGCGCTATCATGAAAAACGGGGCCCCCGCCATGGCCAGGGCCACGTCCAGACCCCCTGCCCCCATGGCCAGCATTCCCAGGCCCCCCGAGGTGGGCGTGTGGCTGTCCGAACCTAAGAGCGTCTGCCCTGGCACACCAAATCGTTCCAGATGCACCTGATGGCAGATGCCGTTTCCAGGCCGGGAGAAATAGGCGCCGTAGCGGGCGGCCGCGCTCTGCAGAAAGCGGTGGTCGTCGGCATTCTCAAAGCCGGTCTGAAGGGTATTGTGATCCACATAGGAGACCGAGCGTCGGGTTCGGACTCGATCCAGCCCCATGGACATAAATTCCAGATAAACCAGGGTCCCGGTGGCGTCCTGGGTGAGCGTCTGGTCGATTCGAATGCCGATCTCTTCCCCGGACGTCAGTCTCCCCTCCATGAGATGCGAGGCGAGAACCTGCCCTGTGAGGGTGTCTTCATAGGCCATGTTTTTTCCCTCCTCCATACCCCGGCCCGCCAAACATTTGAGCGCCTCCGACCGAGGCCGTTCATTTCAAAAGCCTCTATCTTTCACATTATGGTGACAAAATCAAATCAAATGATGAGATAACCGTGAGGGCGCGAGAAGGCAGGTTGCCCCCGATTTTTATAGTTCTGCAGCCATGTTTCTGATATAGTTATTGATCAGTTTTTTTAGGAAGGCAGGAGACAAAATGGAAAAGACAGCGAAACTTGTCGTAAACGGAAAGAGCTACGAGCTTCCCCTGGTTGTGGGGACTGAAGGGGAAATAGCCCTGGATATATCCTATCTCAGAAGCGAAACCGGCCTGATCACGCTCGACCCCGGCTACGCCAATACGGGAAGCTGCAAGAGCTGCATCACCTTCATGGACGGCGAAAAGGGCATCCTCAGATACAGGGGCTATCCGGTGGAACAACTGGCAGAATACTCCAGCTTTCGGGAGACCGCTTACCTGTTGATCAACGGCGAGCTTCCCCTGGAGAATGAACTCAACCGCTTCTCGGTCATGCTGAACGATCATTCCCTGGTTCATGAAGACATGCACCACTTTTTTCAAAACTTTCCCAGAAGGGCCCATCCCATGGGCATCCTTTCCTCAATGGTCAATGCCCTGAGGGCATTTTACCCGGAGATCCCGGAGCGATCCGAAGAGGAGGAAATCAATATCACCTTCACAAGACTCCTTTCCAAGGTAAGAACCATGGCGGCCATGTCGTACAAGATCTCACGGGGCCACAAAATAGTCTATCCCCGGCATGACCTGAGCTACTGCGCCAACTTCCTGAATATGATGTTTGATTCCCCTGTAAAACCGTACGTTATTGATGAAGATCTGGTGGATGCGCTGAATGTCTTCTGGATCCTCCACGCCGATCATGAGCAGAACTGCTCCACCGCGGCGGTGAGGCTGGTGGGGAGCGCACGGGTCAATCTCTACGCCGCCATATCGGCCGGGATCTGCGCCCTTTGGGGGCCGCTTCACGGGGGGGCCAACCAGTCCGTCGTCGAGATGCTTCAAGAGATTCATGACAGCGGCGGCAACCCCGCTCCCTTCATTGCCAGGGCAAAAGACAGGGATGATCCATTCAGGCTGATGGGTTTCGGACACCGGGTCTATAAGACCTATGATCCCAGAGCCCGGATCATGGAGAAAACGTGCAACAGGGTTCTCAAAAAGCTGAAGATTCACGATCCGCTCTTAGACATCGCCAAACGACTGGAGGAGGTGGCGGTCAAGGACGCATATTTCATTGATCACGACCTGTATCCCAACGTGGATTTTTACAGCGGCATCGTGCTCAGGGCCATGGGAATCCCCTTGAATATGTTCCCGGTCATGTTCGCCATCGGACGCCTGCCGGGCTGGATCAGTCAGTGGAAAGAGAGCATGGAAGACCCCAAATGGAAGCTGCACAGGCCCCGGCAGGTATATACCGGCCTTCAGGAACGGGACTATGTCCCCTTAAACAAGAGGGGATAAGCTGAAAGGTCTTTACGGGGGATGTGCGTGCCGCCCTTGACGATCACGCCACTGCTCGCATAAGAATTCCCATATCTTCTTGTCTCTTCACACGAGCGTCGCCTCTGGCCGGCGGCCAGTCAGATCAGGCAGAAACTTTTCAAAGGACAAACGTCCAATCACGCCAAGGCGTGAAATGAACCAGCACCGAGTACCCAGCATCCAGCATCCAGTTTCACACGAGCCGCATCTCTTTCCTGCGAAAGGCAGTATTCAATGCGCGCATGATTCTCGGCTCAATCCGGTCCCAGGAAACAGGGGTTCCCTTTTTTACGCGAACCTCTCGTGGTTTGATCTCCACTTCACGGACTCCCGGTATAGCCAGGATTTCGCGCACGACATAGGCCCCGATGGTCCCAAGTGTTTTCAGTTGGGTTTCAAACCCGTCTCCCCCAGGGGCCGTAAATCGTTCCACTCGATACTTAGAGATCTCGGCAGATGTCAAATACGAGCGTATCTCCGGGTTCGGGTGACGGTAGATCATGATTCCCGGCCGTTTTTCAATCATTTTACCAGGGGACCTTTCGTTGCCAGGGTTGTATTCTGTGGTTGAAAATCTGGAAAATATGGTCTAATGATGGTCAATGATACAAGAAAAGTCAACCGGTAATCAGCATACAACAAAGCGTCATGCGACATCGTTATCTTTGGAGGATACGCAGTAATGGACCTGACCCACACAACATATAATATCGACAGGGGGATCGCTATGATCACCCTGAACCGGCCCGACCAATTGAACGCCTTTACCCTCACCATGCGCAAGGAACTGATCGCCCTGTTCGCCGAGGCGGATACAGACGATACAGTGCGGGCCGTTATAGTGACCGGCGCCGGCAGGGCATTCTGCGCAGGCGCAGACCTCTCTGCAGGCGCTTCGACCTTTGACCGGTCCCAGGTATCTTCTATCAGCGACCATCGTGACGGCGGGGGCCAGGTTGCGCTGGCTGCATTCCGATGCCGCAAACCGGTGATCGCGGCGATCAACGGTCATGCCGTGGGCGTCGGCATCACCATGACATTGGCCATGGATATGCGCATCGCGGCCGAGGACGCAAAGATCGGGTTTGTGTTTGCCAGACGGGGCGTGGTGCTGGAGGCCTGTTCTTCCTGGTTTCTACCCCGCATGGTGGGCATGGCCAAGGCGGCCGAACTCGCCTGCACAGGTCGGATATTCCGGGCGGCCGAGGAAAGAAACTCCGGACTCTTCAACCATGTAGTGGCGCACGACGAGGTGCTTACAAAGGCCAGGGAGATCGCACGAGAGATCACAGACAACACCTCCGCGGTGTCCGTGGCCCTTTGCAAGGCGCTCCTCTGGCACGGGCTTGCCGAAGACGACCCCCAGTCCGTCCATCTTGTGGATTCACGCTGTTTCTACTGGGCGGGAAAGCAGAGGGACGCCAAAGAAGGTATTCAGAGTTTCCTGGAAAAGCGATTGCCCCGATTCACCATGAGCCCCTCAACCGATATGCCTGATTTTTACCCCTGGTGGAAGGAACCCAAGGTGTGAAGGGATTGAGGAATTGGGGGATTCAGCGATTGAGGGTTATTGTAAGTGGTTGGGCTGATGGGATGCTGGGGTTTTCGACCTCTGACACCCGGCTTCTGACCTCTGGCCATTATTGCTGGTTGTTCTCAAGAGATTTTCGAATCGTCAATCGTCAATGACCAATCCCAAGGGGTTGTTGACCTTACGCCTAAAGCCTAACGCCTTGCGCCTAATTCGGTGATCATCATGAATTTCATTCAGGGGATTGCCTATAATTTCCGGGGATTGTTCCTCGGGGTTAAGACCCCGAAGCTCCTGTTCTGGGGCCTTCTGAGGTTCTGCATCGTCATCCTGATCACGATCATGGCGGCCAGCCTGATCCTCATCCACCACCAGGATATACTGGGCGTTATCTGGGCAAAACCGGCAAGTTACTGGGTCCTCTGGCTGTGGCATCTCACGTCCTGGCTTCTCTCCCTTTGTCTGGTTGGCCTGTCGACCGTTGTCTCCTATCTGATCTCACAGGTCCTTTTCAGCGTCGCCATCATGGACCATATGTCCCGGATCACCGAAATGATCATTCGAGGAGAGGCGACAGACGCGGTCGGCGCGTCTGTTTTCAGGTCATTCGCCTATCTCGTCGGCCAGGAGATACCACGGACCATCGTACCGGTCATCTTGTCCATTCTGCTGATGATCGTGGGATGGCTGACGCCATTCGGCCCTGTGGTGGCGATTCTCTCGTCGGCAGTGGCCGCCATTTTTCTTGCATGGGACAATACCGACCTTATCGCGGCAAGACAGCTTATCCCATTTACCACCCGCTTTCGCTTCTTGTTAGGCTCCCTCCCCTTCCACCTTGGGTTCGGGCTTCCTTTATTGATTCCGGGTCTCAACATCCTCCTCTTGTCTTTCGCCCCGGTGGGCGCAGCGATGTATAATGTGGAAAGAAGGCGTAAGGCGCAAGGTTTGAGGCATGAGGCACAAGGCACAGGGCGTTAGCCGGCTGAACATCGAATCTTTGAACCATGGGACCTTGAACCTTTGAACCTTTCGCATGAGGGGATGTCCTACGTTCTCTTGACTTCTTCCTCCCTGTGATTAGTTTTTACTGATACGCGTGTGTGGCCATTCGACCCTTTCGTCGTCTTCACTGTATATATTTGGGAACATATAGATAACCAGAATATGCCCGGAAAAGATTATTACAAAATCTTGGGAGTATCCACATCGGCCACTCCCGAAGAGATCAAAAAGGCCTATCGAAAACTGGCACTTAAATACCACCCGGACCACAACAAGGGAAACACGTCCGCGGAAGCGGCCTTTAAGGACCTCAACGAGGCCTATGCCGTGCTGCGCGATCCGGAGAAGCGAAAGCAGTATGACATGTTCGGGGCCGAAGGCTTCCAGAGCCGGTTTACTCAGGAAGATATCTTCAAAGGCTTTGATCTGGGCAGCATCTTCCGGGAATTCGGCTTCGGCGGCAGCGGAAGAGGTCAAAACCCATTCAGCCAGATGTATGGCAACATGGGAGGGTTTGGCCGCGCTGGAACCGGGGGTTTTCAAGGCCATGGACAGGGGGCAAAGGGGCAGAACCTAGTGTATGAACTCCCGATGACCCTCGAGGAACTGAGCAACGTTACAAACAAAACCATCGCCTACCAGGTTGATGGACGTCAGGAGAGGGTCTCCGTCAAGGTCCCTCCCGGAATGAAGGGGGGGCAGAAATTGAGATTGCAGGGAAAGGGTCAACCCGGCCTCTACGGCGGGCCGCCCGGCGATCTATATATTCAGATTAAGGAGCTGGAGCATCCGATCTTCACCAGAGACGATGCGGATCTCTATGTCAAGCAGAAGATCAAATTCTCCGAGGCTGCATTGGGCGCCGAGCTCGAGGTGCCGACCATTGAACAGAAGTTCCTGAAAATCAAAATCCCCCCCGGAACCCAGGACAACGCCAAGTTCCGGCTCAAGGGGTATGGCATGCCCCATTATAAGGGCACAGGCAAAGGGAATGCCTACGTTGAAATCCATATCGCCGTCCCGAAAAAACTGACCAACGAACAGAAATCCCTGGTGGAATCGTTAAAAGAGGAAGGATTGTAGACAAAAGAATCGGGTATGAAGGCAATCTGTGTTTTTTCAGGGGGCCTCGACAGTATGTTGGCCGCCGAGACGATAAGGGCCCAGGGCATTGATGTCCTGGCCTTTTTTTTTGAAACCCCCTTTTTCGGGCCTGAAAGGGCCCAACAATCGGCCAGCGCCATGGACCTGGCATTCAAGGTAGTCAACATCACTCGACGTCACCTGGAGGTGGTCCGCCACCCCAGGTCCGGGTATGGGAGCGCTATGAATCCGTGTGTGGACTGCCACGCCCTGATGTTTCGAATCGCCGGGGAGATGCTGGATTCAGTCGGCGCGGCCTTTGTCTTTACCGGCGAGGTCCTGGGTCAGAGGCCGATGTCTCAGAATAGGGGCTCCCTGAATCGGATTGCGCGTGAAAGCGGACTCCGTGACCTCCTCGTGAGACCCCTCTCGGCAAAGCTTCTTTTGCCGACCCTTCCTGAGGAAAAGGGTTGGATTCAACGGGAAGAACTTCTCGACTTTCAGGGACGTTCCAGGAGGCCCCAGATGGAGCTGGCGAACCGTCTCAATATATCGGACTATCCGTCCCCGGGCGGGGGGTGCCTCCTGACTGAAAAGGGATTTTCCCGTCGCCTCAAAGACCTGCTGACAGCCAGGGCAGACGTGGAGACGAGGGAGCTGGAACTTCTGAAATCGGGGAGGCATTTTCGCATCGGGCCGCACACCAAACTGGTAGTTGGCAGAAACAAACTGGAGAATGAGATCATTCAGACCCTCGCAGGAGAACAGGATATCCTCCTCAAATCGGTTTCAGCGCCCGGACCTACGGCGCTTCTCTCCGGCGAATCTTCCGGGGACCTCATCAACATGGCGGCCGCCATCACCGCGGCCTACAGCGACACTGCGGGCCAGGATGTCAGTGACGTCAGAGATGTCAGCATCAGACAGGGTGCACGCGACATCAGGGTGTTGTCCGCACCCGTACACGATAAGGCGGAATTCAAGGCATTGATGATTTAGGAATTGAGGAATTCTGGAATTGAGGAATTGAGGAATTGGTTTCTATGAAATCTGCGCAATCTGTGGATGGGAGTGGGGGATTCAAAACAAACCGTACTCCTTGATCTTTGCGATGAGCATCGGCCTGCTGATTTCGAGAAGTCTGGCGGCCTGGGTCTTGTTTCCGTTTGTGGTTCCGAGGGCCTTTGCGATTAGGTTTCGTTGAAGATCTCTATAGGCCTTTTTGATGGAGAGGCTGTCTCCAGGGGAAAGCTCCTGGGCAGAAAGCGCCTGATGGACCAGCCTGGCAGGAAGCTCTCCAGGCGTTATCCATCGACCGGTGGACAGGAGGACCGCCCTCTCGATAACATTTTCCAGTTCCCTCACATTGCCCGGCCAGTGGTAGGCCATCAGCAGAGCCATGGCGTCGGAAGATGGGGCCTCCACCTGTTTCTTCAGCTTTTCGTTAAACACGTCCACAAAATAACCGGCCAATAGGGAGACATCTCCTTTTCGCGTCCTCAAGGGGGGAAGATGTATGGTCATAACATTGATCCGATAATAGAGGTCCTCACGAAATCGCCCTTTCACCACCTCCCTTTCCAGGTCCTTTGACGTGGCCACAATCACCCGGACATCGATCTTTTTTGACCCTGTGCCGCCTAACGGCGTGATCTCCTCTTCCTGAAGCACGCGCAGGAGTTTCACCTGAAGGGCAAATGGCATTTCACCGATTTCGTCGAGGAACAGGGTCCCTTTGTCCGCCTCCTCAAACCGGCCCGGTTTATCCCTGTTGGCATCGGTGAACGCCCCTCTACTGTAACCGAACAGTTCGCTTTCCAGAAGGTTCTCGGGAATACCCCCGCAATTAATGTTGACCAGGGCTTCCGATGCCCTCGGGCTGTTGGCGTGAATCGCCCTGGCAATCAGCTCTTTCCCGGTCCCGCTCTCGCCGGTAATGAGCACCGTTGTCTTGTGCTCGGACACCTTTTCCACAAGGTCGAAGACCCGGGCCATGGCCTCGCTCCGGGCAACAATATTTCCAAACGAGTATCGCTTTTCGATCACGCCGATCCTGTCTTTAAGCCGCAGATTTTCCTTTCGGAGAACCTCGCGTTCCTCGGCCTTTTTCAAGGTCAGGAGGACCTCGTCTGTCTTGAACGGTTTTGAGATATAGTCGTAGGCCCCTTTGTTGATGGCCTCCAGGGCGCTTTCCACGGTCCCATAGGCGGACATCATGATGTAGACCTTTTCCGGATGCCGCAGAACCGCCTCTCTCAAGAAGGCCATCCCGTCCATGCGGGGCATCTTGATGTCGCAGAGGATGTAATCAAAATCGTGGGTCGCCATCTGCTCCAGGCCTTCCATGCCGTCGCCGGCGCAGGCAACCAAGTAATCTGATTTCTCCAGCATGGTCTTCAACATATGCCGCATGTTCTCTTCGTCCTCAATCACAAGGACACGCTGAGGCGTCATGATCTGCTTCTCCGTTCACAGGTTTAAGGTTGATTCCGCTTCATCGCCAAGGGAATATCCACAATCATGGTGGCCCCTTTGCCGGGTGGGCTGTCTACCCGAATGGCGCCTCCCAGGCCTTCTATGATAGCATAGCATACAGACAGGCCAAGCCCTGTCCCCTTTCCTGGTTCTTTGGTCGTAAAGAAGGGATCAAAGATCCGAGCCTGCGTCTCTTGGGAAATTCCGGCCCCCGTATCGGTAAAGGAGACTCGAATGAATGCATCGTCGCTGGAGGTCTCGATGACCAAGATCTTTGGGGATCTTCCTCCCGAAGGCATACCCACATCCGCCATGGCATCGGCCGCATTGATAATGATATTGAGGAACACCTGCTTGAGCTGGATGGCCCCTGCCCGGACAAGATCACTCTCTGCCTTCAGGGCCTGCCGAATCTCAATCTGAGCCATCATCGGCTGGGGCTCGATCAACCGCACGGTCTCCATGATGAGTTCATGGACTGCTGTTTCTTCATGGTCAGGGCCCGAGCCCCTGGAAAAGTCGAGGAGTTCCCTGATGATCTGATGGATGCGGTTCACCTCCGCCTCGATGCGACCCAAAAAATCCTCCCTCTCTCCATCGCTCAGATCACCCCGCTTCAGCAATTCGAGATAGCCCAGAATGATCCCCAGGGGATTGCCGATCTCGTGGGCAACGCCGGTGGCGAGGCGCCCCGCCGTGACCATTTTTTCAGATCGGATCATGTCGTCCTGGGCCTTTTTGATCTCCAGATTGGCTTTTTCCAATGAAGCGATATGGGCCTTCAGCTCATCTTTGTTTGCCTCAAGCCGATGGAGCATCATCTTCAAGGAACGGAACAGTTGCCCGAATTCATTTCTGGATGATTCTCCTGCCGGAATCAGCGTGGTCCATTCGTCAAATTTCTCGGTGATGGTCAGGAGCCGGCGGATCGGCTGGATCACGGTTCGGGAAAGGAGGTAAGACCCGAACAGTACCAGGATCGTGGCATTCAAGAAGATGTAGCCTAAGACGACACTCTCCGATGATCTCAACCTCTGATACAAGGGATCGAGATCAGCGCCGACTGCCACACCTCCGATCGTGCGGCCCTCGAAAAAGATCGGGGCGCATATCCTGAGTTCCTTCGGACGAAACCAGGTCACGCCCCAGGTCTTGCCGGAAAACCCGATGGCTGGATTCCCGCCTTTGAGGGCATCCCTGCAACAAGAAAAGACTTCTGCCTCTCCCTGTTCCCACGGGCCGAGACTGAAGAGCTTTACCCCTTCAACGCTGACCATCAACGCCCTCGAAAATTCTCCCTTTCTGAGGGATTGGTCGATCCTTCGATGAAACCCGGGTTCAGATGTGCGCTGTTTCAGAAAATCACCCCTCCTCATCCCCTCATATCCAGTCATCTGTCCAATCTTGTGAATAAGCAGATGACCTGTTTTCACCTTGGCATCAATTAAGTCTCTTTCTGCTAATTTCATCATGACGACATTAATGAGGAGCATGGCCGATACAATCAGCAGGCTCAGGCAGGCCACAATCCCGGTCTTCAGGCTGTAAAAGTGAAACCGCAAGGCGCTGCCTCCTTATAGAAACAAACCAAAATACCACCTGGTGAGATCCCTGCCGAAAAAGAGGTACAACAGGGCGCCTAAGGAGAGAAATGGCCCAAACGGTATCCTGAAGCGATATCCCTTTCCTGAAAACAGGATGAAAACAAGACCGATGACCGCGCCGGTCAGCGAGGCGATGAGGACAACGAGGGGAAGGGCCTCCCAACCCATCCATGCCCCGATCATGGCCAACAGCTTGATGTCGCCCCCGCCCATGCCCTCTCTTCCGGTCAAACGTTCATACGCGACAGCCACAATATACAAAGACCCTCCACCCGCGAGGGTCCCGATCAATGAATCAAGCCAGTACACGCCCCAGGGAAACAAGGAAACGGCCCATCCCGCGGCTACACCGGGGAGAGAGAGGACATCCGGTATGATCCTGTGGTCCAGATCGATAAAACTGATGATCACCAGCGTCGCAGCAAAAAGAAGGGATAGAAGGTATTGAAAACTAACCCCATATATGGTAAACAGGATGAGACTCAGCAGTCCGGTGAGACACTCCACGATCGGATAGCGATATGAGATGGGATGACGGCAGTTCCGGCATTTCCCCATGAGCAACAGATAGCTGAGGAGGGGAATATTGTCGTAGAACCGGATGCGTCCACCGCAGTGGGGGCAGGATGACGGGGGATGCACAATGGATTGCTTCAGAGGGATGCGATAAATGCATACATTGGCAAAGCTCCCCAAAGAAAGCCCCAGCAAGAGAGAAAAGAGGTGTCCTGTTGCGCCAAGATTCATCTGGCAGATCCCTGGTGACGCCGCCAGCAACTCAGCATCAACCCATTGGTTGCCCACTGCTCCCTGGCGAGGCCCTTATGGCCGCGCGGGGCAACAGGACAGTAGAAAAGGGGAAAAACCATGACCAGCATCAAACATTCAGGAACGAACAAGAAGACTGTCACGCTCTCTATTAATCCGGAAAACCCGCAGCAGCGCCACATCAACCGCGTCAGCGAGGTATTGGCCCAGGGAGGCCTTATTGCCTATCCGACCGACACCTTTTATGGAATAGGGTGCGACCTCTTCAACAAGAGAGGGATCCAGCTCATTTACAAGCTCAAAAAGCGACCTCTTACCCAACCCTTTTCATTTGTCTGCGACAGCCTCAAGGAGATCAGCCGCTATGCCCTGGTTTCCAATTATGCCTACAAAACCATGAAACGGCTCCTTCCCGGCCCCTACACCTTTATCCTGGAAGGGACGAAACTGGTGCCGACGATCATGCTGACCCGGCGAAAAACCGTCGGCATCCGCGTGCCGGACAACCAGATCGCCTTGGGGATTGTGCGAACCTTTGGCCGGCCCGTCATCAGCACGAGCGCCGGCTACGACGACCCCTTGGAGATAAAAGAGATCTATGGTTCCTATCTCGATATCGTGATTGACGGCGGGGTGTTCGACCAGAGTCCTTCAAGCGTTGTGTCACTGATCAACGACACGCCTGAAATCATACGGAAGGGGAAAGGAGATGTCAGTAGTTTTCTTTGATATCCAGCCCCGAAACCCCGCCCCACCTGTATTCGACCCGTCCCTCCGGATGACGAAGCGCACCGGCGATAGACCTGGCGCCCGTCTCCAGCAATAGATCGAATACCTCCAGCCGGCTCTTCCTGGCATATACCAGGGTCACATCCCCCTCAATGCCGGTTAACTCTTTTGCAAGTTCAACCGCATCCTCAAAATTGCCCAACACATCCACAAGTCCGAGCTCTTTCGCTCGAGCCCCTGAAAAGATACGGCCGTCCGCAATCTGCAGAACATGCTCCAGCGGAAGCTTTCTTCCGAGGACAATGGCCTCCACAAACTGCCTCTGCATGTCCATGATCATGGCATCAAGGACTTCCCGTTCCCTCGCGGTCAGTTTCCTGTCAGGCGATCCCATGTCCTTGAATTCCCCGCTTTTCATAATCTCCAGATCAACCCCGATCTTGTTCAACAGGTCTTCCAAGCGAAGAAATTCCATGATCACGCCGATGCTGCCGGTAATGGTGCCGGGATTGGCTACGATCTTGCTTGCGGCCGCAGCGATGTAGTAGCCGCCGGACGCGGCAACCGTTCCCATTGAAACCACCACCTTCTTAACGGGGACGGTCTTTTCAATCTCCCGATAGATCTCCTGGCTTGGGGCGATGCCGCCCCCTGGAGAATTGATCTTCAGGACGATCGCCCTGATACTCGCATCTTTTCTAAATTTGACCAAATGAGATGTGACGGTCTGAGAGGAGGAAATAGTCCCCTCCACCGGGATGACGCCGATCTTCTGGCTGAAGAAAAATGCTGAGGACGGAGACAGCGACTTCATGACCATCACCATCGTGCTCGCTAACACGGCAGCAACGACGAGGATGATGATCATGACGATAAGTATGGAATGCCGCTTGCTGGACATCTATCCATCTGAAGTATTCAAGGTTTCAAAAGATTCACGGCTGACCCGGGTCCTGGACATCGATCCGGAGGCGTCCAACAGGATCGGAGCGACGTCCAGGGAGGGGTTGTGGGGTAGAGGGTTTCAAACAGCCCATGGGGTATGGATTCAGACCCTTTGCCGAATAAGCATTCCTTCAAGCGTCGTCTCTATCGGCCTCGGTTGAATCAGGCTCATTCGACTTCCTGGAGCGGGATTGTCCAAGATTCATCATCTCCTCCCGCAACAGCTCTCCAAGGTTGGAAGTGGCTTCCTGATTGTTGTTCACGTAGTTTCGAAAAATGTCCTTCTCAGTGGTCTCTTCCAGCTTTCGAATGGAGAGCCCAATCTTTTTCTCGTCGCGGGAGACATTGATGACCCTTGCCTGGATGACATCGTCGATCTGGAACCTCGACAGGGGGTTTCCTTTTTTGTCTGAGGATATCTCGGACACATGGACAAGACCCTCAATCCCCTCCTCCAGTTCAAGAAACAACCCAAAATCCGTCACGTTTGTCACCGTTCCCGTCACCCGGGTCCCCGGCTTGTATTTCACGGGGATCTCGTCCCAGGGATCGGCGGTCAACTGCTTGATGCCCAATGAAAAACGTTCGTTTTCCTTGTCGATATTCAACACCACAGCCCGGACTTCATTCCCCTTTTTGTAAAGTTCGGAAGGGTGCTTGATCCTCTTGGTCCAGGACATATCCGATATGTGCACCAAACCGTCTATCCCTTCATCAATTCCAATAAAGGCGCCAAAATCGGTAATGTTCTTAATTTTTCCTTCGATCGTTGTCCCGACAGGATATTTTTCTTCAATAATATCCCATGGATTCGGCGCAACCTGCTTCATGCCTAAGGAAATCCGTTTCCTTCCCACATCCATATTGAGAACGATGGCCTCGACCGTCTCCCCGATACTCAAAAGCTGCGAGGGATGTCTGACCTTTCGGGTCCATGACATTTCAGAGACATGGATCAGGCCTTCCACACCCTGCTCCACCTCGACAAAGGCGCCATAATCGGTCAGGCTGACCACGCGGCCCTTAATTCTTGTCCCTATGGGATATATATCTTGGACCTGGCTCCACGGGTCAGGCGTCAACTGCTTGATGCCCAAGGACACCCGCTCCCGATTCTTATCAAAACTCAATACCTTTACCTGTATCTCGTCTCCGGTCTGATGCATCTCGGAAGGATGTCCGACCCTGCCCCAGGACATATCCGTAATGTGGACAAGGCCATCGATGCCGCCCAGGTCAATGAACAACCCGTAGTCCGTAATATTCTTCACAACCCCTTGTAGAACTGAGCCCTCCTCGATAATCTTGAGGGTCTTTTCTTTCATGGCCGTCCGTTCGGATTCCAGTAAGGCTCGGCGGGACAGGACGATATTGCCTCGACGCTTATTATATTTGACGATCTTGAACTCGTGCTCGGTGCCCACGAGGGAATCCATATCTCGAATCGGTCTGAGATCGACCTGTGAACCCGGCAGAAAGGCCTGAAGACCGATGTCTACGGAAAGTCCGCCCTTGACCCTCGAGACAATCGTCCCCTTGACCGTCTTGTCGTTTTCATAGATCTCCCTGATTTTGTCCCAGACCTTGATCTTTGCAGCCTTTTCCTTGGAGAGCCTGATGGCGCCCTCGTCATCCTCCCGCCGCTCCAGGAGGACCTCTATCCTGTCGCCTACCTTGGCCGTGAGTTGGCCGTCAGCATCAATGAACTCGCGGATCGGTATCTGTCCTTCTGATTTATAGCCGATATCCACCAGAACATATTCCTTATCCACCTGGACAATCTCGCCTGAAACGACCTCCCCCTCCTGAATGCTCTTCAGGCTCTCTTCATACATCAGCATAAAGTTGTCGGAATCCTGAAGCTCTTCAACAGATTGTCCCTCTGACCGATCCGCCGTCTCTTCCTCGGGCGCCCCCTTCGAAGCCGTAACAGGCGGCGTCTCTCTTGTGGCTGAATCGCTGACTGAAGCGGCGCCAACATTTGTGTCGAGGTTTGAAGATGTGGGTCCATTCTCATCAGTTAGTTCCTGGGTTGCAAAGTTGGTTTCATTTTCCATTAACGTAGATACCCCCTGAGTGTTTTTGCCTACTTAACTCCCTCCGATTCCCCTAAATTTTCAAATTTATCAAATTAAAAATAGAATATCAACTATTATTTCAGGCCCCGTAGGCATTTGTCGTTTAAATATTCTGAGATCCCGGACCCGTTTGATCGCTCTCTGATATGGTTTAGCATCTGCTCAACAACCTCTTCGGCCGATAAGGCCGTTGAATCGATGATCACGGCATCTTCGGCAGGCTTTAAGGGCGACAGGGCCCGCATTCGGTCCTGATCATCCCTCCTCTTCAGATCTTCAGCCACACCCTCCCTAGTGACGGTCTCCCCACGCTCCAACCGCTCCCTGTACCTCCTTTCCACCCTTGCCTCAGCCGAAGCCGTCAGATAGAACTTCCAGCGAGCCCGGAAAAAGACCACGCTCCCCATATCCCGTCCTTCGGCCACAAATTCGCCGTCCTTTGACATCCTGCGCTGGAGGTCTGACATGGCCTCCCTCACTTCCCGTACCGCAGAAACGCTGGAGGAAAGCATATCCAATTCAGGACTCCGAATCAGGCCTGAGATATCTTCCTCTCCGAGCATCAATTTAGGCGGATCCTCCCCTCTGTCAAACCAGAGGTCCAGGCTCCGGCACATCTTCCGCAATGCCTCTCCATTATGGAGATCCATCCCCCTTCTTTTCGCAACCAAGGCGACCGCCCTGTACATGGCCCCTGTATCCAGGTACGAATAATGGATGCACCTGGCGAGCATGCGGCTCACGGTGCTCTTTCCTGACCCAGCCGGGCCGTCGATGGTAATGATCTCATTCATATGCCGCTCTCGATGACCTATGGGTTCAATAAATCAAGGTTCAGGGGTTCAGTCTTCATAGCACGCGCTTAAGGGTCTCAATAAATCTCCGGTTCTCTTCCGGCAGGCCTACACATACCCGAATGTATTCAGGAAGCCCGTAGCTGTCCATGGCCCTGATGATCACCCCCTGTCTGAGCATGGATTCGTAGAGTTTTTTGCCGCCGGCCGGCACCTTGATCAGGAAGAAGTTGGTCTGTGTTGGGAGATATTCAAGCCCGATTTCCTCCAGGCCCCGATAGAGATAGGCAAGGCCGTCTCGCACGGTCTCAAGGGTTTCAGACACAAACCGATCGTCGTCAAGGGCCGCAGTGGCAGCCGCCTGTGCCAGGCTGTTGGCATTAAAGGGCTGTCTCACCCGGTTCATATAGTCAATCATCCACGCCTGACCAAACCCATAGCCGATTCTCAACCCGGCAAGGCCGTAGAGCTTCGAAAAGGTCCTCAGGACAAAAAGGGAGGGGTGTGCGTCCAGCAACTCGACCCCGTCGGCCACGCCCTCTTCTGTCACAAATTCGATATATGCCTCATCCAAGGCCACAACAATATCTTCAGAGACCTCCTTAAGAAACTGGAGCATCTCCTCTCTGCCTATGGCAGAACCGGTGGGGTTATTGGGATTGTTGATGAATATGACCCTGGTCTCAGGCCGAATCGCATTCAGGATTCCCTTTAGATCCATACGAGAATCGGAAAGAGGGACAGAGGTCATCCGCCCTCCAGCCGCGGTCACCATCTTTTCATAAACCAGGAAGGTCGGAAAGCCCTGTATCGCGTGCTCGCCCTCAGACAGGAACGTCCTGACAGTCAACTCGATCAGTTCATTCGACCCGTTCCCTAAAATAATTCGGTCAAGAGGAAGGTGGTATTTCTCGCTCAACTTCGATTTGAGATAATAGCCGCTCCCGTCAGGATATCGGTTGAGCCTCACCAGATGATCCTTGATGGCCTGAACAGCTAAGGGGGATGTCCCTAACGGATTTTCATTGGATGCCAGTTTAATGGATCCACGGATCCCCATCTCCCGTTCAAGCTCTTCGATAGGCTTGCCAGGCGGATAAGGTATAAGCCCTTCCACCCCTTCCCGAACCCGTTTTCTTCTCATGCCTTGGACTCCTTACGCACTGGTTGCTGGATACTGGATGCTGGTTTCCGTGTGCTGGTCACTCGTCGCGGGTTACGCCTCTAACCTTCTAACTTGCCGACATATTCGGCATTTGGCATTGTAGACGCTTCTCTCGCTGCTAATCGATACTGGATCCGCTATTTCCTCATTCATTCCGATCAACTGTCTTGAAAATTGAAACAAAAATCGAAATACAGGATGACGGTCGCAACCAACGGCGGCGTGGAGCCTCTTATAGCGAAAAGAAAGAGAAATGTAAATGTCTCTCACGGGCCTCTTGCCTCTTTTTATCCCGCATAAAATATTTTTGCTGATTTCTCCTTGACTTGAAACTCCTGATCCACTATTTTCTACCCTATCGCGCAACAGATCCAGAGAGATGGATCTGTCTTCAGGTGGGCTATTCTGCACACAGTGATCGGGATGCCCGGACGCGACCCCATGATCTTTTTCGGCAAATCCACACCGTTTGGAAGAAAAGGCTTTGGAAGGGGCATAATGAAAAGGTCTCACAAGGGGGAAAAATGAACAAATCACAAATGATAGAAGCCTTGGCCAGAGAAGAGAAGTTACCCCTGAAAAAGGCGGAAGAGGTGGTGAACACTGTCTTTGGAGAGATTGAAGCAGCCCTCATCAAGGGTGAAAGGGTGGAAATCAGAGGACTCGGGAGCTTCAAGGTAAAAAAATACGGCGGCTACCAGGGTCGAAACCCGAAAACCGGTGAAATGATCAAGGTAGCGAGCAAGAAACTCCCTTTTTTCAAGGTGGGAAAAGAGCTGAAAGAGCGGGTAGACCTCCAATAGAGAGCCACTGACGACCTTGGTCGTGCTAGACGGGGAGTTAGCGGTGCCCTGTAACCCGAAATCCGCTCATGCGGGGTTGAAGATCCTTTAGGAGAACTCCGACACCACCTGCTCCTGTGCCGCATTTGGCGTTGACATGGACCTCACGTAACAGGCGCCCGTGAACCCCGTCAGATCCGGAAGGAAGCAGCGGTAAGCGAGAAAGCCTGTGTCGTGAAGACCTCTATGTTATTTCTCCATGCGGCACGGACGGATGGGTCTTTGTTTGACTGAGGATGCACGGCCAAGGACTTCTAAAATTTCGAGCAAGCAAATCCCCATCTGATGATGCCCTTCCCAATGGATAGCACACCCGGTCCGACCGACGTGATATGGACGGAACATCCTGTTCCGTATTTTCGATACACCCTTCTTTCCGATTATCCACAGCTGACACATGCTGTGTTTACCCGGCATGGCGGCACGAGCCATCCGCCATACGATAGCCTGAACACCAGTTATGATGTGGGAGACC
>JAUPKI010000095.1 GCA_030837545.1 Thermodesulfobacteriota bacterium | reverse complement strand
GCCGGACCCCGTATCGGGTACGGGGCAGGCCCGATCCGGCATCCAGAGCAGTTAACCTATCGAAATAATAATGGATTCCGGCTTTCGCCGGAATGACGGCTCGGAATTTATACATTCAATACTATCAAATATATTACGAGAATTTTGGACTGTGGAGTTCTTAACTTTAGGCACTTCAAATTCGTAACTCCAAACTCGGCGCATCCAGTCCCGCTTTCAGCGGGATCTCCGCTTCGCTCCAACGAGCATCGCGTATCCAGTATCGAGGATCTAGAATCGAGCAACGACGTGTGAAGTCAGGGGAGGTCATTTCGTGCGATCCATATCCCAGATCTACAGCGACTATTTTTCTTCTACCGCTGTCTTCAGTTACAGGGAAGATGAACGGATCTTCCGCACCCGGTTCAAACGGGTGTGGTTCATCATCTTTCTTGTGCTCATGGGCGTCTCCCTGCTGGGATCGACCTTTGATATAGGCCCCAATGAATATCACTATTTTATCGGAAGCCTGATTCTGGTCAACCTGATATCGGCCATCGGGCTCAATCTCCTGGTCGGGTTTACAGGGCTTTTGTCCCTGGGCCATGCCGCTTTCATGGGTGTGGGTGCATACACCTCAGCGCTTCTGATCACCGAATTTGGGTGCCCATTCACATTATCCATATTCATTGCAGGGCTGATGGCGGCCCTCTTCGGGCTCATCGTTGGGATCCCTTCTCTACGGATCAAGGGGTTTTATCTCATGATAGCCACCCTGGCGTTTCAGTTTGTGATCGAATACATTATCATCCACTGGGATTATCTGACACGGGGGATCAGGGGGATCGAACTCCCCACCCCTCACTTCCTCGGTATTTCCTTGGCGAAAAACCAGGCCTATTTCTTGTTCCTCTTTGTGCTCGCGGCCGTCCTGATGTGGGGGGCAAAAAACATCACACGCTCCAAGATCGGCCGCGCCTTTATCGCCATCCGGGACAACGATGTGTCGGCCGAGATCATCGGCATATCGATCTTCCGTTACAAAATTCTCTCATTTGCCATCAGTTCCTTTTACGCGGGGATCGCCGGCGCCCTCTATGCATCCATGCTCAGAACCGCCATTCCTCAGGACTATACCTTCTTCCACTCCATTATTTTTCTGGCCATGGTCCTGGTGGGAGGCATGGGGAGACTGGTGGGTACGATCTTCGGGGTCATTTTCGTCACCCTGGTGCCGGTCCTCCTGGATCTGGGCCTGAGCTATCTGAGCCGGGTCTATGACCCCAATGTAACCATCTATCTTGGCCCGGTGAAGGAACTGGTGTTTGGGGGGCTCATCATCCTCTTCATTATCTTCGAGCCTGAGGGACTGGTGGGGATTTGGATACGGATCAGGGATTACTTTAAGATCTGGCCGCTCCCCTATGTATCGGAATAGGCGAAGGAATGGAGGCGTGACATGGGCCATGATCCAAACCCCGTTGAAAAACGGGGTCCAGAGATTTTATAAGTGATTGACGGGAAATGGCGTTTCGTGACTTTTTACGAGACCATCAATTCTTGGGAGGTGAACGATGCAGACTCAAAATTTTACGCTGTATGATGTGATTTGCCGAAACGCCCGGATCTATGGCGATCGGGAAGCCATCGTCTTTAACGATGTCCGGTTGACCTATCGTCAGTATAAGGAAAAGTGCGATCAGTTAGCGGCGGGGCTGACCCAGGTAGGCGTTGAAAAAGGAGACCGATTAGGAATTGTGGCCCATAACTGCGATGAATTCATGATCCTGTATGGGGCGGCAGCAAAAACAGGCGCCATCGTACTCCCCGTCAACTGGCGATTTCAGGAAACCGAGATGGCTTATGTTATCAATGACGGGACCCCCCGTCTTGTCTTCGCAGGCGCTGAATACCAGAAGACCGTGGAAGAAATCGCTGGAAGGGTCCACAGTATCGAAGGGTGTTACGCCATCGGAGGAGGGGAGCCGCTCAAAGGATTCCGGCCCTTCAGGGAGCTTCATTTGGAAAAAGGCTCTGAGACTCCTTCTCTGATCTCGGCGGACTCGGGATTTGTCATTATTCATACGGCGGCGGTGGCCGGAGAGCCGCGGGGGGCCCTTCTGAGCCAGTCCAACGTCATCCACTGCAACCTGGAGATGATGATCAGCAGTCAACTCGGCCCGGATGATTGTCATATCTGCATCCTCCCCCTGTTTCACATTGCCGCCCTTTCCATGAGCATGGCCACGCTGCACGCAGGTGGAAAGAACGCGATTGTGGAACGTTTCGATCCGGAACTCACCCTCAGACTGATCGAAAAGGAAAAAGGGACAGGCTTTTTTCACTTCCCCCCGATCCTTCAGATGCTCCTGGACAAACATGATGAATCTGCCGGAGCGTATGATCTCTCCACCTTGAGGCACGTAGGCGGTATAGACAGCCCGGACAACATGATGCGTCTCAAGAAGATTGTCCCCCATGTGGTGTTGGGGACGGCCTTTGGTCAAACAGAGGCATTCCCTGTCACCTTGGGACCCATTGAAGAGCGCCCCGGCAGCGCTGGCAGGCCTACAGCCCTTTCGAAGGTGGCGCTCTTTGACGACTACGATAACGAGGTCCCGGCGGGAACCCCTGGCGAAATCTGTGTGCGTTCCCCGGTGGTGTTCCTGGGGTATTGGGGTCGCGACCAAGACACCGCCTACACCTTTCGAAACAACTGGCACCACACAGGGGACATCGGCCGTTTTGACGAAGACGGCTACCTCTGGTATGTCAAGCGAAAAGCGGAGAAGGAGTTGATCAAACCCGGAGGAGAGAACGTTTACCCGATTGAAGTGGAGAAGGCGATTCTTGCGCATGAAGCGGTGGATGAGGCCTGCGTCATCGGTGTCCCGGACAAGCAATGGGGTGAAGCCATCAAGGCCATATGTATCCTGGTGCCAGGGAAGTCCCTTGATCCTGATGCTCTTATCGACTTCGTGGCGTCCAGAATCGCCCGTTACAAGAAACCGAAATTCGTCGTCTTCGTTGATTCCCTCCCCAGGACCGGTGACGGGGAGATTGACAGAGATCAGGTAAAAAAGGATCATGGGGGTAGATTCTGACATTCATAAACCTCACGCTTTCAGCAGGGAAAAAGAGGCCTTCTCTCAGAATACTTCGTTTGTGTGTTGACACGTCATTCTCCTTAATCTGACGGTATCCAAACTCCCCCATGTCATCAAGCTGTACGGGGAATTTCGCAAGGAATGGAGCAACGACAAACTCAGCAAAGACAATGCCCTGGCTTCCACCAACTATGAGCGGTTTCTCGACAAGAAGTGGTTTGTTTTCGGAAACGCCACGGCACAGACCGACAAATTCAAGGATTTGGATCCCCTGGGAAATGTTGCCGCAGGGCCCGGCTACCGGTTCTGGAGATCGAAAGAGAAGAATCTCTCTGTCAAATTAGGACCGGCCTATGGATATAAAAAGTACGCCAACCCAATGGAATTCCTGGACAACAAGAAGGAGAGGGAGTACTTTACCAGCTGCTGGGCCCCCGACTTTGACATGTGGTTCTTTGACGGATTCCTCCAGGTATTTCATCATGATGATGTGGTGTACGATTTCCAGGACAGCGACAACTGGGTGCTCCGCACCCGTACGGGGATTCGCATACCGATGGCCCTGAAATTCTTTGCCTCGTTTCAATACAATTATGAATATGACAACCAACCGGCAGCCGAAAAAAAGAATTACGACCAGTGGTGGAACTTCGGCCTGGGATGGGCCTTTTAGAGAGGGATTGAGGAATTGAGGAATTAGGGAATTGAGGGATTCAGGGATTGGGGTCTTACCCGATAGTACCAGATCGTGGGCTTGAGCGCCTCCAGGGAGTGATTTTTTAAAGCCGCCTTCCAGTCTGCGGCCGTGGCGTCCTCTCTGGCGAATCGAATCCATGCCTGGCGGGAGTAAAAGGTCTTGAACCCGCCGGCCTTGACCGTATCCATGCCCAGCTTCTCGGCCATATCCTCGAATACTCCGGCATCGGATTTCCTCAGAAAGACAACCCCATCAAAATTCTTCAGTTTTTTCAAATCCTCCTCAACAAAAGAACGGACCTGCATTGCGCTTCGTTTCATCCGCATGGAAAGCATGGAGGGTTGTGAGCTGTTGAAGGCGGCTATTGGCCTGGACCCAATCATTTCATCCAGATCGTCAGGCATGGCGTTTATCCCCAGGGAGGGATAGACGCCGCCCATCATGAGGCAGAGCAGCAGGGCTGCGGACCCGGCTGCCAGGCGAACATCCTTCTTTGAAAATGTGAGCCACAGCATCAGCCCTACCGCCGACAGAGAAATGGCTGTCATGACGATACCCTTGCCGAACCATAGAAAGAAAAGGCAGAAAGCTGCGGCAACCAACCCCATCAAAGACATGGATATATTCAGGAGGATGGTCCTCCAGGGGCCCTTCGCCTGGTCGAGCCAATGGGCGCAGAGGACGGCTGCCGCTGGAATCAGCGGCGTCATATACCGGGCAAAGGACCTGATAAAGAAAAAGGGGATGACGCACCCGAAAAACCAGGCGGACAGCCAGAGAGCTTTTCGGTCCGAATCGTTTTTTGCCAGGTGGATGGACCGGAGCAATGCGGCAAGCAATATCAGCGACCAGGGGAAAACAAGGCCAAACGCCCCGCCTAAGGTGGAAAAGGGGGACCCCACATGCACGGCGCCGATACCCCTTGCAGCGACCTCGCTGTCGACGATCTTGAGGAAATCGGGCCACAGACAGGCCATGATAATCGGCCAGGGGAGTGAGACTGCAAGGAGCAGAATGCACGCCCATAACACCTGGCGCCAGTCCGAAACAAGGAATCGCCATCGTTTAAAAACAAACAGGGCGCTGACCGCTGCCACCCCGAAAAGGACCATTCCAACCGGTCCCTTTACCAAAAAGGAAAGGCCTAAAGAGAGGGCCGCCGACAATATCCAGGCCAGGCGGCCCGATTTGCCCCACCTGATGGCAAAAAACACGGTTATAGCCGTAAAAAAGGCCAGGGGGAGATCCAGCATGGCTCTCCTGCCCTCAATGGAGACCGAAATAGTGGCCAGGGTGATCAGGCCGGCCAGTATGCCGCTTTTTCTGAAGAGTTCACGGTACAGAAGGGTGGAACAGGCGGCGAGTCCGGCCCCTGCGAGCACCCCCCAGATCCGGGCCGCAAAGAGGTTGATACCCAGGAGCTGGTAGCTCAAGAGCATGGCCCAGTACAAGAGTGGCGGCTTCTTGAGCCGGGGCTCCCCGTTCACCCACGGAGTGAACCACTCGCCGCGTTCCAGTGTCTCCATGGGCGTGCGGAAGGTGAGCCAGTATTCGTCCTGCCCGGTGATGCTGGTCTCACACCAGATGCACGGCAGCAGCAACAAGACGCCTATGCCGAAAACAATGAGCGCCTCACGGCGCGTGAATCGCTCGATTCTCAACATCGATCGCTGTTCCCTGAAAAGCAGTGAAGCCCTTATGGGTTTACGCGGAACAAGACCACCTTTCCCACATCCGGATGATGCCAAATCCCCACTTCCTTTAGATCCTCAGCACTTTTTCGATCCAGCAGATGAAAGGTGTTTCGCGGCCATGCCCCCTCTTCCCAGAGGAAATAGGAGATGCGGTTTCTTTTCAGATAGCCGATAAAGGTTTCATAGTCTCGGAATACCGCTTCATCAAACGGTGTCGGCTCCATTCCAAAATCAGTCCTCG
This sequence comes from Thermodesulfobacteriota bacterium, assembly GCA_030837545.1. Taxonomy (GTDB): domain Bacteria; phylum Desulfobacterota; class DSM-4660; order Desulfatiglandales; family Desulfatiglandaceae; genus AUK324. The sequence continues at coordinate 6,876 of JAUPKI010000095.1, read as the reverse complement.
GACAGGCAGCCCCCCTGTAATTGAGATTGGCGTAAAAGGCCGGCCAGTCCGGGGTGCGCAACGATTTGACAATTCTGATCTCTCTGTCGTTGCCTTCCCTGTGGGCAATCATTTCCCCGATTTCCTTGTAAACCGTCTTGTCCGCTTCTCTCGATTTCAGGTCCTTGGGCAACGCGCTGATCAGGATCAGGAGCCCTAATATGGAAAAGGCCGTTGATTTTTTTAAACGACATCGAGTCGTCAATAGAAAAACTCCCTTTTGCAGACCAAAGCCGACAACCATAAACGCGGGGAGCATGAAAATTACCCAGAACCGATCGAACATCATCCATGTCTGAATCACATGGAGATAGAATACGACGAAAACCGAGATAGCCGAGATAGATAGATAGAGGATCCCCGTATCCTCCCTTAATCGGCGCCATACGCTTCCGAGGCCCAGAATGAACAGGATAAAAAATATATACAAATACGCCCTGATCATATATTTGACAAGGGTCCCGAGGGCGACCAACCAGACCAGATGGCGGGCCTTTTGGAGGAAAAACGGCATCACGCCTTGAAGGGGCTGATGGGATAATTCGGCCAGCCTTCCCCTGAGAATTTCGTAACCCAGGATGGGGGCTGATAATTTGTCTACGATATCATTCAGACGCAGGATATGGTATAGCGGTTTATCAAGAAATATGCCGGAGAAAAGGACAAGAGAGAGGACCCCGATGAGTGGCAGGGCAAAGAACGTCGCTTTCCTGATCCGCCCTTGCCGGGGGACTGCCAATAGATAGGCAAGACTGACCATGATGAAGAGGGCGGCCTCAATCCTCGCCCACGAGGCCATCATAAGACAAAGACAAGAGAGGAGCAACACAAGGCGCTCATTTGCTTCTTCTGATTTCACAAAAAGATGAAGGCCGAGCGCCAAGAAGAACCAGCAGACAGGATCCCTGATAACCTCTGCGCTACCGGCAACAAAAACGGGAAATAGGGCAAACAAAAGAAGGGTCAATATACTGATATCTCTGTCAAAAAAACGCCTGCACAGAAGATGGATGGGTATTAGGGTCATGAAACCGAAAAAAAACGACACGAATTGGGCGGCAACGATCCACTCATGGAACAGGGCGTACGCCCCCGCAACGAAGAACGGATAACTTGACACAAAGCTGAGGTAGCAAGAGGTCAGGCCGTGCCATTCACCGTAGTAAATGGCCTTGGCCTGATAGATGTAATAGACCCCGTCGGGATTAATGATATAGGTATGCTGACAAGCAAACAGACGTACGACAACCCCCAGAATAAATATGAGGATAACCCCTCCGGTCCCCAGACGGACGGGGGCATCGGGATTGCGGTTCAGAAATGTGGCTCGGAAAAACGATGGGGGCACGGTCGAACCTCATCCAAATGAAAGCGCTTTTCTCACTGCGGGAAAAACTTCCTCAACATCCAACTCCTGGAGGCATCGACTTATTTCCGTGCCCCCGCATCCCTTGCGACGGCAGGGTATGCACAGCCATTTTTTTTGAATCACGCTATGTCGATCGCCCTGGGGAGCCCAGGAGGCCGGTGATGACGGCCCATAAATACCCAGTGTCGACGTGCCTACGGCCGCCGCTATATGCTGGCCTGCGCTGTCAACGCCGATAAAGAGGCGACATATTTTCAGCACCGCAGGCAACAGGGATATGGTGGTTATTCCGACCAGATTGTATGCCTTCACACGACACATATCAATAATGGCCTTGGCACGAATTCTTTCATCAGGGGCGCCGATCAGGACAACGGGGACATGGCATTCCAAATGAATCCTTTCAATTAAACGTGCATATTTTTCAATGCCCCATTCTTTGTATCTCCACAAAGAAAACGGTTGAAGGGCAACCAACGGTCTGTCCGTGGGAATCCGATTGTCACGCAAAAGCCTTTCGGCTTCAAACCTCTTTTTCGAAGAGATGGTTATTTTTGGCCTTGCGTCTCTGACTTCCAGATCGAAGGCCTTTAACAGCTTAAGATGGTAAGTAGTGACATGTTCGGGAAATTCATACTGACAGAAAGCACGGTGCGTAAATATGCGGTTCCGCCACAGGTTCCCGTGGTAGTCGTGATATCCCAGCCTTTGGGGAGCCCCGGAGAGGATAGCCAGAATTGCACCGCGATCTCCCGTCCTCATGTCGATGGCCAGATCAAAACGAGACCGTCTCAAATTCATAAGAAGGCGTCTCTGAAAGGAGATTTCTTCCAGCCACCGCCGTTTGTCTTGACCGATAGAGAAACTGTCGTCCACCCACGGGCAACCCTCAAGGAGCTGGGCCGCCCTGTCTCTGACCGCCGCAACAATCCGGGCCTTGGGGAAATTTTCCCGAAGGGCGCGAATGCATGGGAACGTCAAGATGACATCCCCGATATCTCCGAGTTGGATAAACAGGATACGCCTTACAGCATTCCCGTTCAACGGACGATTGACATGCATATGTGGGTATTCGGACTCCATTTCTTGTGATATTCGGCATGAACGCCCATCGCCCATGTCTTGCCGGATAAATTCCTTTGCACTTACAATGGGTCAGAATCCCTCGCCGGCAGCGACAATTCTCCCTTCAGATGACATCCGGGAAAACCCTTTGAGGGCTCGCTTACGTCTTTCCCGGCGGATGGTGTCCAACTCCTCATCCAGGCGGTCTCTTTCCCTATTTTTTGTGACCGGATGATAAAGATGATACTGAAGGGCTGAAAACCAAAGGTTCTTACACCTGACTCCGCTGTGGAAAAGCCGGTAACAGATGTCCGAATCTTCCCTTCCCCATAATTGGTCAAAGGTTTCATCGTAACCATCCACTTTTAGAAAATCATCCCTGCTCATGGACACATTACAACCTCTCAGAGACGTCTGAAAGGAGCGTGGCCGTTGCAGCAGCTGTCCGATTTTGGGGGCACGAATCGCGTTTTTTCGGTTTTCCAGCCCCTTTTGAAACAAGGAAGGCGGAACGAAGACGATCGATTCCAAAACGTCTTTGGCATATCCTTCCGGCAAAAAACACCGTTTACCCTGAAGGAAAATCCCCGACTCTGCTGCGGCCATATGATCTGCGACAAAATGAGGGTGCATCGGCACATCGTGATCAACGAAAATCAGATAAGAACCGGATGAATATTTTACCCCCAGATTCTTGACTCGGGCCTGGCGGATACCTGCGTCATCTTGACGGACGTGGCGCCATCGGGCTCTCGAAGGTCCAAGGACTTCCTGGACAGCCGTCGCGGTCTCAGGACCGGATCCGTCATCCGCCACGATGATCTCGTGGGGTTGTGAACTCTGGAGAATAGCGGTCCTCAAGGTTGCCTTGAGGGCTTGGGGCCAGTTAAATGTCGTGATGATCAGGGATATTTTGGCTTCAGGCGTACTCATACACCGGATGAACCGTCACTCCTTATCTCACGATATTTGGCATACTTCAAGAATGATCCCCCCGCATTGAGGATCGAAATCACCAAACCGTCAAACCCCTCCAGAAATCCTCTTTCGAGGAGATAGGTACGGAGGAACATCCAAACGCCGTGGGTTATGGGAGGCAACCAACCCACGCGTTTTCTTTTCCTGAGCATCTCAAGGGCAGAAAGTGAAGAATATGCTTCCATCTTGTGGATCAGATCGGAATAATTTCGAAAGCTATAGTGCTCGATAGAAAAATCCAGGGCCTTGACCGGGCCTCGTGCAAGCCATTGTTCGTGAACCAGACGGTCGCTGAATTGCCCCCGCCTTCGGTCCACAAGACGGACGATACGGTCCGGCCACCAGCCACAGTGCCGAATCCAACGGTTGTGAAAAAAGTTTTTTCGTGAAAAACTGTAGGCGGCGCATAGCTGGTTTTCATTTTGGGTAATCCCTTTTATCCCTTCGGCAGTTTCGAGCGGAATACGCTCGTCCGCATCCAGGATCAAGACCAGATCGTAGAGGCAGTTATCCACCGCAAATTGTTTCTGCTTGGCATATCCTCGCCAGGCCTCCGACAACACCCGGCAGCCAAACTCTTCAGCGATGGAGACGGTTGGGTCGCTGCTACCCGAATCTACGACCAGGATGTCATCCGCAAAGGTCAGGCTTTCCAGACAATTGGGCAACCTGCTGGCTTCATTTCTTGTTATAATGGCGACGGATACTTTCATTCTCAATCCATGTCTAAAATGCCTGAGCTTGGCTATAAAAATGCCTGAGAGTATATGGAAACTGAAATAGCGTGTCAATGGCGCAGGCATGGACCCCATATTTCAAATCCCTTCAGCCCTTCTTGACCTCGCATGCAGAAACGGATAAAGTCCTCATGAACAGAGAGATGGACCCTCTCATCGCCCATGGATCACATCCTCAGGGGCAGTGAAACACGGCAGGGTATCTCCTGCTGTATGATTCCGACGAAGCCCGGGGGACCGAATGTTGGACATCTCAACGATTATTGTTAATTACAATACCGCCGGGTTGCTGGCCGGATGTTTGAACTCGGTGAGGCACTGGACTGGTCTGAGGAGCGAGGTCATCGTCGTTGACAACGCGTCTCAGGATGACAGTGCCGCGACGGTGGCCTCTGATTTTCCGTGGGTAAGACTGATAGTGAATGAGCGAAATGCTGGTTTTGCCCGGGCCAACAACCAGGCGCTGAAGGTCTCAAGCGGAGAATATGTCTACTTTCTGAATCCGGACACCGTGGTGCAGCCGGGGGCCTTTGAGGCGATGCTCAGCTTTATGGCATCCCATCCGGACGTGGGCCTTGCAGGCACCCGTATCCTGAATCCCGACGGTTCTGTCCAATCCTCTGTGGAAAGGGAGTATCCCGGTCAAGGGCACGCACAAAAGGACCTGCGGGCGCTTGCAGGCGACATCGCATGGGTGCTGGGGGCCTCCATGATAGCCCGCCGCGTCCTAATGGAGGACCTGGGGGGATTTGACGAAGGCTTTTTCCTGTACGGAGAGGAGCAGGATCTGTGTCTGAGGATACGGAAGGCGGGGTGGAAAATCGGATTCATTCCGGAGGCCGTGGTGGTCCACTGGGGGGGACAGAGCGAGCGCAACACTCCGACCACAGACCTATGGAAGAAGAAATTCGCGGCTGAATTGCTGTTTTACAGAAAACATTACTCAGAACGATCGGTCCTGCGTATCCATCGCGCCAATGTGGTGCAGGCCCTCTGGAGGATCTTTTCATTGCGACTGACCCTTCCCCTCTGTGCAGACAAGAAGGCCGCTTCAGATAAGCTGGCAAAATACAGACTGGCCTTGCAGACGTTTCACTTTTGGAAGGTTTCGTGACACCAGGGGAACGGCTGTCGTATATGAAAAAACGTACTCGTTGCGGGGTATTCGGTGTGGGTTGCAAGTCCATTGGATGTTTGACGTTCGATGTTCGATGTTCGATGTTCGCCACGGTTCTTCCGAGGCCCTTCTCTTCTCATTCGATCGGCCACCGGCCGGAGGCGGCCCTCACATGAGAATTGCGGTGGTCATTCCCAAATACGGCCTGGTGGGAGGGGCCGAAGGCTTTGCCTATGAACTGACCGAGCGGCTGGCCATGCGGGGGCAGTTCGAGATGCATGTCTTCGCAAACCAGCATCGCCGGGGAAAGGCCCCGGTTACCTTTCATAAGGTCCCGATGCTCCGCTTTCCACGGTTTATGCGGCAGATCAGCTTTGCCCTTCTTGCAGAGAGGGGGATCCGGCATGGTGATTTTGACCTGGTGCACAGCCACGACCGGATATTTCACATGCACCTTCTGACCATGCACGGCATTCCCCATGAGAGATGGATCAGGAATGTGAGAAATAAGCGGCTGACCCTCTTTGACAGGTCCGTGGCAAGGGTGGAGCGAAAGGGATTGAATGGGCCCCACATGCGGATGGTGCTCCCGGTATCCGGGCTGGTACAGGAGGAACTCCTCAAGACATACCCGATCCCGGCCCCCCGAATGCGCGTAATCCACCCCGGAATCTCCGAGGAACGTTTCGCTTCGCTTGACAGAGAAAGTTGTCGACGACAGATCCGGACACGCCACAACCTCTCCGAATCGGATGTGGTGGTCCTCTTCGTGGGGATGAACTTCGAGATCAAACGACTCGGTCTGGTCATCGAAGGGATTGCCGGCCTGATCCGGGAGGAGGGGGGTGGCGCCGGGCTGAAGCTGCTGGTGGCAGGGAAGGGAAATCCGGACCCCTATCAGGCCCTGGCGCGGCGTCTGGGGATAGGGGACCGCATTATTTTTGCAGGCGTCACCCGGGAGGTGGAGACCTACTATCTGGCCTCTGATATCTTTGTCATGCCGTCCGTCTTCGACACCTTTGGGATGGCTGTCCTCGAGGCCATGGCAGCCGGACTCCCGGTCGTCATCACTCGAAAAGTGGGGGCCAGGGACCTCTTGACAGATGGCGTTCAGGGTTTCATACTGGGTGAAGCCCCCAAACCCGCAGAGCTTGCCGCCAAAATCGCCCTGCTTCTGAACCCGGAATATCGAATGAAGATGGGAGAAAAGGCCCGTGCCACGGCCCTTCAGCACACCTGGGACCGGGTGGCGGATGAGATGGAAGAGGTCTACCTGATGCAACAAGGGCTTGACTTTGGGAGGCAAGATTGACTATTGACTATCGTCAATTGTTGACGGACGGTGTGGAACCGGATGTCTGTCGGAGCGAAGCGTAGATCCCGCTGATAAGCGGGACTGGATGCGCCGAGTTTGGAGTTACGAATTTGAAGTGCCTAAAGTTAAGAACTCCACAGTCCAAAGTTCTCGTAATATATTGATATTATTGAATGTATAAATTCCGAGCCGTCATTCCGGCGAAAGCCGGAATCCATTATTATTTCGATAGGTTAACTGCTCTGGATGCCGGATC
>JAUPKI010000094.1 GCA_030837545.1 Thermodesulfobacteriota bacterium | reverse complement strand
TCAGGAAACTTCGGGTAAATGAGAAGAATATTCATATCGTGTCACTCCTCGCTGCACCTGCATGGTGAGAATTTGATTTGCTAACCCTGGCGGCCCTGACGGCCTCCATCGCTTCCGAATGAGGTAAGGGTTCACAGGTTCCGGGTTTCCCGATGCAGCGGGATTTAAAAATGCCCGGAACCGTTAAAAGGAGTATACAACAAAAACAGGCAACGCTTTGTAAAACAAATGTAAAACCAGATTCTTCAAGGTGTCATCAGCGTCAGACAAATTTCTGAGAGGGTCAATTCCGGACAAGCGTTCCCCTTTGTTTCCTGTTACGGATGAATGGGTAAAGGGCCCCAAAGATCGCCTTCATTGCACATCATGTCAATAGGTTAACCCTGATGAGCACGGTTGACGTCGATCTTTTGCAATGCCATTACCATTCGGGCTGTAAAGGGAAAAGACGATGACCTGGAATCGAAACATGGAACAGGGTTGATCTGGGAATGTCCGCCCTTAATGGCTTGACTTTCGTACGCAGGAAGGTTAGTTTGTAGTCAAATCATGAGGGCTCGCCTTTATGAGCGGGCCTGTTTCGTTCTGAAGGTAATTTCCATTTGTCAAAAGTGGCGACCTTAAGTCTGGAAACATGAAAATCTATTTGAAGGGAGGTTGTCACGATGGCTAATGGAACTGTGAAGTGGTTTAATGACCACAAGGGTTTTGGCTTCATTGAGCAGGAAAATGGTCCTGATGTATTCGTTCATCATTCAGGGATCAATGCTGCAGGTTTCAAGTCTCTCAGTGAAGGCGATCGGGTTACATTCGATATACAGCAGGGCCAAAAAGGTCCTTCTGCTGTTAATGTCAGCGTCGTTTAGTTCGCCGGACGTTGAGCGCAAGGAGGGTATGCCATCGCAAGATGGGATACCCTTTTTAAGAAGAAAACACGTTTTCGTCGAGATCCGGATTGGATAGGGTCCGGGCAGTCGATGTGGAACAAAATGGAAGAAAGGACCTATCAATTAGCGAAAAAGACCTGTATGAATCTAAATGAACCTTCGCAAAACAGGCTTGCCGTTCTCATTGACGCCGATAATGCACAACCTTTGATCACGCAAGGGCTCATGTCGGAAGTCGCAAAATATGGGGTTGCAAGCGTGAAACGCATTTATGGCGACTGGACAACGCCGAGCCTGAGCGGATGGAAGTCCGTCCTGTTAGAACACTCCATCCAGCCTGTTCAGCAGTTTCGGTATACGGTGGGGAAGAACGCGACAGACAGTGCCATGATTATTGATGCAATGGACTTGCTCTATGCCAAACGCTTTGATGGATTCTGCCTTGTATCCAGCGACAGCGATTTCACCCGCCTTGCCTCCCGCATCAGAGAAGAAGGACTCCTCGTTTACGGTTTTGGGGAAAAGAAAACACCCAAGGCGTTTGTATCCGCGTGCGACAAATTCATCTATACTGAAGTCCTTCGATTAAAGGAAAATGCAGAAACATCTGTTAAGCCCAAGACCTCAAAAGAGATGAAAAGAGATGCCAAACTCGTGGCCCTTCTAAGGAGTGCCCTTGAGGCGGCTTCGGACGAGGGCGGCTGGGCTCACCTGGGGGCTGTGGGGAGTAATATCGCAAAACAGGCCCCGGACTTCGACCCTCGAAACTACGGATTCACCAAACTTGGAGAACTCGCCGCAGCCATCGGACTCTTTGATATTGATGAGAGAGTCCAGAGCGACGGTCACTCGAGATCCGTTTACATCCGCGATAAGCGCAAGACACCGAAAAAAGATTAATTCGCCATTCGCAGAAGCCTACCTGCACCAATTTCCCGCTACGCAAGCCATGTGAGGGCAGATACAGCGTTGATTGCGGCCATGGCCCATTAGACGCCATCGGATTGTGTTACAGGTCCGATCGGGCCATCACCGCTTTGGCTGCCCGTTCCAGAACGGGAACGCCCCTGGCGTATCCCTTGGCCCGCTGGTCCTGGGTCTGGCCGTGGTAAAAGCGGTAGTAGATCTGCTGAATGATCACGGCCAGCCGAAACAGGCCAAAGCAGTAATAGAAGTCAAAACGGTCCATGCGAAGGCCTGAGATCTGACCGTACAGGTCCACCAACTCCCTTCGGGTCAGGGCCCCGTCCACATGGGTAGGCATGTTGCGAATCAGATGGCGCTCCTCGGGGTCGTCCTTCTGGACCCAGTAGCCGAGGGTGCAGCCCAGATCCATGAGGGGATCGCCGATGGTGCACATCTCCCAGTCCAGGACCCCGATGATCTTGAAGGGATCGGCCGGGTCGAGAACGATGTTGTCGAGTCTGAAATCATTGTGGATGATGCCCGGCCGCTCCGTTTCAGGGGGGATCTTTTCCTCCAGCCAGGCCATGACCGACTCGCAGTCCGGCACATCCGGGGTCCGGGCGGCCCGGTAGCGTTTATTCCATCCCAGCACCTGACGCCGGACATAGCCTTCCGGTTTGCCCAGATCGCCCAGACCGATGGCATGGTAGTCCAGGGAGTGGAGTTCATAGAGGATATTGACGAATTTCTCGAACAACCGGCGCACCTGTGCCGCAGACGAGAAGAGATCGTCGGGGATGTCCTTTCGCAGAATGATGCCTTTGAGGTGTTCCATGGCATAAAAAGGAGAGCCGATGACGGCATGGTCCTCGCAATAGACCAGAGGCCGGGGCGCGTAGGGCCAGTGTCGGCTGAGGGCCGAAAGGACCTTGTATTCGCGGCCCATATCATGGGCCGTGGCGGCCTTGGTGCCGAAGGGGGGCCTGCGGAGCACAAGCTGTCGATTATCGAAAGACAACAGGTAGGTCAGATTGGAGGCGCCGCTAGGATACTGCCTCACTCGAACCGGCCCTTCAAGGTCCGGCATGACTTTCTTTAAATAGGCCTCTATATTTTCCGAGCTAAGATCTTCGCCCTTGCGCACGTCAGCGGGACGATCGATATAATCCATGGCAGTGTCACCTCTCGGTCGGTATTCGTCACGGGCGAAAACGGCCCTTCATTTGACCGTCTTGTTTTCATAGGTCTTCAGGACCTGCCGGGCCACCGAGACCTTGTGGACCTCGTCCACACCGTCATAGATTCGCGCGGCCCGTTCGTGGGCATAGAAGTGGGCGATAATGGTGTCATCGGTCATGCCCAGACCGCCGTGGACCTGGAGGGCTCGATCCACCACCCGCTGCATGGTGTTGGCCACCACAAATTTGATCATGGAGATATCCTTGCGGGCCTCCTTGGTCCCAACCCGTTCGATCTTCCAGGCCGCATGCAGGACCATCAGCCTCGCCGCCTGAATCTCGGCCGCGCTCTCGGCAATCATGGCCTGAATAAGCTGTTTGTCGGCCAGCTTGCGGTTGGGCGCAATGATGCGATCGCGGGCACGGCCGCACATCAGATCGAAGGCCCGATTGCAGATGCCGACCCAGCGCATGCAGTGGTGGATGCGGCCTGGACCCAGGCGATCCTGGGCGATGACGAACCCATGACCCTCTCTGCCCAGGAGGTTCTTTTGGGGCACCCGGCAGTTTTGATAGAGGATCTCGCCGTGACTGAAATACCCTTCCCCGGCGTGACCCATAACCGGTATGTTGCGCACCAGGTTGAAACCGGGGGTATCGGTAGGAACAAGGATCATGCTGGCCTGCAGATGCGGGGGCGCCTCCGGGTTGGTGACCGCCATGACGATGGCGAAGCGGGCCCCGTCGGCGGAACTGGTGTACCACTTCTGCCCGTTGATCACATAATCGTCCCCGTCCTTGGCCGCGATGGTATCCATCATAACCGGGTTGGAGCCGGGCATGTCCACCTCGGTCATGGAAAAGCAGCTCCGGATATGGCCGGCTACCAGGGGCCGCAGAAAGGTCTCCACCTGCTCCGGGGTCCCGTATTTGTGAAGGATCTCGATATTGCCGGCATCCGGGGCCTGGCATCCAAAGGCGTAGAGGCCCAGAGGGGTCCTACCCAGGGCCTCAAAGACCAGGGCGCTTTCCGTCAGGGGCAGACCCATGCCGCCCAGTTCGACCGGATGGAGGGGAGCCCAGAGTTCCATCTG
>JAUPKI010000093.1 GCA_030837545.1 Thermodesulfobacteriota bacterium | reverse complement strand
TTTCGTGGGCGCAGGATATTTGAGAGGATCTTTCCCTAGTACGAGAGGACCGGGATGGACGAACCTCTAGTGTTCCAGTTGTCGCGCCAGCGGCATAGCTGGGTAGCTACGTTCGGAATGGATAACCGCTGAAAGCATCTAAGTGGGAAGCCAACCTCAAGATTAGATATCCCTTTTCCGTGGAAACACGGAAGCTGAAGACCCCTTGTAGACGACAAGGTTGATAGGCCAGGTGTGTAAGTGCGGTAACGCATTGAGCTAACTGGTACTAATCGGTCGTGCGGCTTGGCCATAAAACTTTTCTATTTATGCCCTTTGGTTGTTTACTCTATATTTCAGTTTCACAGTTTTCGGTGATTATAGCGAAGAGGACACACCCGTTCCCATCCCGAACACGGCAGTTAAGCTCTTCAGCGCCGATGGTACTGCGTGGGAGACTGCGTGGGAGAGTAGGTCGTCGCCGAGATTCACTAAAAAAGCCCCCCGTTCAGCGGGGGGCTTTTTTTTGCCCTGTCACAGCCACTTCTTTCGTTTAAAGCCCAACAGCATCAGGCAGCTGATCACGATAATGACAATCCAGATTGCCAGGTAGCCCCATTTCCATTCCAGTTCTGGCATGTACTTGAAATTCATTCCATAAACGCCAACGATAAAGGTCAAGGGGATAAAGATCGTGGCGATGATCGTCAGCACCTTCATCACCTCGTTCATCCTGTTGCTCACACTGGAAAGGTAGATATCAAGGGTCCCCGAGATCGTGTCCCGGAACGTCTCAACCGTTTCGATGACCTGAATAGTATGGTCATAGACATCTCTCAAATAAGGTCTTACGCCCTCTCCAATTAGGGGCGATTCCCCCCTTTCCAAGCTGCTGATGGCTTCCCTGAGCGGCCACACAAATTTTCGCAGAATAATCATCTTTCTTTTCGTATCCTGTATCTGCTTAAGCGTTGAGGGATTAGACTTTGCCAGGACGTTCTCCTCGATTTTTTCAATCTTTTCTCCCACAGCCTCGAGAACACCAAAATAATTATCCACGATGGCGTCAATCAGCCTGTAGGCCAGGTAGTCGCTCCCCGCTTTTCGAATCCTTCCCTTCCCCTTCTTTATCCTGTCTCGAACAGAATCAAATACATCGCCTTCCTTTTCCTGGAAAGAAAGCACAAAGTTGGATCCCAGAATGAGACTGACCTGCTCAGCATCAAAATCATTTTCCGAGTTGCCGCTGACAAGCATTTTCAATACAATATAAAGGTAGCCCCCCAAGTCCTCCACCTTGGGACGCTGACCCGTGTGAACGATATCTTCCAAAACCAGGGGGTGGATGTCAAAAGCTTCTCCAAATTCCCTAATGACATTAATGTCATGAATTCCTGTAACATTGATCCATGTGACCGTCGGCAGGGCCTTGAACGGAAGGCAGGCCTCTACGGTCGAGTCCGTCTTTTCTTCCACGCGATTTTCATCGTAGTCTATGAGTGTGATTCTCACCTCTTCGGTACGTTTCTCCCCCACATGCACCAGGGTGCCGGGAGGCAGACCCGCCTTTTTTGAGCTGTTTTTGAGGTGTCTCATCATCCCTGTCCTCCCTTCAAGGTATGGGAGTTTCCGGTGCAGGCCCGTGATATTCCCGCTTTTCATTGATCGTGATACGTAAGGGGGGCGCCTTCCCCTCCTTGGGTTCGCCCATGTAGAGGGTCTGATGCGGGAACGGGATCTCAATGCCGCGCTCATCAAACACCCGCTTCATGCGCCGGTAGAACTCGCGTTTGACGCCCCACTGCTTGAGGGGTTTGGTCTTGAAACGGGCGCGTATGATCACGGCCGAATCCTCAAACCGGTCCAGACCCAGGATCTCCAGCGGTTCCAGGATGCTGGGGCCATGTTCAGGATCTCTTTGAAGCTCTTCGCCTAATTCCTTGAGTATCTTCATCACCTCGTCCACATCCTCCCGGTAGGCGATGCCGATATCCATGACCATTCTGGAAAAGACCTTCGAGTAGTTGCTGAGGGAGTCGATGGTGCTGTTGGGGATCACATGGACGATGCCATTCAGATCCCTCAGTTTTACGGTTCGCAGCCCTACAGACTCCACCATCCCCTCCTGATTTCCTACTGTGGCGTAGTCCCCGACCCGGATGCTTTCTTCAAACAGGATAAAAAGACCGTTGATCAGATCCTTGACCAAGGTCTGAGACCCGAAACCCACGGCCAGCCCGACAATCCCGGCCCCTGCCAGAATGGGCGTAGTATTGACGCCCAGACGATCCAGGATGATGATGCCCCCCACAAACGCAGCGCCAATATTGACGGCCGTTCTAATGACCGGGATCAGGGTTTTTTGCTTCTGGGTGATCTCTTTTTTCCGTCTCCCCCTTCTCTCTCTCAGAAGATAGTTGGAGAGCGTGTTACACATTTCAATGACGCAGACAACCACGGCCACTGTGAGGATAATGGCCACGGCCCGCAGGATGATCATGCCACCCGCATCGGAGGCGACAAAGTCAGAGACCGGAACGCCCCATGCCCCGCCGATCGCTCCTAAACCAATCCCGACCACGACCACGGTCAGTCCCTTTCGAACCATCCGCACATACCGGTTAGCCTTCTCCTCCATACTCGGGAATCGGTCTCTAATCCTTTCGCTAATTCGAAAAAACCGACGAAACATGAGGTCCAGGCCTCGAAAAGACCCCAGCATCAGCAATAGGGTCACGGCCGTGCCCAGCGTGGCGCGAAAGAGGTACTCAAACCCCTTTTCATATTGGAGCATGAGGGATACAAAAATCGCCCAGACGTATCCCAATGCGAGAATGGGCCAGTACCGAATGAACGCCGCCAGCAGACGGGTCCGCTGGTTTTCAGGTGTTTCTCCTGTCTCTCCATCCTCCCCCACCATCTTGCGTCTCGCTCGGACCTCCCGTGCAATCTGAAACACAAATACCGTCAGCATGACTGGAAAGGGAATCAGCAATACAGCTTGTAGAATTGAGAAGAAAGGCTGAACCGTGTGGGTCAACAAAAACGGGCGGGTGGCCATGAAATAGAAGAAGGCATACATGGCAAATCGGCGCGTCCAGATCCACAAATAATGGGCGTTCTCATCCGAAACGGAAACGATCCTGAGATCCGGTTCCTCAGGAGAGAACAATACCTGAAAGACGCCCATGGCAGTTCGATAAAAGAAGAGGAGAACGAAAAAAAGGAGCACGACCTTGCTGCCGGGGGAAAAAGACGGCCAGGATTCAACTAATATGATGAATGCAATGCACAATATCAGATAAGGCGTCGCCCTGAGGATGATCTGAACACATCCCCAGCCGATCTTTGATGGGAGTGTCTTCATCCTTTCGACGGTCGATCGAACGGGACGTCCAAGAAGAAGGGCCGACATCAGTGCAATCATCGCAGCGATTCCGACATGCAGGAAAAGGGTGAGCAGGCCCGACCGGTTTTCCGACTGTCCGAGGAATGCCTGTATCCTGCGGATTCCCTCAGGGGCCTGCGCTACCGCATCACCCACCGTCTTTGCTGCGGTGCTAACACCTCTGGACAATGCTTCAACCCGTTCAAAGACCCAGCGAACAATGAAAAGCTGTTGATCTCCCTGATCGGCATCCCCCCTTTTTTTCTCATCTAATGCCTTTTTGGCCGCGACCAGGGCTTTCAAATCCTTGATAAAGGCCTCCCGCTTTTTCGGGTTCTCGATAACACCCAATACCTCCTCGAGTTCCTCGACAGAAGAGCCCGCCGCTGGCCCCTGCGATCGGGCCGAAGGGGTCGGTAAAATGAAACAAACCGTAATTGCCAGCAGGCAGAAAAGGGCGTTAGGGATCGTTCGGTGCATCCTGAAACCTCTTATGAAATCTATGGGATCCGGACTCCCAATCTTCCCATGGGACTGTGACCGCGGGACCGAGATGCCGTTCTCTTAAATCTCGCTGTCTTGCCCTGCCTTTCGAGCGATAAGGGGAGGCCTCAGCCGAAAAGGCCCGCCTCCACACGTTCGATCAGCGGATGCCCATCAACCAACCGAAAACCGGCCAAGGCAACAACCCTATTTGACGACCTCCAGGACGTTATTCTCTGTTCCAAAGCAGTTCGGGCACAGGTGATCGTTGGCCGGGTCATTCCGCCATCTGCCATCCACCAGGAACCGGTATTCGTATCTGCCTGGCTCAACGATGATGGTTTTTTTCCAGGTCCCATCCTCTTCTTGTTTCATCGGATGAACCTTCTGATTCCACTGGTTGAAATCCCCCATGAGGTAAACGGCCTCGGCGTTCGGGGCCTTTAGCGTCAAGGTAACTCTTTTGCGTTGGATCATGCTCTTTGCGGGATTCACCCCTCTTTTCTTTGCCATGTCAATACCTCCCTTTTGATCCCGGCATCTGTCATTGCCGGAAATCATCTCTGAACGCTTTTTGGCACGTTCCATTTAATGGTTTGTCTTCTAATCCCCTTTTCGATTAGAAAGCGTTTCCGCTTCCCGTTTGTCCTGGAATGTGAATACCACCTCCTGCGGTTCAATATCCATTAGTTGCAGCCGGTCATCCGGCAGTTTTATCAGATTGCGGGTGATGGAAAAGGCCCTTTTACCCGGATATACATGAGAAAGGTCCACCTCCGCAACCACATTTTCCTTTGCCAAGGTGCTGGCATCTTTGCGAAGCCCCCGAACCGTGATTTCCACGTGGGCAGTCTGAGTCTGCACAATCTCCAGATTGGTGGGGAGATTCCTGGTTTTAACCGGAATCCGCAGCTTGACCTCAAAATTCTGCTGCCCGGCCAGTGTCAACCAGACAGAGCTGACCAAAAAAAAGGCGACAAATTTGGCACGCCAGCGGTGGAGCAAAAACGACCGGCTTGCATCTTTCCACCCCCGGTGCGCAGGACGGATGGGGGCCAGGGCCTCGTGCATCATCTGGTAGAGATGCCGGGGCGTCTGGACCAATTCCATACGGCCTTCCCTCGCCACAGAGACCTCCCCCCGTTCCTCGGATACCACAACAACCCATGCATCACACCGTTCAGACAAGCCTAAGGCAGCCCGGTGCCGGGTCCCCCACTTCATGGGCAGCCCTTCATCCGGACTCAGAGGAAGATAACACGCCACCTCGCTAATCCGTCCATCCCTGATCACCATCGCGCCGTCATGGAGCGGAGATTCTTTTTGAAAAATGCTCTTCAGGATCTCTGGTGTGGGGTGGGTTTCAAGCGCCTGACCCGAGGTGACATGTTCCTGGACCTTTTCACTCCGTTCGATAATGACAAGGGCGCCGGTCTTCTTCTCGGCAAGGGCAAAAAGGCCTTTCGCAAATTCCGCCACCCATTCTCCGGTCTCGGCCTGCCGTCGCAACCCGAACCTCTGAAGGGGGTTCACCCGTTCCAGCACCTGACGGATCTCTGACTGGAAAAGCACCACAATCAGGATGACAAGAATCTGCCACAGGAATTGAAATACCCATGTGGTGAGAAAGAGCCCCCATGTCTTGGCAATCGTGAATACAACGCCTAAGACCATCAGCCCGACGAGCGCCTTGAATGCCTTGGTCCCCTGGAACCAGGCAAAAAGATAGTAGGCCACAAAGGTAAGGAAGAGGATGTCGAGGATGTCCTGAAACCTCAGATTGGAAATGATAGCAAAAAGGTTCATGGCCCCCTCTTTTCTAAAGCGCTAACAGTCGCTCTTTTCGCTCCGAACCTGTCGATTTCAATCGTTTTAGGCCCCTCTCCTCCTCCCGGGACATCGGAGGGTTTTCAAAAGGAAAGCGAGAAATGGCCTGCCAGGCCCTCTTGCAACCTAAGATGCCGTTTGATTATTTATCCTCAATCGTTTAAAATAGGATATGTCTTTATGTAAGGGTTCACAGGTTCCGGGTTTAACGTTTCCCGCTGCAAAGCGGGATTAAGGACAAGGGCAATAGTGAAGACCGGAATTGCAGGCAAGAGGGCACTGCTTTGTCAAAATACCTCCGTTGGGTCGTCTATTTTCAGGTTTAAAGCGACGAATCAGGTGGTCTCTTATGGTTGTA
>JAUPKI010000092.1 GCA_030837545.1 Thermodesulfobacteriota bacterium | reverse complement strand
TGCCGTCCAATTTCTGAGAAAGGTCAATCTGGGGGAAAAGAAGGCCCCCGGGAAAAAGGTATGCGTCATCGGGGCCGGAAACTCGGCCATTGATGCCGCCCGCACATCCCTGCGGCTCGGCGCAGAGGAGGTGCACATCGTGTACCGCCGCCAGCGGGAGCAGATGCCGGCCAACCCGGCAGAGGTGGATGCCGCAGACGAGGAAGGGATCCACATCGACCTGCTGACCTCTCCAGTTCGCATCCTCGGCAAAGACGGCAGGGTCGTCGGCATGGAGTGCATCCGCAACGAACTGGGAGAGCCTGATAAGAGCGGCCGACGCAGACCGGTTCCTGTGAAAGGATCTGAGTTTATTATTGAAACGGATGTGATCATTCCCGCCATCAGCCAAGAGGCAGACCTTTCTTTTCTGCATGAAGACCATAAATTCCATATCACCCGGTGGCACTCGTTTGAAGTGGATGAGAAGACCCTGGCCACCAATGTCCCAGGGTTCTTTGCCGGGGGAGACGCCGTCACCGGCCCGGCCACCGTGGTCCAAGCAGTGGCCGCAGGTCACCGGGCGGCCGTGTCCATCGATTGCTACCTCCGCGGGAAACCGTTCAAGGGCTACTGGTATCCCAAGCCCCACTTGATGGTCGACCGGCTTGAACTGACCGAGGCGGATGAAAAGCTGGTGCGGCCCGTCATGAAGGAGGTGCCGGTCGCGGACCGGATCCATGACTTCAGGGAAGTGGAACTGGCGCTGGATGAACAGTTCGCCCGTCTCGAGGCGCGTCGCTGTCTCCGATGCGATCTCTAAGGATCGAATGGGGCAGAAAATACCCGTTCCAAATTCAAATGGTGTCTTCTTCCTGAAACCTTAATCCATCCCCTTGGCCCGGATCATGCGGGGACCAGCGGGTCATTCAATGCCTTATCTCAAAATCGACAAGGAATAATCTAAGAAAGTGACTGCCATCGAAGGAAAACAACTCAAGCTGTCTGAAATTAAAGAGCTGTTGCATGCCAAGATTTTTGCAGGGGAGGACAAGCTGGACATAACTGCCAAGGCAGGCACCGCAAGCGATCTCATGAGCGACATGCTCACAGGGAAAACCGGCGGTGTCGTGCTGCTGACAGGCCTTTGCAATGTGCAGGTCATACGCACCGCTGTCATTGCCGACGTTGCAGCGGTGATACTGGTAAGGGGTAAGCGGCCGACCCAGGAGATGATTGATCAGGCCCGGGAACACCGGCTGCCGCTTTTCTCCACGCCTTTTACCATGTTTACGTCCTGCGGGAGGTTGTGTGCAAAAGGACTTCGGGGCGTTGAGGAGAAGCCGCCCGCCCCGGCGGTTCCTCCTTATGGGTGCTGATGGGCAGCCCCCGGTTATTCCATCCGCGGATTTCCAGGATACCAATCATGGCAACCGGCTTCCCTGCCTCTCAACAGATGGGAAACAAGATGGAAAGTGAACCGTTGACGTCGAGGCACAGGGGTTAAACGGGGCAGTGGATTTACCGTATGGCCGATTTACCCTTCTCTTTACGAAACCCACACGCCAAAACAGTTTCTGGGTTTGACCGTCGATGCAATCTGAAAATGCAAGCAAATGATCGTTCCATACCTGATTTTATGGTGCGAAATTGAGATTCTTATCAGAATTTGTGAAACCAGGGGGCTTGCTCAAGAAGTACAGTATCAAACCCAGAGACTTCGTGAAGGCCGGGGAGGGATCTATTCGGATTCAGAAATTCCTCAAATTCATCGGATTTGATGCAGGCCTCATCCGTCGCATTTCCATCTGCGCCTATGAAGCGGAAATGAATGTGGTCATGCATGGCGGCGATGGAGAAATGAGCATGTTGGTGGACCCGAAAGAGATTGTTCTTGAAGTTGCGGACGACGGCCCCGGAATCCCAGACATTGGACTGGCGCTTCAGGAGGGGTATTCCACAGCCTCGCCGGAGCACAGGGAAATGGGCTTCGGTGCGGGGATGGGCCTCCCGAACATAAAGAAAAATGCCGATTCCCTTGACATCCACTCAGGCAACGGGCAGGGCGTCCATCTGACCATGTGTTTTGAGGTGAAGACCAGATGATGGCAGGGGCAGCCCAGCATAGGGAGCCAGTTCGTTATGTGCAGATCGACGAGTCTCTCTGCAACGGGTGTGTCCTCTGCATCAAGGCATGCCCTACCAAGGCCATTCGCATCAGGGAGGGGAAGGCCCGCATCGAGGGGGTCTGCATTGACTGCTGCGAATGCGTTCGTGTCTGCCCGAGAAGAGCCATCCAGGCCATCACCTCTGAAAGCCTCGATCTGGCGGAAAAAGACCATATCATTGTCAGCCCTTCCACGGTCCTCTACTCACAATTCGGAGAAGACGTCCTGCCCAATGATGTCCTCCTGGGCCTCAAGCGGATGGGCTTCGGCTATATACATGACCAGTCCTACACCAGTGAGATCTTCAATCTGGCAGTGGAACTCTATATCAAGGAAAACCGGGAAAAGCCGGATGCTCCCCTCCCCTTCATATCGCCTGTCTGCCCCGTGGTGGTCAGCCTCATCGCCTACCGCTTTCAGTCACTTCTCAAACATATCCCTCCACTGATCACTCCCCGAGAGATTGTGGCCAGAGAGGGAAAGACGCGGCTGGCTGCACGACACGGGCTCGATGCCGAAACCTTTAAGGTCCTCCACATCACGCCCTGCCCATCCAAAATGATCTGCATGAAAGAATCCATCCTGCAGGAACATTCCTATCTGGATGCAGCCATCGGGATCAACACCATTTACGGGGAGCTGAAAAGGAATATTCACGATGTGGAAGATGATATCGTTCTTCACCACTCCGGCGGCATTGGACTGAGCTGGGGCATGTCCGGGGGCGAAATTTCGGGGGTGGAGCTGAATTGCCTGGCGGTCTCAGGCCTTGAGGAGACCATTCGTTATTTGGAAAAGATCGAGATCGGTCTCCTCGGAGATATCGATTATGTGGAATTCCGGGCATGCACCGAGGGGTGCCTGGGCGGACCCTTCACGGTCATGGACAAATATCAGGGGAAAAGAAACCTTCAGAAACTCGTCCGGATGTTCGGGGTGGAAAAACAGGTCAAGTACGGGTATGTGAAAAAACTCTATGACAAGGGGTGGTTTTTCACCGATAAGAAGGAATCTCATGAAGAAGCGATCACACAGATCTCTGCCGTTGATATCGCCAGGGGAATTGAGAGGCTGAAGCGGATCGAGGAAACCCTAAAACTCCTCCCGCGAAAGGAATGCGGGGCCTGCGGCAGCCCCGACTGCACAACCTTTGCAGAAGATGTGACGGACGGAAAAGCCTCACTCGAAAGCTGTGTCTTCTGGAAAGATCAAAAGAGGAAATTGAATATCCGCCCTTGACAACGCCTAACGCGGCATAGCCACAACCCAAAAAGGACTCACACAAACCCACAGCCGCACAGAAGACACTATCCTGAGGACGGAGGGTGTACCGGCCGGTCGTCCGGATGAACGGCATATGAACGAACGACCACGCGCGTCATTCGGGGACGGAATTCCTTCCGTGCATGGGTCGATCTGTCGAAACGTCTCAAGGCACAAAATGTAATGCCCACGGTTAGACAGCCGCCGGCGATAGAGGCCAAGGTCAGGTTGATGTGCAGCGGCTGTGCCAATGCCGCCCCTGCCGCAGCGCCCGCAATAAGGGCGGCCACAGGAAGAAGGTAAACGAGAAGAGAAAGGATCAGGAATGAACCGGTGGGGATGCTGATTTGAACGTAATCCCCTTTTCCCGCCCCCATTTCATTGGCGACCTCGATCATCATCGCCTTGCCGGAGCCCTCCTGGCAGGATTCCCGAGATTGACAGGCTGCACAGGCGGAAGATCTCTCAACGCGTACCACCACGTTCCGGCCGGACACCTGTTCAACAATGCCTTGTTCGGTGATCATGAAAGCTCCGTTAGGTTGGAAATGGAACCATAGGATTTAACATATTGACCTCAATAGGTTGCGGTTTGCGGGTTGCAGATTCCGAATGACAGGGGAGACAGAAAACCGTCCCTCAATTCCTAAATCCCTCAATCCCCCAATTCCTCAATCCCTAAACCCCTTCCCATCTTCCAGGAATAGCCGTTCCGCAGAAGGCGCACCGCCCATCCTTCATGTTGAGCGTATCGATCAGGTACCCGTTCCGCTGGATGACGACCTTGTGACAGTGGTGACAGCAGGTCTGGGTCCCGGCATGACCCGGCACATTGCCCAGATAGACATAGTGAATCCCCTCCTCAAGGGCAATGTCTCTCAGCTTCTCCAGGGTGGCGATGGGCGTGGCCGGCAGCCGGGTGAGCTTGTACTGGGGGAAAAACCGGAGGAAGTGAAGGGGGTAGTCCGGCCCTAATTCCTTGAGTATCCACCCGCACATCCGCCGGATCATCTCGGGATGGTCCACATAGGTGGGCACCACCAGGGTGGTCATCTCAAACCACACCCCCTGTTCGTGGAGCATTTTGAAGGTATTCAAGACCGGCTGGAGGGTCCCGCCGTTGAGGGATCGGTAGATGTCGTCATCAAAGGACTTGAGGTTGACATTGGCCCCATCCAAATACTTGCAAAGCCGCAGGAGGGGCTCCCGGTTGATGTAGCCGTTTGAGACCAGGACGTTCCGGATGCCCGCCTCCCTGGCCAACTTAGCGGTGTCGCACATGTATTCATAGTAGGTGATCGGCTCGGAATAGGTGTAGGCGATGGCAGGGATATTCCGTTTCTTGGCCTCGTCGACCACCTGTTCCGGGAACATCTCCGTGTGCTCCACCTCCTCGGGCTTTTTCTGGGAGATCTCCCAGTTCTGGCAGTTGAGACACCTGAAGTTGCACCCGGTAGCTGCAATAGAAAAGATGAGCGAGCGGGGATGGAAATGATTGAGGGGCTTTTTCTCGATGGGGTCCACATGGACCGCGCACGGGTCCCCGTAGGCAAGGGAATAGAGCTTACCTTCGATATTGACCTTTGACCGGCAGATGCTCCGGTCGCCCGGTTCCAGAAGACAGCGGTTCGGACATACCTGACACCGGACGGCCTTTCCGTGCGTCGTATAGTAAAATCCTTCGATCGACCATTTCCATGGTTTTTCAGGGGCGTCATTTTTGAAGATGAGCCCCTTGATGCTCTCACCCACCTCGCTCTTTTCCCCTGCGAACCCATAACCGGCCGCTCCGCAGAAAAAGGCCGAGGCGCCCAGGGCCGCGGCCTTGAGGAATTCCTTGCGCGTCATCATGACAGGCCCGTTTGAGGGGGTGATGGGAGTATGGGTTTTCATGAACGGATTCTCCTACCCGATATAAAGACAATCATACTCGAAATCTTCACAAGAATCAAAAAAAACGCCGCAGCCCATATTCCCCACAGGGGGATCAGGACCGTTCCCGTCGCCAGGGTGCCGACCGCAGCCCCGCACAGGTCAGCCGCAAGGCAGCCCGATGCCGGGCTTGTCTCTTCCCCGATGATTTCCGCGGCAACCGGAAACTGGAAGCCCGAGAAAAAGGAAAAGACAAAGCAGAACAGGAGGAAGTGGAGGGGATGGGGCTCGGTCTTGACATATGACACCCACAGGAAAAAAATGACCAACAGGGACAAGATGGCCGTTTCCGATCCCATTATCTGAAGCCTCAATCTGGACCGCCATCGCCGGCCGGCCATGGCCCCGGGGAGGAGTCCCAACAGGAATGCGGTGACAACAGCCCCGATTTGGAGATAGATGTAGCCGTAAATGACCTGAAATGCAAAAATGAGGAGCATCTCCATGCCCATGGCCGCAAATCCCGTTGAAAAAAGAATATATTCCGCCCGCTTCATGAACACCATATAGAGGAGGGTAAGACCCAGAAGGGCTGCAAAAAACCAGCCCGGATGGGCCCCGTGACGGATGAACCATTCCTGGAAGACGATATTCATGAGCCTCGGCTCAAAATCGGTATTGAGGGGCTCATGCCGATCCAGTCTGTCCTGGAGCTGTTTCATCCTGTCGCCGGTCACATTGCCGTAGAAAAAGCCCTCTATATAGGAGGTTGGGATCCCTTTGACCTTCAGAAGCGATGGGATATCGGGATCCAATTCAGCATCGCTCAGAAGAAAATAGGCCTGCTCGCCCGGCAGGATCAGGACATATTGAAATCGCATCTGGGCTGTGTTGTAAAGGGTGGAGAGCTTCTTTCTCCGGATCTCGCTCAGATAGTTGGGCGAATAGTCCAGATGAAGGCAAAGGACCCCTCCCTTCTTGAGAACCCGTTTGGCAAGCATAAAGAACTCGTCCGTGAAAAAGCGATTGAGCTGAAAGGTGTCCGGATCGGGAAGGTCGATGAGGATGGCGTCATATTGCCTCGTCGTCTTTTTCATGTACCGCCTTGCATCGGTATTGATGATGCGTAGAGAAGGGGACTTTTCAATGAGGCCCAACTCATCGGCAGCGCCGGTCAAGGCGGGATCCAGTTCTACATAGTCCACATGGGCAGGCCTGTGCTTGGAAACCTCCTTCAGTGTCTGGCCCAGGCCCCCTGAGATCAGCAGGAGGCACTCCGGACGTCTGATCTGGGAAAGGGGATAATGGACCTTTTCCTCGGCATCAATGGTATTTGCATCCGAATAGAGCGGCAGCCCCGATTCCCAGAAGGTGTACTGCGGTCCTTCCCTCGTGATCACGATTCTGCCGTACGGAGACTCGATATGCCGGACAATGTTGCCGTACTGTTGGGTGAGGGTGCTGGTCTCGAAACGGTGATGGGCTGAAAATACGTAGAAGACGGAACAGACCATCATGCCGACGGCCAGCAGCAGGCGTCGTCTCCGGCACAATAGAAGAAGGAGGGCGATCAGGATCAGGAGGGATGAGGTGACGGCGATGATAAGAAAGGGTTTCAGCCAGTACACCAGGATGAAACTGAAGATGGCCCCTCCGGCGATGTCGCCGATGCTGTCGGTGACATAGAGGTCGCCGGTCTCAAAGGGATACTGCGCTCTATTCAAGACATATTGAGAATAGGGGAGAATAAATCCGGTGAGGAGGCAGTAGGGGGCAATGCCGATGAGAATATAAAGGAGGATGGGATAAAATCCCGGGGAAACGCCATGGGTAAAGAGAACCTCCCTGAATTCCCTGATGCCGATCGTCTGAATCAGTGGCCAGAGGGCGATGATCAGGATGAGGAGGGCATAGGCCCTCTCCCCGCCCCCCTTCAGGAATTTTGCGGCAAAGGCCCCCATCCCCGTCATCACGAGCCAGCAGAACATCACAAGGGAGATGGTGATTTCATTGCCGCTGAACTGTGTCAGGAATTCCCGGATGGTGAGGAGCTGCGTCGTCACAGAGGATATGCCGGTGCCGATGATGCTCCAGATGATCAATCGCTTCAGGTTCACCGGTCTGAGCGCTCCTCTACATCAGAAACAAGATATCAATCCATACAACCCTGAACCTTTGAACCCCTGAACCCCCCAACCCCTATTCTTCAAAGGCCTGAACCTGGTAGGTGGACACCTCCAGCCCTCCCCTTTTCCATTCATCCCCATCGAGACCCGCCTTGAGACAGAGGTGGTTCAAAAATTCCTCTTTGCGCGGCAACTGGTCCCAGACCTGGGGAAGGAATGTGGACTGGCGGTACCCCTTTTTGATAATCACGCCGTCCACGCCAGGCCTCAGTTTTTTCAAGAGATCATCGGCGTCTGAATAAGAAAGGGCCTTTGGATCGGTCAGGATGCTGATCTCGATCTTGACCCGTTTCCACTCCTCCTTGTCAAGGGGTCTGAACCGGGGGTCTTTGAATGCGGCGTTGATGGCGTTTATCCGGATCCCCTCGATCAAGGATTCCTGCGGGATGATGTGGCCGATACAGCCTCTCAGGTTCCCCCCGATGGTCAGGGTGACAAAGGTCCCTCTTCGCTGGTTGAAAACAGCAGGCAGGTCGGTATCCTCCCTCTTTTGGGATTCCTCGGCTAACAGGGCCTGCTGGATGGTCTTTCGGGCCTCCCCTAACAGAAATTTTCCCTCTTCTTCAGTTAACCTTTCTGTGTCGGTCATACCTTCCTCCTTTACCCCTCCTGCATTTGGCGCAGTCGCCAAAATCCCTTTCTGCGCCACCAAGGGCCTGTCGTCGTCGCTGCCGGCAGACGGCAAGAACGCCAGTTGAATGCCCAGCGGAATCAGAAATATCCAGATTTTCATACGCATGCCTGTCATGCCTCAGCCATTGATTGGTTTCCTTCAAAAAACTGGTTTCCTTTGCGGCGCATAGAGTATATGACAAAATCTCATGGGCGTCAAACCGGCGCTGTTTTTTCTATGCACCTCTGCCTGCCCTGATCGTGCGGCCGGGTAATGCAGGGGCTATTGACACACGCCCTGAGATCGGCGTAGAAAAGAGGGCATGAGGAATATATGTTCTAACGCGGCATAGCCTCAACCCATCCCGCCAAGAGCGGGACTCACACAAAGAGACACAAAAGGTTTTCTTGTTTTTTGTGACAGAGAAGTGGGGAATAATGTACGAGGAGCCCGAAAAAGATCGCTTTAAAGAGGCATCGAGATGACAGCGGAGATTTCTGAAGAGAGGGCAGCCTTCCTGGCAAGGGATTACAGCCGTGGGTTCATCAAATACTGTCAGTTGGAGGCCGAGACCGTCAAGCGGGGCTTTTTTGAGTCAAGGGTGAGGATCGAGCCCCATCACCGGCAGCAGGACGGCTTTATCCATGCGGGGGTGATGGCCACCATGGCGGATCACACGGCCGGGTACGCCGCATTTACAACGGTCCCCGAGGAGTATCAGATCCTGACGATCGAGTTCAAGATCAATTTTTTGAGACCGGCCCATGGCGACGCGCTGGTCTGCCGCGCCAGGATCATTCGGGAGGGGAAACAGATCATCATCGCGGAGTCGGAGGTATCGGATCTGGCGGACGGTTCGGAGACCCTGGCGGCCAAGGCCATGGTGACCCTCATGGCCGTACACCGGGACAGGCTGACATCAAAGGGCTGACGCGATCTCCTCGGCCACCCTCCTGGCCGCATCCCGGGGAGACGCAGCATCCCGGATCGGACGGCCGATGACCACATAATCAGAACCGTTCCTGACGGCATCGGCGGGGGTCACGATCCGTTTCTGGTCGTCCTGGTCCACGAGGGTCCAGGCGGGTCGGATCCCCGGCGTCACGATGACCATCTCCGGACCGATCTCTTTTCTCACCCTGGCTGCCTCCAGCCCGGAGCATACCACGCCGTGGCACCCTGCCGCCTTTGCCATGCTCGCCCTCAGAAGGACCAGTTCGGAAACGTCCTCTGCATATTCGCGGGCGTATCCCGATGTCTCCAGTTTCTCCCGGTTCAGGCTCGTCAGGACCGTGACGCCCAGTATCCGAGTCTTGCCGGGGTTTTCCTGTGCAACGTCTTTGAGGATGCCGTTCCCCTCGTCGCAGTGTACCGTCACAAACTGGGGCCCATAGGCGCTCGCCGCCAGAAATGCCCTCTTGACCGTGGCGGGGATGTCGTGAAGCTTGAGATCCAGAAATATCCCTGCGTCCGTGCGGTTGCGTATCTCCCTGAGCAGGTCAGGTCCCTCAGCAATGAATAATTCCAGACCCACCTTGAACAGGCCCACATGACCGTCCAGGGCCTCCACATAGGACATGGCCTGATCGCAGGATGGGATATCCAACGGAAAAACGATATAATCTTCAGGTGCTTTCACGGCATATCCTCTTCATTAGATTGACGATTGTCGATTGATGATTGAAAGAATCCGGCAACCGTTCACGGGTTCAAGGTTCAGGGTTGGATTTATACCCCCCGGATGCCAGTTCTGCGTCCCTTCCTGTCTGGTTATGGTTTATTCGACGTCAGGGCCTGTCCGCAGAAATTAATGGACATCGGATCAAAAAGCAACTATATTGCGTCCATTAAACCGCGAGCCACCGTAGCTCAGTCGGTAGAGCACCTCACTCGTAATGAGGATGTC
>JAUPKI010000013.1 GCA_030837545.1 Thermodesulfobacteriota bacterium | reverse complement strand
TGGAAACCACGTCTCTCCTTTCTTTAGGGGAAGCCCTGCAGGGGCGACACCGTGTTTGGACAGGAACCGGCTATTCAAAGAAGCCTATACTGAAATCCCTTGGGGGGTCAATGAAAAACTGACGGAGACCCCTTTCGCGAAGATGTCTCGGCAAACCAGCGGCCCTTTCTTCTATATAAAAGCTGTATTGACCCGCTGTTCGACAGGTTGTACAATCTCACGACGATGGAAACTGAATGGTGGCGGTGCCGCAGAAATGAATTGCTGGCCATGGCCGGCCAGGAAAGCCCGTCGATGCCTTCAATAGGAGGGTCAGGGTTGCAAAGACCGGAGAGGAAGTGGGAACCCGTTGGATCAGGGTCGATCATGAAGGAGATTAAACCAGGCCCGGGCTGTGAAGGCCGGATCGCCCTTGTGTCCGCGCCCTGGCCCCTGTTTGACCGGCCGTCGATTCAGTTGGGGTCCCTCAAGGCCTTCCTCGAAAAGGGCCTTCCGGAGCTTCGAGTCGATGCCTTCCATGTCTATCTCAAGATCGCCCAGGCCATCGGCTATCCGCTCTATCATGTCGTGTCTGAACGGTCGTGGATGGCAGAATCCCCCTACGCCGCCCTCCTCTACCCCGACCGAATGGAAACGGTCGCCCGGTACTGGAACCGCAAGGGCCGCGGTCATCCCCGGTTGAAGTCAACGGATTTTGACGACCTCTGCGGCCAGATCGAGGCCGCCTCCCTTGCCATCCTGGATACAAAACCCTGGGACGCCTATTTTCTGGTCGGATTCTCCATCTGTCTGGCCCAATTGACCAGTTCCCTCTATTTCATTCGGGAAATCAAGCGGCGCGCGCCCCGGCTGCGGATCGTTGCCGGCGGGTCCGCCTGTGCAGGGGCCCTGGGTGAGGGCCTTATTGAAACCGTTCCGGAGATCGATTATGTGATTCGCGGCGAGGGGGAACTGCCGCTCCTCCAACTGACCGAGGCGATACGGGTCTCCCCTGGATGCACGCCGTTGCCGGACATTCCCGGCCTCATCCACAGAAGAGGCCCCCCGGCCAAAGATACGGATCACCAGGTTCCTGATTTAGATGAACTCCCGATCCCCAACTACACGGATTACTTTCGTGACCTGGCGTCTTCCGGCCCCCGGCACGCCTTTCTGCCCAAACTTCCCCTGGAGATGTCCCGGGGATGCTGGTGGAACAAGGGGGGGACCGGATGCGCCTTCTGCAACCTCAATCTCCAGTGGAGCGGGTACCGGGCCAAAAGTCCAGAGAAAACCGTCCTGGAAATCGATACACTGGTCAACCGTCACCAAGTCCTCTCGTTATCCTTCATGGATAATCTCCTTCCGGCCAAGGGGTTGGAAGAGCGCTTTCACGCCATTCGAGGGCTGGGATTGGACCTGAGGCTCTTCTCCGAGATTCGGGCCAAGACATCGCGAGCGGTTCTCGATGCCATGGCATCGGCCGGCATGCGGGAGGTCCAGGTAGGGATAGAGGCCTTGAGCACCGGTCTCCTCAAAAAACTCAAGAAGGGGACCACGGCCATGGACAACTTGGAGATCATGAAGAACTGCGAGTCCCCGCATCTTCCGGACCTCACCGGGAATCTCATTCTCGGGTTTCCCTCGAGCGATTCCCAGGACGCGGCAGAGACCCTCGACCATCTGACCTTTGCCTTTCCGTTCCGGCCGCTGAAAGGGATAGACCTCTGGCTTGGGTATGGGAGCCCCCTGTGGCGGGACCCTGACCGATACGGGATCCGCATTCAAGGAAGCCATTCGGAGTATCGCCATCTGATTCCCCGAGAAGAACTGGGAAAACTTCGATTGATGATGCTGGGATATCATGGGGCGGTCAAACAACAGCGTCGCATGTGGACCCCGGTTCGAAAAAAGCTGGCGGAATGGCGGGCGTTTTATGACCGCATGCATCAGGGCCCCGGGTTTGAACCAATACTTTCCTACAGGGACGGCCAGACCTTTCTGATTATCTATGAGCGTCGGCTGGATGACGAGCCGATGACCCATCGTTTGAAAGGGACCTCCCGGGCTATTTACCTCTTCTGCGAGACCCAGCGGTCCATGGCCGAGATCCTCGATCAGTTTCCGCAGTTTGGCGAAGAGCGGATCACCCCCTTCCTTCGAATGATGGTGGACAAACAGCTCATGTTTCGCGAGGGAGAGCGATACCTCTCGCTGGCGGTTCCAAGTAGGCACAAGGCGTAATTCAATCCTTGACAGAACACTTGGCGCATTCCGGGCTTCTCTCATCCTTCATGGCATCCCCTTTCCTCCCTGTTTTTCCCAGGAGATTCAATCTGTTACCCTGGTTCGGCCCAGGCCAGAGTCCTTCCATGCCCCGTGCCACAATACTCAACTCCTGGCCATATTCCCTCAATGTTTCGCACGGTTGTGACGGGGTTGGCATGTGGACGGCGGCTTCTGTGCGCCTGAAGGCGCACCTACAGCGCGTCGATGTCGTGGCGAGGACGCCCACTCACATGGGGAGGTATGTCGCGGCAGGATGCCGCTCACGCAGAGAGAGAATTGAGGAAGGGATCAGGTTTTTTGTGGGAGAGGCTTCCAAGCCTCGATCGTTGGCGGTATAACCCCATCACACAAAAGAGAAAAGAGGAGCCAGGGAGACTGGTCCGAGAGGAAGAACAAAAGGCTATTCGGTAGATCTGTCCGTGTGACGGATTCAAGCCTCGACCCCCCAAGCCGAACCCAAAGAATCTCGTTGACAAACAATTCCTTGATTTCTTCTTTCCTTCTTCTCTGGATCCTGATTCCCGATATCAAGAGGGCTCTCCCAGGGTCAAATCCCTGTTGATTTGGGCATCGATGGGTCCAGAAACGTCTTCCGGTGATCTCATCCAGTGAACAGCGCTCAGGTGAAAAAGGGTCTTTTCTTTCCCATGTTGCTGCTTCGATCCAGTCATCGGCGCAATTGAAAATCGCCCTTCGGAACAGGATTTCCTTTGAAATCCAAGGCTACATCCGTTATACAGCACAAGACCTGCAAAAGGGGGGGTAGACTATGACATCCATGCGGATGAAAGCTGTAAACGGCATTCAGGTCGGGGATCGATTCCGTGTTACCCGGACCTTCAAGAAACAGGACGTCATCGACTTTGCGGCAACATCCCAGGACTATAATCCGGTTCACTTTGATGACCGCTTTGCATCGACAAAGGGTTTCAAAGGACCGATCTGCCACGGATTGCTGATCGGGAGCCTCCTGACCGAGATCGGGGGGCAACTGGGCTGGCTGGCCACAGAGATGAATTTCAAATTCAAGAAACCGGTATATATCGGCGATGCCATCACCTGTGAGATGACCATCACGCAGATGGATGCCAGGGGGTTTGGTGAGGCGGAGGTGCTATTCAGCAATTCGGACGGCACTGTGGTCATTGAAGCGGAGGTAAAGGGGAATCTGCCCGGGAACCGCGAAAGAGAGATCATGAACCTGATGGTAGAAGAGGGGGACCCGACCAACCCGATTGGAAAAGAGTGTCAAGCGGAATAGATCGCAAGCACCTCAGCAGGCAGGCATGACATTCTGTCAAGGCCGGATTTCCCTTATGGGCCTTGCATGGGGCAGGCAGGAAATGCTCATGGCCTGGGCACAGGGTCACCCCCGCGCATGAAAATTTCCCTGTGAGAGCGGCATGTTGCCGCGACCGTCGAGGCTGGAAAGCCTCTCTCACAAAAAAGGAAATCCTTGCCACTATTGGCGTTCATTCGCGGTTGGGGTGTGTTTTCATGGTCGAATCATTGGTATTTGGAGGAGATATGAACGCGGAACATCTCAACAGAATCGCGGATCAACTGAATTTGCCGCTTGGGCATGTGGAGGCTGCGGCCCGGCTGCTTGAGGGAGGGGATACGGTCCCCTTCATCGCCCGTTACCGGAAAGAGGCCACCGGCTCCCTCGACGAGGTGGCCATCACATCGATCCGCGACAAGATGGCCCAGATGG
>JAUPKI010000091.1 GCA_030837545.1 Thermodesulfobacteriota bacterium | reverse complement strand
TTCTCAATGATCCAAAGGCCCACGGCTTCACACTCCCCCCGGTGGACCAGGAGATTGAGGCAGAGGTGGTTACGATTAACAGACAGGTGTCCCTCAAAGCCATGGCTGAGCACCTCGGCGTGTCTTATGAGGTCCTGCAGGAATTGAATCCGGCCCTCCGGCGCGACGCCACCCCCCCGAGACCCTATGACATCCGGGTTCCTGTCGGGAAGAGCGCCGTGCTCCTGGCAGAGGTGGACAACATTCCCGAGTGGGAGCCTCCTCCCCCTGCCCCTGCAGCCGCCCCCGCCCGTGCGAAGGCCGCGGCCACTCAGGTGACCCACAAGGTAAAAAAGGGGGAGACCCTGTCATCCATTGCACGCAGATACGGGACAAGTGTCAGTGCAATCAGGGCCGAGAATCACCTCAAGGGCAAGAACTCTCTGATGGCAGGCCAACACCTCAACATCCCCACCAGTGTGGCGGTCGTCGCTGCCGTAGAGAAGTCCGCCCCAGAGCCTTCCCCAAAGCGGGCAATCGCTCAGACCAAGAAACCCACTTTGACCAAGTATGTCGTCCAAAAGGGCGACTCCCTTTATAAAATCGCTAATCGTTTCAACGTGACGACCCAGGAAATACAGGCCTTGAATGGTATGCGAAACAACAATCTGAGCATCGGGCAGGAACTGGTCATTTCCGGCCAGCCTGTGCAAATGGCCAAAGCAGCGACCGAGCGCTACAAGGTCCTGAAAGGGGACACGCCTCAAAGCATCGCACAGAAATATCAGATGGAGCTTGCAGACCTCCTTCGGATAAACCGACTGACCCCCCGGAGCACCATCTTTCCGGGGCAGACTCTCATCGTTCAAAACCAGTAGAACGGGTTGCCCCTCATTTCCGCCAGTAGGCTGGCGCGAAAAGAACGATAACGGTGTAGATTTCCAGACGGCCGAGCAGCATACAGAGGACCAGCACCCACTTTCCGATCAGAGGGATTTGAAGGAAGTTTCTTACCGGTCCCACCACCCCGAGTCCAGGCCCGACATTTCCTATGCTTGTGGCCACCGAGGCAAACGACGATACCAAGTCAAGACCCAAAGCAGCCATGATCAGAGAGGCTGTCACAAAAAGGCCCAGATACAGAACAAAAAACCCCCAGATACTGCTGAGGGTGTCTGCGGGGACCGGTCGGCCGTCCAATTTCAATGTGGTCACCGCATGGGGATGAATGATCTGAAACATCTGATGATACCCATGCCGGATCAACAGCATGATGCGCATGATCTTCATGCCTCCCCCGGTGGACCCTGCCATAGCCCCTAAAAACATGCAGACAACGAGGACCAGTTGCGAAAAGGCAGGCCATTTCTCGTAATCCGCGGAGACAAACCCGGTAGTGGTGATGATGGAACTGACCTGAAAGGCGGCGTGACGAAGGGCCAGGCCCAGGGAGCTGTACACAGTGCCGTGGATGTCGAGAGTGATCAGGATCACAAAGACAGCCACCAGGATCAGGAAGACCCGGCATTCTGAATCCCTGCCGAATACCCTCAGGTCTCCTTTCATCAGCCTGTAATGCAGAGAGAAATTGATCCCGGCCAGGAGCATGAACACGATCAGGACACAATCAAAATAGAGGCTGTCGTAGTGTGCGACGCTCATGTTTTTTGTGGAAAATCCGCCCGTCGGCATGGTGCAGAATGCATGACACACCGCATCGAAGACAGACATCCCCCCTGCAACGAGCAGAATAACCTGAATGACGGTGAAAGAGAGATAGACCTTCCACAGGGTCTTGGCGGTTTCGGATATCCGGGGTTTCAGCTTGTCCACCACCGGGCTGGGGACCTCTGCCTTGTAAAGCTGCATGCCGCCGATCCCCAGATAGGGGAGGATGGCAATGGAAAGAACAATGATCCCCATGCCGCCCAGCCACTGGGTCAGGCTTCTCCACAGAAGGATTCCTTGGGGAAGAAACTCTATATCCGTCAGGATGCTTGCGCCGGTCGTGGTAAACCCGGACAGGGATTCAAAATAGGCGTTCGTGAAACCGGGGATGGCGCCGGAGAAGAGATAGGGAAGGGTCCCGAACAGACCGGCCATGACCCAGCCAAAGGTCACAATGGCGACCCCGTCCCGGTGGTTCAACTGCCTGTCTTCCTGGGGTCTTGTGGCCACAAAGAGGATGAGACCGGTCACAAGGGTTACGGCCATGGAGGACAGGAGCGCAGATGTGCTGCCATCCCTGAAGAGAAGGGAAACCAGCAGGGGGCCGACCATCGAAAGACCCAGAAAAAGGAGGAGGACTGCGATGAAGCGCGTGATGGTCCGACTGTGCATCAGAAATATTCCAGTTTGACGGTCAGGAGTTTTTCCAGTTTAGGGACGACCTCCTGGAGGGCAAAGATAATGAGGCGGTCTTTCGGCCTGATGACGCTGTCGCCGCGCGGAATGATGATATCATCGCCCCGGACGATGGCCCCGACAATGGCCCCTTTCGGCATTTTTACCTGGGAGAGGGGGATATCGACGATATCCGAGGTCTCCAGGGCCTCCGCCTCAATGGCCTCGGCCTGTTCCCCTTTCAGAGGCGCCACCGATATGATCTTGCCGGGCCTGATATACTGCAAAATAGCCCTGGCGGCCGAAAGTCTGGAGCTTACCACGGTGTCGATGCCGATGGCTGACATGAGGGGGAGATAGCTTAATCTGCTGATACGGGTGATTGTCTTTCTGGCCCCGAGCCCCTTTGCAAGGAGCGACACCAGGATATTGCTCGCCTCGTCTCCGGTAACCGCGACCAGAAAATCGACGTCCCTGATGTTTTCCTCCTCAAGGAGACCCCTGTCCGTGCCGTCCCCGTTGATGACGATCACATGGTCGAGCATTTCGGACAGGCCGGCGCACTTGGCACTGTCTTCTTCGATGATCTTGACGCTGATTTTGCCCCGGTCCATCTTCTTTGCGAGGGCCGCGCCGGTCTGGCCGCCCCCCACGATGATAACCCTTCTCGATGCCTCCTGTCTGATGCCGAGAAATTTCAGGGCCTCATCCATTTTTGCCGTGCTGACAACGACATAGACCAGGTCTCCTGATCGGATGATGTCCTCCCCTCGGGGAATCACTACCCCATCGCCCCGGACAATGGCACCGACCAGGACCTTCCCCCTCAGCTCAACAAAGGAAAGGAGCTTGCGGTCCACAAATGGAGAATCCCCAGTCACGAAAAAACCGATGAGCTTGACCCGCCCCCCTACGAAATCGATGACCTCAGATGCGCCCGGGATCTCCATATTGCCCAGGATGGTGTTGACCATCTCAGACTGGGGATTGATCACGTGGTCAATCCCTAACAGGCCCCTGCTGAATAGCTCTCCCTCCTGGAAATATTCCTCGTTTCTGACGCGCGCAACCTTGATCAGGTATGGGTTGAGGGTCTTGGCCATGAGGCATGCCACCAGGTTGGTCTCGTCGCTGTCCGTGGCGGCTACCAGGAGGTCCGCGTTATGGATGCCCGCTTCTTTAAGCATCCGGGGGCTTGTGCCGGAGCCCAGGAAGGCCTGAACATCGAGGTTTGCGCCTACCCGTTTGATGTGTTGGGCGTCTTTGTCAATCAAGGCAACATCATGGTTTTCCTCGGAGAGCCTTTGGGCGATGTGAAAGCCTACCTCCCCTGCGCCTGCAATGATGATTTTCACAATCCTATTCCCCTTTTCAGCCGCGGTCAGG
>JAUPKI010000090.1 GCA_030837545.1 Thermodesulfobacteriota bacterium | reverse complement strand
TGTAAATGGTTTGCCGGTGCGCCTCGGCAGCCATCATGATGGCTGCGCCGGAGAAATCCTCCAGGCTGTACTGACAGAGCAAGAGCCCGTTTTCTACAGGCGGCATAAGGGTGGGCGCTTGCTCCAAAACGCTCAGAGCTGCCAGGTCCCAGCCTTTGCGAACGGTCCATATCATGTCGCCCAGCACCCTGAATTCCTGGGTTCTAACTGCGAATCCTGCCAGATACCGTATCATTTCCTCCGGCGAATCCATCCCGGCGCTGACACTCAATCGTCCGCCCTTGAGCCAATCCCCGACAGGATGTCCCTGTTGTTTCATGTCATCCAGGAGATCCCTGCTCCTATCGGGAGGCATCACAACAAGCAAGGCCTCCTCCCGCTCGATGCCCTCAAGAAGGTACGGAATGGACACCCTGAGCGCGTCCTCGCTCCCTGAATAAAAATGGGTCATGTGGGAACCGTCTGGCACCTTGTGATCTCCAATGCCCAGGGGCTTCAGTGAATGGTTCTGCGAATCGTGAAGGAATTCCTCCAGGTCACTCATATGAAAGCGTCTCTCCCGCTTACCACCCACCCGGTAACACTTCAATTTTCCGGAATTGGTCCACCGCCTTATGCTCATCTCGGAGACGTTCAGAAACCCAGCCGCATCTTTTATGTCCAACAGGCGCTCCATCAGATATGGTTTTCCTCCTTCCATATTGAAATGGACACATTTCCTTATTTCATGTCTGGTCCAGCGGGATCAAGAGCAAGGCCCCGGTTTTCCGTAGTGATTTATCCGTTTCTTTTAGGCATCTTTCTTTCACGGCCTTCAGAATTCGGCCCGCCGTCGTCTCCTGCCAAAACCATCGGCTGAACTCCCCGCTTGAGGGCGCAGCCGAACCGGGGCGGGCGGTTACGGCCTCGAAATAGAATGACTTCAAGTCCTGTGCGGCAAGCCGAAGGGCCGTCGAAAGGGAGAGGTCCGCCTTCGTCATCACCGGTTGCTCTCCCGCTGCAAAGCTGCCGAGCAATTCCGAAGCAGCGTCGGGTGAAAATTCCACCACCGCAGTCCGATCATGCCTTTCGAGGTTCAGGTCGTACCAGGGGAGGAGCTCTGCGACTTCGCGGTTAAAGGCCGATCGCAGTCTTTCCAGATCGGTCTCTTGCCTCATCTCTGGGGCAAAACTCACAGGACAGGACCAGCCCTCCAGGCCCCTGTCGTCGTCGAGAGCGTCTTCAGGAGCCTCCTCGGGAAAGTCCACAAGCAACGGCCCTTCCGGCGCATCCAGAAGCTGGAGTGCCGCCATAAGCACTCGGCGCTGCAGTGCCGGATTTCCAGGGGCGCCCAGGGGGCGTCCAAGCTCAAAGGAAACCCAAAGCGCCCTGGGAGGGCGGATAGTCTCCGTATGCTCGCGGATCAGGCTGATTTGCGTGGTGGGAATGCCTTCACTTTCCAAATAATGCGCCAGCGCGCCCACGGCGCGCGTGCAAAACGGTCAGACCGGGACCAAGAGGGCCCCATCCACCCCGTCCCCTTTCAAGAGCGCGGCCAAGTTCCGGGCCGCCGACTCCATTTCAGCCGGGTCGGTGGCGCCCATGAACGAGTAATGATAGACGGCCACACTCCCGATGATCCCCTCCACTTCGAGTTCACGGAGCCGGTCAAGAGGGAAAACAATGTTCCAGTCCTGCTGAAAACCGGTGCGGTCAAAATTGGTGGAGATGTGGGTCATTACAAGGTCCCTGGCCTTGATTTCTCCCGAGATCACGCGGTAATCCCCAGTCATCCCCTCAAAGGGCCGATCCCCCCGTCGCTGAAGTCCAGCGGTTGAAATCAGAGAAATCCGTCGGCTGGCAAGTGGTTTTCCCGGTACCCAAGGTTGGCTGTTGAATGAGGGGCAAGGAAGTTTGACCAGGTGGGAGCGCATAGGTTCGGGCATTCGGTTAAGCTCGACCATTCGAATCCTCCTTTGTTGACCTTCAAAAAAGAGTTTTCTTAAATATTGTCAAATTTTCTTTATTTTGATATACAATATTATTCATTGTTATCGAAGTCAAGCGTTGTTGTTGAAATTTGTGACCATTGGAGGGTTCGCGGGAGACGGGAACTGAAAAGGGGAGGTTGGATGGGACGCATGAAACCAAGCTTGCTACAAACCGTCTTTGCCGGCGTATTGATCACTGGACTCATCTGGCATACGGTTGTTTTGGCCGAATCTGTTTCTGTGCTGGAAGAAGGCTCCTTTTCAGCCGAAAAAGCCGTGAGCCCGCTTCCAGCCAAATGGGAGCCCCTCCACTTTAAGGACATTAACCGGCATACCGACTATCGACTTGTCGACGAGGGTGGGCAGGTGGTTGTTAAGGCGGTGGCTGACGCCTCAGCCTCCGGTTTAATACGAAAAATCACCATTGATCCCCGGGAATATCCGATCCTTCAGTGGCGTTGGAAGATCACCAATGTATTGAAAAAGGGAAACGTGCATCGAAAAGACGGGGACGACTACCCGGCCCGGCTCTATATCCTCTTCGAATACGATCCGGACAAACTGGGCTTTTTTGAAAAGCTCAAATACGAGACCGCAAAACTGTTTTACGGCGCCTATCCCCCACTGGCGTCCATCAACTATATCTGGGCGTCCAACGCGCCGGAAGGGCTGGTGGTTCCCAATCCATATAGCGATCGGTCCATGATGGTGGCCGTCGAGAGCGGGGAAAAGAATCTGAATCGATGGCTTACCGAGGAGAGAAATATCTACGAGGACTACCGGAAGGTGTTCAAAGACGAGCCCCCCATGATCTCCGGGGTGGCCATCATGACCGATACGGACGACACCGGCGAATCGGCCACCGCCTACTACGGCGACATCCTCTTTTTCCATGAGAGGCCATGAGTAGAACCAGTGAAAAGAGGTGTGTTTGGAGCGTGACGCATTCAAGAAAGTCTCATGGGCGCCAAGATTACGCGAATGGCATTTCAGGGCTTTTAAGGAATGTATCAAATACAGTCCTTCATTACCTTTTTGGCCCAGCCCGGCAGCGGACTTACTGACACAGTCAATGCCCCGAGATCAATAACGGCAAACTTTCGGAAAGGAGCATCAAACAGGGAGTTGTCCAGCAGTCGCGCTTCGTCGATTAGGGGAAGGACGGTTGCGATA
>JAUPKI010000089.1 GCA_030837545.1 Thermodesulfobacteriota bacterium | reverse complement strand
GACGTTATCGTCATGTCTGGGGGCGCAACCGGGATCAGCGCCCACCTGGCCCGCTGTCTTGTGCCTTTCACGCCCCGCCTGGTCTTTCTGGGGAGGACCCATCTCCATCCAGGCATTCATCCCGCAAAGCCGCGCCCCGAACATTCGCCTTCTGGGGCGTTCCCTTTCGCCCCGAGGGCATCGGAGATTGCTCGGACCCTGGCGGATTTGCACTCCTCAGGGATCGATGCAACGTACCATACCTGCGATGTGACCGACCCCGAAGCGGTCCGCGCGATCATGGGTGAGGTGGCAAGCCGTTATGGCAGGATCGACGGTATTATTCACGGCGCCGGTGTCCTCAGGGACGGTCCCTTAAGCCAAATGCCCCCGGATGATTTCTCCATGGTCACGGATGTCAAATTCCTCGGGGCTTGGAATCTATTCTCGGCTGCGGAAGGGGCCGGTTTGAGGTTTTTCGTCGGCCTCTCATCGGGGGCCGCGATCCAGGGGAATCCTGGCCAGGCCAACTACGCCGCTGCCAACCGGATGATGTCTGCGTTACTCAGAACCCTCCGCCGGAAAAACAGCACGATCCGGTTCAAGGCCTTGATGCTTCCTCCTGTCGAGGGGGCGGGCATGGCCCAGGATGTGGAGGTACGGGACCTGATGAGGCGAAAGGGCGTGGCGTACATCCATGTCAATGAGCTTGCGGGGCTTTTCTGCCGGGAGCTCTTTGTAGCGCCGGCTGAAGACGATTGGGTGATGTTCATGAGGAGACTGCCATCCGTGAGGACGTCATTGCTCAATGATACCATCCGTCCTTCGCGCGATGGCGAACTGGATGGAGGCGCCGTGTCCTTCAGACCCGAGGACTTCCCCATGATAGAAAGGATCTCTTGCCTGGACATCCGCCGGGAACAATTGGAGGCCTTCAGATCCTTCTCCCTTGAGAAGGATCTTTGGATCACCGATCACAGACCCTTCAAGTTCCTCAAGCATCCTCTGGTCTCAGCCGCTATGGTCCTGGAGACATTTATGGAAGCCGCCCGGACCCTGTATCCCCACCTGCAGGTTCGAGGCGTTCGCCAGGTGCGCCTCATGGACATGATCCAATGTCCTCCCGGGGTCCCACGGCCTTCCAGGATCTCCTGCCGCCGAGGCGGCAACGGCCTTCGGGAGGTATGCTGTGAGGTCTCTCTCTCAATACAAGAGATCTCCCCCGCCGGGAGATTGACCGACCGCTTCATCCCGCACTGCAAAGGCCAAGTGATCCTTGATGGCGGGAATGGCGCTGGAGGATATCTCGGGGAGGGGCTCCCGGATTTTCCAGTCCGGCTGGACGAACTGCGGACGAAGCCGATGAATCATAAAAAAGTGCTTAAATGGTACAAAGACCGCAGCGGCCTCGAAGGCAGGTATCGCGTGATGGAGGTTCTTGAAGGTGCAGGTCCTGGGGTGGTGCGGGGCCGAACCACCTACCGGGAGACAAGTGATTTCGCACATCTGCGGAACGTCCGGTACCAATACTCTCCCTATCTTTTCGAGGCCCTTTTGCAGATGGTCGGCTTCCACATCGCTGCTATGGACCGATCGGAGCGACGATCGATGATTCCCATGGAGATCGGGGAGATGAGGTTTTCGCGAAAATGCCGGGCAGGGGAACAGTTAACGATGGAGGCCCGCATGCGGGCCCAGGACCACGAAGGCCTCACCTGGGACGCCAGAGGGATTGACGATCAAGGTCGCACCATCATGCAGGTTCATAGGTTGCGGATGCACTGGGTTTCGGACTGAGCCTTCAGGGCTCGGAAAGAGCGCAGATCGGGAAAGATGGGAGTGAATATGGCAAAGGATTGCCAAGGATTAACCGTCCATGCCGTGAGTTTCGTTCATGGAAGGGGCCCCGTCTTCTATGCATCCATGCCATGTGCCGACGAAACCCTCAAGCACCGCCTCGTCTCCACCCTGTGGGACCACCTTGTGGCGATGCAAAGTCCTCTTTGGAAACGCTGTCAATCTTCCAACGGAGCTGCTTTCCCATTTCGGGTGGTCCGCGGCCTGCTTGGCAGGCCCCAGCTCCTGTTGGGAGAATATCCCGGTCCGGCCATCTCCTTCAGCGAGGGTGGCGGGAAAGTCTGGGTTGCTCTCTGTGGAGACGAGTCTGATATCGGCATTGACGTGGCAGCGACCGATGAATTCCACAGAGAATACCCCTTTCACCGGGTCTTCCATCCACAAGAGCTTCAACATGCCTTGAGGTTGGCGGGGGGAGATTTGGAAACGGCATCGGCCCTGCTCTGGTCTATCAAGGAAGCCGTTGTCAAGGCCCTGGGATGTGCATTCCATCTCGTGGATCCGCGGCAAATCACCGTCCATCCATCAGCAGCGGGGGCGGCAGGGGGCGATGGCGGGTATACCTTTCCGGTGGGCTTATCAGGGAAGGCCCTGGCGCTTTTTCCCATAGCTGCCGGTCGGTCCCTATGGGTACGTTCGTTTTCTCAGAGGGAGATGTCGCTTTCCATCGCCCTTTTGAATCGGAGACCGACAGGGTATGAATAACCTTACCTGCAATTGCGTGCCGCGGTTAGACGGAGTGCCGGAGGCAGATCTTGGACGGCTTTTCCCTGAGCCCTCTATCACAGCCCCTCTTCTTTCTCTGTTGCAAGAATCGGGTATAGACGGTTTTGACCTGCGGAGCATCGTGGTGTTAAAAGATGATGCCCCTATTCTCTTGTTACCGTTGTTTGAGACCCGTTTTGATTTGTCCACCTTTGTGGAGGGATGGATCAAGAAATCGCTGAAAATGGGAGGCCGTATCATCCCCTCTCTTTTTCAACCCCGTGTTCTAAGCGTGGGGTTGGTGATAGGGGAATGGAGTGAAATAGGGATTGATCCTCAAATCGATGCGGGCACCCTCGAGGCGGCATGCAAAATCGCCTTTGGCGCCCTGCAAACGCTCGCGGCCGAACTTAAAAGCGACATCGTGGCGCTTTACAACTTTAATCATTACGGCAAACTTCCAGGGGGAATATTGAAAAAATTCAACCGGGTGCAATGTCAGCCTTTCGCTCGATTGCCGATCAATTTTAATAGCCTTGAGGAATTTTTAGCCCGCCTTTCAAGGGCTGCGAGAAAAGACCTGCGCCGCAAAATGCGCGCCTTTCACGATGTCAGAGTGATTCGAAGCCGAACTATTTCTCCTTTTCTGGACAGGGTCTACAAGCTTTATCTGGAAACAGCGGCACGGGGCCCCCTGGCCTTGGGGATGCATAACCGCTTATTTTTTGAAAAAATCTGTGAGAGAGTCCCGGACGCCGAATATACGCTCTATTTTGTGCAGGACGAACTCGCCGCTTTCAACCTTCTCGTCGTAAACCAACAAGGGATGGGGGATAAATATTTTTGTATGGATTACGAGCTCGGCTGCGAATACAACCTTTACGTTTTGTCCTGGCTTGAAAATGTCCGCTGCTGCGTGGAGAGAAAAATCCCTTTCTATTACGCGGGCCAGGGCGCGGACAAAACCAAAGCGCATCTGGGTGCGACGTTCATCCCGAGCTTTATTTTATTCAAGCACCGCCAGCCGGTGATTGACCGGTTTCTTATCGGGCAGCCGGCGGTGATTGAGAAGATCCTCAGCTACTTACGGTTCTGGCCCAAGGCTGACAGGAGCCCATCCTTGACCATTGCCCCATAAAGGCAAAAAGGAGTTTCATGCCCAAAGAGACTGAATACGCCATCGAAGTCGAAAATCTGACGAAGCGCTACGGGGATCTCCTGGCGG
Organism: Thermodesulfobacteriota bacterium; assembly: GCA_030837545.1. Taxonomy (GTDB): domain Bacteria; phylum Desulfobacterota; class DSM-4660; order Desulfatiglandales; family Desulfatiglandaceae; genus AUK324. Next base: position 14,294 of record JAUPKI010000089.1, on the reverse strand, counting down.
TCAACGACATATCGTTCACCGTCAGGAGAGGCGAAGTTTTCGCCTTCCTGGGCCCGAACGGCGCCGGCAAGACCACTACCGTCGAGATCATCGATACAATCCGCACGCCCACGTCTGGGAAAGTGACCCTTCTCGGAATGGACGTTACAAAGAAGAAGCACGACATTGTCCCCCGAATCGGCGTCCTCCCGCAGGGATTCAGCTCGTTCGACAGGATAACGGTCAGGGAGACCCTACAGTACTACTCGCGGCTTTTCTGCTGCGCGAACACCGATATCGACGAGCTGATTGAGCTCGTGAACCTCAAGGACAAGACCAAAGAGCAGTACATGAACCTCTCCGGCGGCTTAAAGCAGCGCCTCGGGATCGCGATTGCCCTTGTGAACGACCCCGAGGTCGTGTTCCTCGACGAGCCGACGACAGGACTCGACCCCCGCGCAAGGCGTGAAGTGTGGGAGGTCCTGCTGGGCCTGAAAAAGAAGGGTAAGACGGTATTTCTGACCACGCACTACATGGAGGAAGCGGAGCTTCTTGCAGACACGGTCGCCATCATCTCGAAGGGGAAGATAATCGCCATGGGCTCGCCGGGGGAACTCATCGAGAGCAACGCGAATTATCTGGCCCTCACGCTGCATTCCGTCGATGAAAGAACCTTTGAAATCGTCCGAAAGATGGGCTTCGAGCCGATCCATGACAACCACAAAAACATCAAGGTCAGGGTGGAGCACACGGACGACGTCCAGAAGATACTGAATGCCATCAAGTCTGCAGGGGCTCTGTACCTCAGCCTGGACGTTCGAAAGCCCAACCTCGAAGAGGTTTTCCTTAAGCTCACCGGCGAGGCGCTCCGAGAGGATCCCCCCGAAATGGAGGCAAAATGAACCTTCGCATCATCAGTGCAAATCTCGTCGTGAAGCTCACGAGCTTTTACCGTGAAAAGAGCGCAATGTTGTTCACGATTGCTTTTCCGATAATTCTGATACTCGTATTCGGAACGATATTCATGAGCCAGGACAACGTGAGTTACCATCTTTGCGTGCAGGACCTCGACCAGACGAATTCGTCTGCACAGGCCGTCAAGACCCTCGAGCTCAGCGGGACATTCAAGATAACGAGGGTCGACCCTGCCGTCAACGCCACTCGGTACGTCATAGAAAACCAGGTGAACCTTGTCCTCATCATTCCGAAAGGGTATGAAAGTTCCCTCATGCAGAGGATGACGCTCAACGACTTCAAGGCATCCGTCACCATCACCTATATATACGACCCCAGTTCCTCATCGGTGGCCACGAAGATGCAAATCCTGAACGCAGTGTTAGCCGGGATGAACCAGGAGATGTCCGGGTATCCGCCGTTCATCAGGTCGGTTCAAACATCGATACTCACCAAGAAATACCGATTCATCGATTACTTCGTCCCCGGCATCATCGCCATGTCAGTGATGACGTTGAGCCTGTTCGGCACGGTCAACTTGAACACGGAGCTGCGGCAGAAGGGTGTTATCAGGAAGTTGTCCACCACGCCCATCACCCGTACCGACTGGATACTGTCGAACATCCTGTACCAATTCATACTCGCGGTCATATCCACGATTGCGATGCTGCTGGTGAGCTACGCCGTGTTTGAAGTCAACCTCCATATAGACGCCTGGCTCCTTGCGTTCATTTTGCTTGACGTCTTCGCGTTTGTCGGAATCGGGATGATACTCACCCGCTTCGTGAAGGAGGCGCAGAGCGCCGCCGCCGCGGCAAATGCCATCAGTTTCCCGATGATGTTCCTCTCGGGGAGCTTCTTCCCTATCGAGCTGATGCCGGGGTTCCTGCAGACGCTCGCCAAGACACTGCCGCTGTATTACGTGAACGAGGGGCTCCGGGCATCCATGGTATTTGAAGACAACATGGCCGCGCTGCGTTACTCCATGGTCATAGGGGTTTTCGTGGTCGTAGTCTTCATCCTGGGAATCATCGCCACCCAATGGGAAGAGGGCAAGTGATCGCGAAGTGCTCCCTTCGCTCCATCACTCAGGCACCCTATCCCCGTGCCCTTAGCGCCTTGATTGCAGCGACGCTGGCTGTCCTCATCGATCCCATTTTCAGGTTCAGCGATTACCGAGATCTGCTTCATTTGCTCCCGGTGGTCGGCGCCATGAAGTTTTCTGGCGCCCTCACGCTGGTCTTCCTACAGGTGGTCGCCCTCTTCTATCTCATCCTTCTCCTCCCCGGAATTCCACGCATGATAGCCCTCCTTCTTTCTGTTTTCGTTGTAGTCGTACAATTCTCCTATTGGGTGACACTATCCCAGTTTATGACCGGCACCGATCTGTCTCTCGTTTTTACCGTCGGCGTGGACACTCTTGAAGAAGCCGTCTTAAGCTTCCTCAACCCGCTCATTTTCTTGTATGCTCTCCCCTACGTACTCGTTCTCACCACACTGATCCTCTTCCCCTTTAGGTCCACCTTCCGAAAGTCCCTCGCCCTCAGCCTCCTGCCGGCGCTCTACCTCCTCGCTTCCAATTACGCCCTCTTCCTCCACGTGCCGGAACGCAGCTTCCACTTGAATCCTTTGAACTCCTTTCTCCGTTCAACACTTCATTACGAGTTTGAAACCCTCCACGAATATCATGGACCGCGAGACGACCTCCCGACCTTTTTCCCCTCCCAACGGCCACTTGACAGCATCATCTACATCATCGACGAGTCGGTCCGTGGCAGCAACCTCAGCCTGAATGGCTACTCGCGTGCCACCACACCGTTCCTTCAATCCCTCGAAACCCAGGGGCGCCTCAAGAATCTCGGCATTTGTGTTGCCGCCGGTTCCTTTTCCCTTATCAGCAATGCCTATCTCGTCAGCGGTCACCACGCATTTCCCGACGATGCCTTTCGAACCGACAAGAACCCAACCCTCTTTGATTACGGAAAGAAAATGGGCTACGAGACGATCTACATTGACATCGATCAAGGCTACCTTTTTCCGCTCATGAAAGCGGCCGGGAAGTGTCCCGTGAGATCCCTGGATCGGTGGATGACCGATCAGTCGTTCAAGGAGCGTCACATTGATCTTGAAACCACGAAAGATCTGGGCGTAGCCCGCTTTCTAAGTGATCTTCTTAATGAAAGAGGCGGCTATTTTGTTCTCGTCAACAAGAAGGGTCTCCATTTCCACTATCGCAATAGATATCCGAACAATCCGGCCTCTACGATTTGGAAGCCGGTTATGGAAGCATCGAAACCTATTGACCCCAGCCCGACCGGCCGTGAGAAACTCGTCAATACCTATGACAACGGGATTCGTTTTCAGGTGGATGAATTCTTCCGGGTGTTCGTTTCCGATACGACGAATCAGAATTATGTCATTCTGTACACATCGGACCATGGCCAGACGTTGGCCGAGCATGGGCAAGTGTATACCCATATGAAGCCTGACAAGGTGATCGTCGATGTACCCGAGTTTTTCGTGGTGGGTGAGCGCTATGCCCAGAAGGGGCTATTAGACGGCATTCCCCTCGGCATCCGGGTCTCCCATCTGAATAATTTCGCGACCCTTCTCGATCTGATGGGCGTACCCATGTCGTTGCGGGTTCGTCCTTACGCCAAATCGATTTTCTCATTGACAGCCGAGGACAACAGAGTACGCACCTATATGAGCGGCTCTCTTCATGGATTCGGTGATTACGTGGTGAAGAGGATACCGACGCCACCGGATGAGGGCTGGGGGGTTTCAAGACCTGTTGACAAGAGTTTCAAGTCTGAATGATGAATATTTTTCACACGCCTACCACTTTATTCTTATTCCTCCATCTTCCTGGCAACGAGCACTGCGTTGGTTCCCCCAAAAGCAAAAGAATTAGACATCACAGTATTCACTTTCACCCCTCTTCGACCGATATTCGGAATATAGTCGAGGTCGCACTCCGGGTCAGGTTGGTCAAGATTAATCGTTGGGGGTACGGCTTGATTTTTTATCGCAAGCAGCGAAACAATAAATTCAATGGCGCCGGATGCTCCCATGGTGTGGCCATGCATCGATTTTGTAGAACTGATGGGAACTTTGCAGGCATAATCATTGAATACTTTCTTGATGGCCTGTGTCTCCAATAGATCATTCCACCGAGTTGCTGTCCCATGTGCATTGATGTAGTCTACATCTTCGGGCAACAAGCCTGCCTCTTTGAGTGCTTCCGCCATCGCTCGCGCCTGCCCTTCGAGCGAGGGCTTAGCAATATGACCGGCATCGGATGTGGAACCGTAGCCAATAACCTCTGCATAAATCGGCGCTCCCCGTCTTACGGCCCTTTCCATCTCCTCAAGCACCACCATGGCAGCCCCTTCACCGAGCACTAAACCGGTACGGTTTTTGGAGAATGGCTTACAGGATTTTGACGGGTCTTCAGGGTCTTCAACAGCGAGGACCCGGAGAGATTCCCAGCTTCGGAAACCTCCATAGGTCAAAAAGGCCTCTGCCCCGCCTGCGAGCATCACGTCAACATATCCATCTCTGATTTGTCGGAAAGCCTCCCCGATCGCGTTTGCCGAGGAAGCACAGGCAGTGGATAGCGTCAAACAGGGTCCTGAGAGACCATACTCTATCGATATATGGGAGGCAGTAGCGTTATTCATCACCATGAGCACTGTTAGCGGTTTTACCCTGTCGGCGTTATGCTTAAATAGTTGATCGTATAAATTTTCTATGGTATTTCCCCCACCCATACCTGAACCGATATATACTCCCGCTCGCTCTTTCTCTTTAGCATCGAGGGATGGTTCTGAATCTTTCCAAGCTTGAGCGGCTGCAGCTAAAGCGAATTGGTTGACACGGTCCATGGTGGACACCTGTCTCTTGGTGAAATAGTTGAAAGGATTAAAATCGACTTCAGCGGCAATTTTCACTGAAAGCAGGCTTGCATAGGATGAAGAGATTCTTCTGACTCCAGACTTGCCAGCCATGAGATTGACTGACAAATCATGGATATTGTCCCCACAAGGGGAGATAATGCCCAGCCCTGTAACGGCAACTCTCCGTTTCATATGGATAGAATCTCGATATTCATATTGAGCTTAATCATGGCTGGAAGACCCTATGTTTTGTTCCGAGATGAACCGGTCCACAGCATCTACCATGTCCTGTATCGTTCTCACCCTAAATTCTTGGTCAGGGATTCTAATGTTGAATTCATTTTCGATATCAAGCATAAAGTCGATGATATCGAGGGAATCGAGGCCTAAATTTTCAAGCGTCGTTGTGGCCGTAAGTTGTTCAATCTTGTAATCAAAGTGGGCTAAAAAAAGTTGTTTCAGCCTTTCCAATGTGGTGGACACAGCTTCTTCCTCCTGTCCTCTTGTATCGATCTTACTGTAAAATACTATACGAAAAAATGATCAAAATCTCAAGTTAAAAATGATGTGCAAGACCATCAGTCTGGCCAGAGGGCTTATGGGTAGAAATCGCCTGCGCCGGAGACGATAGCGCCCTCCTACGGAACTCTTTGATAGGACCTCAACAAGAATGGGGGAGATAGGCTAACCCTGGAACTGGTATAATGAGTGGGGGCAGACCCGTCGTATGTGTTGCGTTTTGCAGTGAAACCCACATTTAGTGGGTGAACGAAAACCCTGTTCAGCCACGATTGTTGATTGTCGATTTATGATTGTTGATTTCGAAAATAGCGAAAAAGCAGATAGTTGAAAACACAGGGAATAGACCTTATTAACAGTCTCATAATTGTCCTTACACTGTCATTCCCGCGGAAGTCCCGCTACAGCGGGATTTCTGGATGCCGGATCGAGTCCGGCATGACGAAAATGTCAATTGTATTACGAGACAGTTAATAGGCCGCAGTTAGGGGGCTTTCGTTCAGGTACTATACACTTTCCTCGAAGGGTCTTCTCGGTATGGGGGTTCTCTGCCTACCCAGTTAAACGTAAGTATTACGAAAAGACCGAGGAGCAACCCTCCCATAACATCGACGGCGTAATGAAACATGCAGTAGACAGTGGCAATAGACAGGAACAGGCAAGTCAACCAGTAAAAGATTTTCAGCCTTTTAAAATGGGCGCCCCCCCACCACGCGATGAGAAACGTAGCGGCAACATGGGAACTTGGAAAGGCTGCGCCCGGATTTTCTCCCTCTGCGTAAATAAAATCAACTACGGTCCGAAACAGGCCATCTTGATGATAATATTCATTTCGCAATGCGATCGGTCCCTCAACCGGCAGGAATAGGTAGATGAAAAAGCACACGTAGAATAAGGAGGAAAGCTGGGACACGAAGCTCTCGAAGAGCTTTACATCCTTGCAGTATAGCAAAATGCCGGTCAGGGGAATGATTAGATAATAACTAAAGTAACAAAAGTGGAAAAACTCGTCGAGAAATGCATTCCCCTGTTTCCCACGGAGGAAAAAACCGGGAAATTCGCCGAAGATCCAGACATCCAGATTCATAAAAATGCCATCCATGAACTGGGGCACGACAACCCTGTTGATTAACCCGGTTTGATAATAAAGTGGAGCGTATAGGACCAATGGATACCACAGGCTCACCGTACACGCCCACGAACTGCCCCTCCTCCTAAAGCTTAATAAAATGACGATAAGGATAATCGAGAGGTTAAATGCGAGATGGTACGCGTATGCTGGGATCTTTGCTCTGAAAATGAAAGAAAAAATAACCAGGATGACGTTATAGAGTATCGTTATTCTGTCGGTTGCATTTAAGTTCACAGCCAGCCAGCATTCCTATATCAGCGGTATGTCGTCGTGTTGTCGCTTTCCGTCAGATAACCCCCTGCTGTCTTCCCGCCTTCTCGAAGGCAGCCAATACCTTATCCAGATGTTCATCCGTGTGGGTCGCCATGTAACTTGTTCTGAGGAGTTCTCGTCCTGGATGGACGGCTGGGCTAATGACCGAATTGACAAAGACCCCATTCTCGAAGAGGAGCCTGCACATCTCGTAAGTTTTGATGGTGTCTTTAATCATGACGGGAATGATCGGACTTTCGCTCGTTCCTGTATCGTACCCGAGCGTTTTGTATCCTTTCAGCATCTTGTGCGTATTTCTCCAAAGCCGGGCCCTTAATTCGGGCTGTTCTTCGATGATATCCAAAGCGGTTCTCACCGATGCCACCAGAGCGGGGGGGAGACTGGCGCTGAACATCATCGAGCGAGCCAGGTGCTTGATCCAACTGATCACATCTGACGAACCTGCGACAAAGCCACCGATCGCGGCAAGGGATTTGCTGAAGGTTCCCATGATAAGATCTACTTCGTTTTCCAGGCCAAAATGCTCCGCGGTTCCCCGTCCTCCCTTTCCAAAAACGCCGATGGCGTGGGCGTCGTCTACCATGATCCTCGCTCCATAAGCCTTGGATAGCCTCACAATACCAGGGAGGTCAGCAAGATCGCCTTCCATGCTGAAGACGCCGTCGACGATGATCAATTTGCCTTTCCCCTTGGTTGCATCGAGAACTCTTTCGAGATCGTTCATATCGTTATGACGAAACTTTTGTATCTCGCCGAAGGAGAGGCGACAGCCGTCAAAGATGCTTGCATGATCGTACATATCGATAATCGCGACATCGTTCCGGCCCACAAGAGCAGAGATCACCCCCAAATTGGTCTGGTAGCCGGTTACGAAGACCAGGGCCGCTTCCTTTCGAAAGAACCTGGCCAGCTTTTTTTCCAGTTCTTCGTGGATGTCAAGATTCCCATTAAGAAATCGTGAACCCGCACAGCTCGTACCATATTTTTCGATGGCTTGGATCGCAGCTTCCTTCACCCGGGGGTGGCTGGTGAGTCCAAGATAGTTGTTGGAACCGATCATGATCACTCTCTTACCGTTGACTACCACCTCAGGATCCTGCGGGGATTCGAGCTTTCGAAATAGGAAATAGTGGCCACTTTGCTCTAGTCCGGATTGATACTCCGTGGCTCTTGCGCACTTTTCAAAAAGATCCATTGAATTACGCCTTTCTTATGTCATAACCATCTTTCTTTCTTGTACCATTCAAAGGTTAATTTGGCTCCCTCCGACAGTGGAACCCTGGGTTCAAAACCTAAGAGGGTTTTGGCAGTTGTGATGTCGCAGACCCAATTTTTTTGGATCATTTCTTCTGCTTTATCTTTGTTAAGAAGCAAAGGCCTCCCAATAACCTTGGAGAGATAATCTGAAAAACAGGCGATCCCCAATAGCATTCGTTTGGGAACACAGATGCGAAGAGCAGTTATCCCCATTGCCTGTGCAACGGCATCACCGATTTCCTCCATCCGGTAGTCGTTGCCGTCAGAGAGAAAACAAATCTCTCCGCTCTTTGTCTGAGTCTCAACAGCCAATAGAATTCCCTGTACAATATCCTCCACGTAACATAGACTTAAACGCTGGTCCGGATCTATAGGACAGGGTTTGATCCTTCTGGAGAGGCATTTGAATAAGGCAAAGATATCTTTATCCCTTGGCCCGTAGACAGCGGAAGGCCGAAGGATGAGAACGGGGAGTTCATGAGCATGGGTAAGAACCGATTCTTCCCCCACGCGTTTGCTCCGCCCATAAAAGGAAACCGGTTCGCAGGGGTCTAACTCCTTTTTGTTGTGCCTGCTTCGACTGGGTCCTGCCGCTGCCTGGCTCGACATATAGATGAATTTTTGAAGATGAGGATTATTTTCGAGACAAGCCTGGACAAGATTTTCCGTTCCAAAGCCATTTACCTCAAAATAGGTTTCCTCTTTGATCGCTTTGGTCACACCTGCCAAATGGAGCACCCAATCGACACCCCTTACTGCTTTTTCTAAAGAAGCCTTGTCCTTACAATCGCCATGAACGAATTCGAGCGGAAGACCTTTCAGCCACTTCAAATCGCTGGTCTTTCGAAGGAGGCAGCGGACTTTAACGCCTTTTCGAACAAGCGCTTCTGTCAAATGGCTTCCGATAAATCCTGTGCCTCCAGTGACCAGAGCCTTCAATGAATTATCGTTCCTGACTTGTAGAATTTTTCGCTCCCTACCCCTCCTCCCCGTTGATCAGGAAGGGTGAGGGGGGGGCGCTGAAACAACTTTTTCATTTTTATCTATTTTTTTCTTGATTGTCAAGGAGCGGCGGTCGGCGTCGCCGGCTACCCGCTGCATACAACCATTCCAGGGTCGTTACAGATGTCGACCTTGCATGACGCGAATCAGAATCACCACGACCGCGATGGTTGATCCTCCCTATCATGAACCGGACAACCGCATTCCCGAACAAATTCTCATCACACAGGATATTCCCGAAGCATCTCATGGATGCCTTTGTGCATTTCGTACCAAAACTCGTAGGCGGCGGCATGCATGTCCCGAGTGAAAAAATCAATCCAGCGGTCCAGTTCAGGGTGGCTGACCCCGTCGGTCTCCTTTTTGTTTTTCAGGAATATGAACACCATGTCCATGTTACGCTCCGACTCCCAGAACACCGATGCATTACGGCTGGTGATGCGGCTGGCGGTCATGTTTAAAGAACTCAGGAACGCGTCCTTTTCCCCAAAGATGTTTTCCACGATATCGGGAATCAGCGTTTCAGCCCAGGCCCGGTGAAAGCGGCAGATCCCGAGGTTGTCCAGCATCAGTTCCTTGATCATGCGCCGGGCATTTTCTCTTCCCAACTCGCGAGGCGGCAGAAAGTCCCGGCCGTAGTGCATGTAATACTTTCCCGTGATGGCCATGGGGGCGAGGGTCCCGGGTGTCCAGTACTGGTTAGGCACCATCCAGCCCTTACGGGCAAAGGCATTGAACACAAACCGGTCCAGCACCGCTTTGCCCTTTTCCCGGGCCAGACGGCGGGCAAATTTCCTGACCCCGAACCCTAAGGGTATTTTACCGCCGGGTTGCGTCATCTGATCCAGCAATGCCATGCCAAGTTCGGCATTGTGCATGGAATCGCCCACCACATCAAAATTGGCCATATTCCACCTGGGCAATCGGTCCACCCCCAGTTCCGGGGGCGTTATCAAACCATCGTCCAGACAGTCCATGAGCCAGGCGAGGGTCCCGCCCACGGAGATGGCATCGAAGCCCAGTTGGTCGGCATGGTGGTTGAGTTGTTCGGCGGCCCGCTGGTCGAAAATCCCGCACAAGGGTCCCATGGTCTGGTACGGTTCGTAGTCTTTCTTATAAGGGCCGTGCATTTTTTTGCATACTGCCGCGCACGGCTCACCGCAATTGTGCTGCTGCTTGGTTTGGATGGTCTCCTCATTGAACTGTTTGAGGTAATGATTCAGGATAAATCGTTCGTGAAGATCCCTGCGCGCTTCCTGACTCCAGTAGATGGTGCGGTAATTGAACGCCAGAATATCGCCGTCCATGGCTGCATAATTGGCCCCGAAGGTGCCGCCCGTATTGAATTTCGGGTCGTACCGGTATTTGGTGGTTGCCTCCATGTCCTTGGCCGCCATCCGCTGGTTGAACTTGTCCTGGAACCATTCGTCTGCCACGGAACGGTCTCGAAAATCCTCGTCAATATGGGTTCCGCCGTAGATGATGCCCACAAGGCCATGCTCCTGAAACAACTTGCTGCCGAAGCCTCCCCTGCCGGCCCAGGTATCCACATGGGTGAGGACGCCCTTTTTCACCGGAGCGGATCCGATGGCGCCGAAATCCGAATCGCGTGCGGCCGGTCCGACGGCCAGCACCCGGGGGTCTTTTTCATACCTCGGACCGAACATCTGGATGGCATGTTCCATCGCGGCATACACTCCTTTGCGGCCTTGGTCCCAGATATGCTCGGGCACGGCCTGAACCAGTTCCACCTCGATTTCTTCGCCGTGGTTGCGGTTCAGATACAAGAGGGAAGGATGCGGGGCTTTGCCGATGAGACTGAGCATGTTGATGCCGAGGTTATCAAAAACCAGGGCCGCCCCTCCCATGGAGGAGACATAAAAACCATGCCAGCAGGGAGAGATCCCGGCGAATATAAGCCGGTTAGATCCGGGAAAAACAGAGCCGGCCAGCAGCCCGGCGCCGATGGTCAAGGCGTTATGCTTGAAGGCCAGATGAATGCCCAGATCCACTGGGCCGAAAAAATCGCCGACACGGTAGCGCTGAAGTCTGTAAAACCCATTGGAGGCATCCAGCATCAGCACTTTGAGTTCATGCTTATTGTCGTGCATTTCAAACTTCTCCTTGATGCGCCATGCCTGTATATGAATGCGATAGGCCGAAGACAGCGTCTGGGCCGATGGGGGACACAAATCGCCCGCCCGGGCATCTTCCTGAATCCAACCTTGAACCCCTCCCATTTTCCACAGCAAAGAGAATTCGGGCAAGCGGCCTTAGTCCGGAAACTGCCGCTGAACGGCCTCAGTCAAGGCCTCATAGGAACTTTCCACAGCGGCCTTAAAACTCTCCCAGGCGTTCTCTGCGGAATTAAGAAGGTCCTCTATCTTCTCTTCAGCCTGTGCATATTTTGTCCGCAACTCCTCAATGCGCTTTTGATATTGATTTTTCATCTCGCCCTCAGCCTGATCGGCCTTTTCCTGAAGCGTATCTATTTTACCGTTCCACTCGGCCATTTTTGCCCTTAGCTTTTTTACGTATGCATCTCTATGCTCCATCATGACGATCTCCTCCTTTTTCGATTTGATGTTGATAGCTAAAGATGTAAGGGTTCACAGGTTCAGGGTTCAACGTTTCCCGCTACATAGCGGGATTCGGGACAAGAACACGATTGAACGCCTAAGCCATTGTAACAAGCGCTGGTCTTGCCTCATAATTGCCAATGCATCGCCAATTGTCAGGCTGCGATGATGGACTCGAGCGGTTTTAAGGTAACTATCGCACCCAAATCGGAATCTGCGGGCACGAATGCAAACTTGAATCCCGCTGTAGCGGGAAACCTTTGAACCCGTGAACGGTTACCTAAAGATGAATGAGCCTCTTACAAAACTCGATAAAAAAGTCACCCCGGCGAAAGCCGGGGTCCAGAAACAGTTGAAAATCCTGGATTCCGGCCCCCGGCTTTCGCCGGGGCAGGCTTCGCTGGAATGACATGAGAGGGGTTTTGCAAGAGCCCCGAATGGCATTGCTTGCAGTTGAGATGGTTAGCCACCGGGACTTTCTTTGAATTTGGGCCGAAGAGGGTTTTCCTCCTCGGCTTGATCAGAAATCCATGATTCGGGTCCATAGCGCCCGTCATGTTCCATCCGGGAAAGAAAACTCCCCGCCTATTTCTTCACGTTCAGATTATTCTTTACGGATTTGACCCCTTTGACGCCTTTGGCGATTGTAACCGCCTTATCGATGGCCTGTTGAGAATTAACGGAGCCGCTCAGTTGAACGTCGCCCTTGGTAGTCTCCACAGTGATCTGGAATGACTTGAGAAAATCATCCGCGGCAAGCAGGGACTTTACCTTCGTCGTGATGACCGAATCGTCAACGTATTCACCCGCACTTTCCTGTTTGGATTTCGCACTTTCCTGTTTGGATTTCGAATCACAGGCTACAAAGCTGGCGATCAGCGTCAAAAACAAAAAACAGCCAATAAACATATTTCTCTTTTTCATAGCGGTTACTCCTTTTTTTTGTTGGGTTAATTACAAGACCTTTTCTACTGAAAAGTTCGTAGATTCGATAAAATCTTTCTGGCCTGCTGACCACCTCCTTCAAAAATACCTGGCCTTGTCCGGCAAGGGTCCAAAAGGTTACACTTGTCGTCGCCCCTGAATAGCCTGGATCACCACCACAACGATGGCGATGACCAGCAGGATATGAAGCACTCCACCCATCGCATAACTGCTCACCTACCTCGAAAGCCACAAGATGAACCGTTCCACAGCGATGGTCTATCGCATTTTATGACCCTTTTGACTTGCTCCGCCTTGTTGCCCATGTGCGCTTTTTCCTGCGCACGTGGGCAACGTATCCACGATTTCTTTGATTTGGCGCGCAACGGCCATCGATCAATCCGATTACACAGGCCTTCAACCCTATCAGCCGATTATCTTAACAATTCTACCGGAACCGATTTAGCTCCGTTTCCAATGAATCGAGCCTGCGGGAAATGTCTCCACTTTCCTCGGCCGTGGCGTACCTGCCTCCTTCCGTCATCCGAAAATAGTCACGCCGAATGGAGTCCAGTCTTGATTGAAATTCTCTCTCCTCTGTCACGGGCAAACGCCTGCTGATTCTTGCATCATCCAGTCTTCTTTGGAGTGCCACAATCCGGTCCCCATTCCTTGGTTGCTCAATTCTTATAGGCCGGGCAAGCCCTCTGTTGATTTCCTCTGCAAGCGCATCAAGTCTTCCATTGAGCCTGTCCCATTCGTCCCGGTAGACCCTTTTGTCTCTCAGCTCCGTGTAGTCTGTTCGAATACCCTTCAGCGTCGTCAGAAACATCTGTGACTGATCAGGGCTAAGCGCGCCGGTTTTCAGCCCGTCTCCAATCTTCTCCTGGATTACAACCATCTTGGTCTCTGCAGTTCTTTCATAATCCGGCCATGTTTGAGGCATTGTGGCACAGCCAGAAAACAAGGCTAACCCAAAAACCATTAGCACTGTCAATAGAATAGCGTTCTTCATTGCTCTCCTCCTTTTTTTATTAACTGTCTCATAATAGCCTTGACATATCGGACTTCATGCGGCATCTAAAAGCAAGCTGGATTCCGGCGCCTGCCCCGGACCCGATCCGGGGTTCGCCGGAATGACGGCAGTCCAAATCATTTTGAGACGGCTAATAAATATGCAATCATTCGAATGCACTGCTACTACCCTACCGTCGTCTACGCCAATAGTAACCGCCGCCGCCGCCGAACAATAGGATCAACACAATAATGATGATGATAAGCGTTGTAGTACTCATTCCAATTTCCTCCCTTCATTTTGTTGTATATCCGTGTCAGATTCGGATTCTTCCGTTGGCCGCGCGCTTCCCATGTTTCACCGCGCCCCCGACTTGGCCTTACGTTCGTCCCGCTCGCCCAATCGCTTGAGTTTTTTGTTGCCGGTCAGGTCGCCTGCAGCTTGCTCGATCTTGCCTTTGGTCTTGTCGATGATCTCGCCCATTGTTTGTCTACCTTGGTACATGATACGCAGGTCTCACTACTTCCCCAAAACCTTCTTGATCTCGCCAATCTTTTCTTGGACTTTGCCGCTTTTGTTTTCCTTTTTGCCTGCGGCTTCCAAGTCATCATCCATGGTTACTTTCCCGGCCATCTCCTTGATCTTACCCTTCACTTGGTGAAACGTGCCTTCTGTCTTATCCCTTGTGCCTGATTTCATGGTATTCCTCCTTTCAAAGTCTGTTTGGTTTGAGTAATGGTACGTTGGCCCCTGTCATCGCG
>JAUPKI010000088.1 GCA_030837545.1 Thermodesulfobacteriota bacterium | reverse complement strand
CCGGAATCCATTATTATTTCGATAGGTTAACTGCTCTGGATGCCGGATCGGGCCTGCCCCGTACCCGATACGGGGTCCGGCATGACGAGAGAACTTTGGACTCTCAAGTTAAGAAAATGAACGATTCTGATAAAAACCTCCAACTCCACACTCCCAACTCCACACTCCACATTCCGACCTCCACACGCTATACGCCCATAATGGCTACCGTCCCCCGGAAACTCGAAGCCCGTCCATCCTCATATCGTATCTCTATGTCCAGGTTATGGGCTTTCTTAGCCTGATAGAAGTCTTCGATCAGGTCATGGTACCTCTCGTTGACAAAGGCCCTCCTGACCTTCCTGGTTCGCGTCAGTTCGCCGTCGTCCGGATGAAGTTCTTTGAGGAGAATGGCGAACCGCTTGATGCGAATATTTTCCGGAAACCGCATGCAGATCCTTTCAATCTCGCTCCGCACCAGTTCATAGACCTCAGGCCGCTGAGACAGGTCCTGGAAGGTGGTGAAGGAGATGCCGCGCTTCTTGGCCCAGTTCCCCACGTTTTCCAGATCGATGCTCACGATCGCCGAGACGTCGGGCCGCTTGTCTCCGCAGACCATGGCCTCGTGGATGTAGGCGCTGAATTTCAGGCGGGTCTCGATGTCCTGCGGCGCGAATCGGGTGTTGTCCGCGAGGGTCATGATGTCCTTGGCCCGGTCGAAGACATAGAGGTGCCCGTCCTCCCCGAAATATCCGGCATCGCCGGTTTTGAGGAAACCATCTTCTGTATAGCCTGCCTTGGTAGCGGCCTCGTTCTTGTAATACCCCAGGTGGGTGTTCTTTCCGCGGACAAGGATCTCGCCTTCCTCCGACAGCTTGACCTCGACGCCCGGAATCGGCACCCCGACCGTTTCGGGTCTCACATCGTCGGCCCGGTGGGTGGTCGCAATGCCGGAGCACTCCGACTGGCCGAACACCTGCCGGAGATCCAGCCCCAAGGCCTTGAAGTATTTGAATATTTCTGGAGAAATGGCGCCGCCGCCGGTGACAGCCATCCGTACCCGTCCGAGTCCCATCTTGTTCTTGAGGGGCCGAAGCACGAGAAAATCGAAGACCCGGTAAAGGAACCGGTTCCACTGGCCCGGTTCTTTCCCAGCCAGCTCGGCCTCGGTGCACTTGAGGGCCTTCCGGATGGCGGTGTTATAGAAATACCGTTTGACCAGATCCGCGTTGTCCATGGCCGCCTGGATCGTCGATACGATGAACTCCCACACGATCGGGGTCCCGCCGAAATAGTAGGGCTGAAGCTCCAGCAGGTCCTTTCTAAGGGTTTCGGTCTCTTCCGGGAAGTTGTAATGGGCGCCCACCATCAAGAACCGGATCACATTATATAACTGCTCGCCGATCCAGGGGAGCGGGGCGGCCGAAAGGAGTTCGTCCCCCCGCCGCATCTCCACCATCTGTCCGTAGCTTTTGGAGGCCTCGATGAGATTCTGATGGCTCAACATGGAAAGCTTGGGCTTGGCCGTTGTCCCAGAGGTCGTGAGCATCATGGCAGGCTCTAAGGGGTCGATGGCCTGTGCGGTTTTGACGAGATAATCCTCATGGTGCAAGGCCTCTTTTGCCCCGGTCGCAATGATCGCTTCAAAGCGCTCCAGAAAAGGGTGCTTGTCATAATAGTGGCTCATCCCCCTCGAATCCCAGACGATGACCTTTTCCACTGTTTTCCGAACCCCTTCCCAGATGGCAAGGATCTTATCCACCTGTTCCTGATCTCGAACCACCAGGAACCTGGCGTCGGCATACAGGATCAGGTACGCCATCTCCTCGGCCATACTGTCGGGGTACGCGCCGGTGGGGAGCCCTCCTGCGGCCATGCATCCAAATTCGGCGACAATCCATTCCGGTTTGTTGTCTCCGATAATGGCCAGGTTGTCGCCGGTCTTGAAACCGAGCGCCTTCAGACCCAGGGCAAAGGCCTGGACCTTGTCGCTGAACTGTCTCCATGTCATGGGGCTCCAGACCCCGTACCTCTTCTCCCGTATGGCCACCTCGTCCGGCATCTCTTCAGCGTTTCTGACAATGAGACCGATCAGTGTATCCTCAAGCATGACGCGACTGCCTCTCCTTTTGTCTCCCAAGATAGGCCTCGATGACCTTTGGATCTTCCTGGACCTCCTCGGGTGTGCCCTCGGCGATCTTGGTTCCGAAATTGAGGACACATACGCGGTCGGACAGGTCCATGACAGCGGCCAGGTCGTGCTCGATCCAGACGATGGTGACGCCCAGGTCCCGATGCACATCCAGAATATAGCTTGCGATATCCTCCTTTTCCTCCACGGCCATGCCCGACATGATCTCATCCAGCAACAGCAGCTTTGGCTTCATGGCCAGGGCGCGGGCCATATCGACCCTTTTGCGGACCCCTAACGGAAGGATGCCTACCGGCGAATAGCGGAAGCTGGAGAGGCCCATAAAATCGATAATTTCCTCCTCGATCTCGGCCCGGTGCCTCAGTTCATCGCGGGCGATAGTTGGAAGGCGTAAAAAGCTACCCAGAATGGAAAACCTCATCAGGAAATGCCGACCCAGCTTGATGTTGTCGAGAACGGTCATCCCCTGGAAGAGTTCCACCTTCTGAAAGGTCCGGGCCACGCCCAAGGACGCCACGGCATGTGGCTTGAGCCGGTTCAGTTCAATCCCGTCAAACAGAATCCCCCCGCTCTGGGGACGGTAGTGCATGTTGATGCAGTTGAGCAGGCTGGTCTTGCCCGCCCCATTGGGCCCGATAATGGAGAATATCTCTCCCCGCCTGACCGAAAGACTGATGCCGGTCAAGACCTGAACGCCCCCGAAGGCCAACCGCAGGCCCTTTATGCTCAGCAGGTTGTCGCTTTCCGCCTCTGTCACAGCCATCGTTTCCGTCTCTTGTACCTCTTGGCGTCTTTGTAGCTCTTTCGTTCCCGTTTGCCCGATCCCAGGTAGAACTCGCGCACATCCTCGTTTTCAAGGAGTTCCCGGGAACTCCCGTCAAGGACGATGCGACCTGTTTCCATCACGTATCCACGGGTCCCGATGTCGAGGGCGGCATGGGCATTCTGTTCCACCAGCACAATCGTGATTCCGGACTGGTTGAGCCCCTCGATGGTGCTGAAAAGCTCCTCGGTGATCAGCGGCGCCAGACCCAGTGAAGGCTCGTCAAGGAGCAGTATTTTCGGCCTTGTCATGAGGGCCATCCCGATGGCCAGCATCTGCTGTTCGCCGCCCGAGGCATATCCCGCCTTACGGTGTCTCAGTTTTTCAAGCACGGGAAAGAGGCTGTAAATCCCCTCGATATCGGCTTTCACCTGTTTATCCCACCGGGAGAAGGAGGCTGCGCCCAGGTTCTCCTCGATCGTGAGGTACCAAAAGACCGGGCGATCCTCGATCACATAGGTAAGCCCGAATCGCTTCATGATGTCGGTGGCATCGAGTCCTTTGATGGACGCTCCGTTCATTTTGATATCACCGTCAATAATGCTGCCGTCATAAAAATCGATCATGCCGGCCACGGATCGGAGAAGGGTGGTCTTTCCGGCGCCATTGGCGCCGATAATGATCAGGATCTCTTTTTCGTTCAAGGTCAGGGAAATCCCGTTTAACACGGAGATGACATCGTGATATACCACCCTCAGGTTTTCTATGCTGAGCATCGCTCAAACCCTCTCAATCCTGATTTGCCCGAACAGGCCGTAAGGCCGGATCAGGAGCACGATCAGCAACAGCAGGTAGGGGGCCACTTCCTTGAAGCCGACCAGCCCCATCGGTTCGATATAGGCGCCGGCTAAAGACTCACAGACGCCCACGATGATACCCCCGACCAGGGCGCCGACGATGCTGTCCATCCCCCCGATCAGCACCACAGGAATGGCCCTGAGACCGACAATGGACGACATGGAGGAGAGGGCCCCGAAGTTGGAGATCATGATGCCGGCAACTGCGATGCAGGCCGAACTGATGGCCCACACGATCAGCAGGATAAACCGGGCGTCAATGCCGAAGGCCATGGCCTTGGCCTGGTTTTCGGACGTTGCCCGAATAGCAAGCCCCCAGCGGGTCCGAAACAGGAGAAAGAGGATCAAACCGAATGTGGATAATGAGAGGATACCTGCCCAGATGGGATCCGAAAGAAAGAGAAGATCGCCAAACTCCTGAGTGATATCAGGGAGTTCGAGAAAGAAGGAGTAGCTATGTGAACCGAAGATAAGCTGAACGCATCCCCTCAGAAAGAAACCGAGTCCCAGGGTGATGATGGTCATGGAGAGGGGGGACCTCCCGAGAAGGGGTTTGATGGCGAACCGTTCTACCAGGGCGCCCACCAGGCCGGCGGCGAGCAGGCCCAAGGGGAGCGCAACGAGGAGGGGGATGCGAAGATCAAAGAAAAAAATATAGAAGAGAAAGGAACCGATGACGAGGAATTCACCGATGGCAAAGTTGAATGCCTCGGAGGCCCGGTAGATGATGACAATAGAGAGACCCAGCAGGGCGTAAACCAGACCCACCAGAGTTCCCGCGCCCAAGGCCTGAGTAAAATCCACCATATCGACCTCCAGGGAAATGGGATGTTGTCGTCCACACAGCTCCGCGGGCCTCCGTCAGTTCATCGACCTGGAGGCCCGGTGGGCGGGGGGAGGATTCCCCCCGCATGGACCCTGCCAACCGATCTACCACTTGACCTCATCTACATTGATCCAGTCGGTGATGGGAACGACCGCCCCTGTGGGGACCTTCTTTCCCTCAACATCCACCATGTTGACCTTTGCCTTGAAGATCTGGAGCATGGGTATGGTATGGGATTTGTAAGAAAATTTCTTGCCGCCGAACATGCCGTTAAAATCCCAGACCATTTTGTCGAGGGCCTTCTTGACCCCTTCACGGCTGAGATCCCCGGCTTTGTCGGCATCGGTCAGAACTTTCTGGAGCATGAGGGCATAGGTCAGACCCTCCATATAAAGGAACATGTCCTTGATGGCATCCTTTTCTTGAATGCCCTTCTGATATTCACTCGAACGGTTTTTCTTTGCGAATTCGTGGGCCATCTTCACCATCGGGTTGTCCATGGGTGTCTTGGCTCGCGGCACCGCATCTACAAAGGGACGTGTGGCGACCCCGACATACCCGTCATAGGCGTCCTGACAGACCAGGATCGGCATCCTTCCGGTGGTGTAATGGGTCCCCGTGAGCTGGACGTCTTTGAGAACCTGTTTGGCGGTCTTGAAAAAGATGGCGGTGCAGCCCGATGCGCCGGAATACCCATGGTAGATCACATATTGCGCCTTGGCCTTCCGGATCTCCATGCACTCGCTCGTAGCGGATGTGGCGCTGTAGGGATACTCGATTTCCGCGACGATATCGATCCCTTTTTTCTTGGCGTATGCCTTGGCCTCAGGGATCCCGTCTCTTCCCCAGGCCGTGGGGCTGTAAACGAGGGCGACTTTAGGGTTTCCCTTTCCTTTGTCGTTTTCCTTGATCCACTTCAGGAGGATCTTGAGCTGTGCGCCATAGGTGGCGCCCAGAGAATAGTAATAGGGGTATTTTGACGGTCCTCCATCGTCCCCGAAGATCTCTGTGGAATAGGAGCCATCCAGCCAGGGAATCTTCTCCTCTTTATTCACCTTGTCAATCAGGGGCTTGAGGCCTCCGGTGATGTATCCGGTCGCCATCAGGAATTCGTCCGGGGTGTGTTCTGCACAATACTTGTTGAAGGTTGCGACCTCCACAGTGGGGTCATAGCGAAAATCTTCCAGGAACCATTTGATCTTTTTGCCGTTGACTCCGCCGCCCTCGTTGTTCACCCAGTTCATCCCGTCAATGAACCCCCAGCCAAATTCCGGCAGGGAACCCACCGGGCCGCTCATGGGGAACTGGGAAAGGGTCTTGATCTCTTTTGCTGAAAGGGGACCGCTGAAAAGTAAAAAAAGGGACAGGACACATACCAAAACAAAAAATGCTCTCTGCTTCATGACGCCTCCTTCTCTCGGCGGGGGCTACAACGGGTGGACCCCCACGGTTAGTAGATGAAAGGCCGACTATTTAGCGTTTTTCTTCGTCACCTCCTTAGATTAAAGTCTGTCCTGACATTGAAGGAAGCCCTCGTCCGAAGAAGCCATTCGGTGGGCATCCATGAGAGCGGTGCGGGTTTGTTGACGCGAGGATAACACCCTGATGGGTAAACTCCTTTCAGGAATTCAGGCCTGCCCGGAGTGCAGAGAGCGATATCTGACTGACGAGGCAGGCGGGGTTACGGCAGTTGACACCCCCGGATATTGATAAATTAGGTAAACTTAAAAAAACCGGTTTCCATTGTCAAGGAAATAATTCCTCAAAAACCCTCCAGCCTGGCAATGACTTCCTTCATGACTTCGTCGGCCCCGCCGCCGATGGAGAGAAGGCGTGAGTCCCTGAAGTTCCTGGAAATCAAGGATTCATTCATGTAACCCATCCCGCCGAACATCTGAAGGCAACCGTTGGCGACCTTGAAACTCAGTTCACCGGCCAGGAGCTTCCCCATGGATATCTCCCGGGTCGCATCAAACCCCTCCATTTTCATCCTGACAATATGGTAGGTCAGGTGTTTCAGGCACTCGATCTCGGTGATCCAGTCCACAAGCCTGTGCCTCAGGACCTGGTTCTTGATCAAGGGTTTGCCGAAGGCCATGCGCTGACTGATATAATTGATCGTCATGTTGATGGTGTCCCTGGCACTGATGTATGTTCCAGGCAGGGTGCAAAACCGTTCATACTGGAACTGCTTCATCTGGATAATAAAGCCTTCGCCCGCTTCACCGATGAGATTTTCTGCAGGCACCCTCAGGTCGTCAAAAAAAAGCTCCGCCGTGTCGCTGCACCTCATACCCAGTTTATCCAGTTTCCTGCTGACGACAAATCCGGGCAAGTCCGTGGGGACGATGAAAAGACCAAAAGAATGGAACCCGGGTCTATCGTCAGTCCTGGCTAAAAGGGTCACGAAATCGGCCTGACAACCGTTGGTAATAAAGAGCTTCGACCCGTTGATGACATACGAATTCCCATCTCTTATGGCCTTGGTCTTCAAACCGGCCACGTCGGATCCGGCGGCCGGCTCGGTTACGCCAATGGCCGAAACCATATCGCCTGCGATGGCTGGCTTGAGATAGGTTTCCTTGAGATACTCGCTGCCGTACTCATGGATGGCAGGCGTGGCCATATGCGTGTGAACGGCAATGGCCATGGGCACGCCCCCTGCATTGATGTGCCCAAGTTCTTCCAGGAATACCAGATCAAACCAGTAGTCAAGTCCTTGTCCCCCGTACTTCTGATCGTAGGTGATGCCCAAAAGACCCAGGTTGCCCATCTTCTTAAATAACTCGTGAAGAGGAACGGTCTTCTCCTCCCATTCATCGACGTTCGGATTGATTTCCTTGTCCACAAACTTCTTGACCATATCCCTTAACGCATGATGCTCTTCATTAAAATACATTGTCATTCAGCCTTTCTCTCCATGGAGTCTGTTGACGTTGAGATCTGCTGATCCCTGCCAGCCTATCGATTCCCTCCTCAGATGCCGATACCCCATAGCCTGCTCTTTTTATGCAACGCTGTCGTTTCAAGAGAAATCCCAATTCACATGTTGGAGGTTCCTGGCGAATCCATCCTCTCTCTGTGGATTTCGAGAACACAAAGCTGGGTACCATGTTACTACAGTATCCGCAGTTCGCTGTCAAGTCTGCCCGCCATGATCCCCTGGATCGTGTCAGGCGGCCGAATATCCGATGGTTTGGCTTTCAGTTGGTCCGCGAAGGCAAGATTGTTCTTCAACGCTTCATGAATCAAATTGCCCAAATATATCCCCATTCTTCTCCGCAACCATTCAGGCTTCACCGTATAGATCTGCTGACAAAAGATGATTTGAGTGGTAAGATATTAGAGGATTAGGAAGAGCAAGAGATTCAATCTTTAGAAAAGAAACATGGCATGAGAGCAGATGGATAATGATTCAACACCGCGTAGGAGCATTGCTGAATAAGGGCGTAGCGGAAGGGGTCTACCCGGGGGTGGCGCTTCTGGCGGCCCAGGGAGGTGTGGTACGTCTTTTTGAGGCCGTCGGGAAGCGCACCCTCGTACCCCATCCGCTTCCCATGGAAAAGGAGACCCTGTTCGACCTGGCCTCCCTGACCAAACCCCTGGGCACCACCCTGGCCATGATGAAGCTGGTGGATTCCGGAAGGATCGAGTTGGACAGACCGC
The DNA here is from genome assembly GCA_030837545.1 of Thermodesulfobacteriota bacterium. Lineage (GTDB taxonomy): Bacteria > Desulfobacterota > DSM-4660 > Desulfatiglandales > Desulfatiglandaceae > AUK324. The sequence goes on along the minus strand of JAUPKI010000088.1, from coordinate 50,492 downwards.
TTCAGACGCTCTTTTCCCATGCCGTGCCGGAAGATAAGAGAGGGATCACTCCGCGCCTCCTGTTGACCCATTCCGCCGGGTTGGCAGACTGGATGCCATTTTATCTCGAGCTGGATCAGGTGGCCCCAAAAGACCGAAAGGCCGCGCTAAGAAACCAATTGCTGACCCTTTCCCTTGCATATGCGCCCAGTAAAAACGTCCTCTACAGCGACCTCGGGTTCATGTTGCTGGAGTGGATCATTGAAGAAACGGTCGGGATGGACCTGTCCCGGTTTCTGGAACAGGAATTTTATGCCCCCCTGTCACTCAAAGACATAGGCCTTTTCAGCGCCATGCTTCCCGGCCGCTTCACTCTGGACCGTTTTGCGGCCACAGAAGACTGTCCGTGGCGAAAACGGATCATTCAGGGCGCCGTGCATGACGAAAACGCCTATGTCCTCGGGGGATATTCCGGACATGCTGGATTGTTTGGGACAGCAGCAGAGGTCTATGCCCTTGCGGATCTCCTGAGACGGCACTGGCGCGGGGAGAGAAGCGACTATCTCAAAGCGGAGACCGTCCGGGCTTTTTTCACACGGCAGGATATTGTTAAGGGAAGCACCTGGGCCTTGGGGTGGGACACGCCATCTCCAGCGAATTCCAGCGCCGGAAGCTATTTTTCGAAGACGAGCGTGGGCCATCTTGGATTTACCGGTACATCCCTCTGGATGGACCTGAAGCAGGATGTTATCGTCATTCTACTGACCAACCGGATACACCCGACACGGAAGAACGAGAAGATTCGGGCCTTCCGGCCTGTTCTGCACGATCAGGTCATGGAGGCGTTCGGGCTGGCGCGGTAGCTCTTGTTATTAACTGTTCGTAATACAATTGACATTTTCGTCATGCCGGACTCGATCCGGCATCCAGAAACAGACTGGATTCCGGCTTCCTCCGGAATGACGTCGTTGAATTTTTGGATCTAATAATATCAACACCTTAAGAGAACTTTGGACTGTAGAGTTCTTATGCATTTTATGTATTCCGAATTCACGGGATCAGATCTCCCACCGACTTACCGGACAGCCTTTGAAATACGGATTGCAGTTCTCAACGCACCCTCTCCCGCTCCATAGAGTGAAGCACGTGGGCATAGGGGTTTGTAGGGCCGTGCCCGGAGCCCAGGCTCAAGCCCAGGGAAATGGCCCGTGTAATGAACGCCTTGGCCCCCTCCACTGCCTTGGGCGTCGGCAGGCCCTGGCCCAGCAGCGTGGCCAGGGCAGCCGAAAAGGTGCAGCCTGTTCCATGGGTGTTCCGGTTGCTCAGACGACGGGTCTCGAATATCTGAAAATCATCTCCGTCAAAGAGCACATCCACTGCATCTCCCTCCATGTGTCCCCCCTTGACCAGCACGAATCGAGGTCCCAGCCTGTGAATGGCCCTGGCCGCCGCTTTCATGGCCTCCAGGTCCTGAACGGGAAATCCGCAGAGCTCCGATGCCTCCGGGAGATTGGGGGTGACCACATGGGCCAGAGGGAGCAGGACGTCCTTTATGGCAACCCGTGCCGCATCGGAGAGGAGTTGATGTCCGCTTTTTGACACCATGACCGGGTCAACCACCAGACGTTCCACCTTGAACCGTCTCAACTGCTCGGACACCGCCAGAACGATCTCCGGGGTGGCAAGCATCCCTGTCTTTGCTGCATCCGCGCCAATGTCGGAAAGAACCGATTCCATCTGCAATGCGACGAAATCGGCGGGCACCGGATAAATAGCCTGCACTCCCATGGTGTTTTGAGCTGTGAGCGCGGTTATGGCGCTCATGCCATAACTGCTCAGCACGGTGATGGTCTTGAGATCCGCCTGGATTCCAGCGCCGCCCCCGGAATCGGAACCGGCTATGGTCAATATCCGTTTTATCATGTGTCCCGGTCAGGTTTCAGCGCCCATGCCGCCCGCCATGCGCCCTCCCTTATTTAAGCTCTATCAAGGCTGGGACAGGTCAGGTGCAGCGCCACGGTCCCTGCCAAATGCCACAAAAAAACCGCTTCCTTCACAGGGAGAAAGCGGCGCCAAAGGGCCAATGCCCAACCATCCGAGACCCAATCCCAGAATCGCGCCGCTTTCCTCCGCTGGCATTACCCAGTTCAGGTTCTAAGGGTTGCAGGATGACAATCCAGCTCTCAGTTAAACCACCCCCAGCGACACCTTCAACATAGTTCCCCCATTTTGAAATGTCAATGAACATCCCGATCACGCATCAGTGGGAAGGGAGGTCCAGACCTGGACATATTTTGCATTGCCATACCCATGAACCTGTTGTATAGGGTCCTGAGGCATCCGGGTTGTGCATAGGGCATAGCGCAAGGGGCAAGCTCAAAGCTGAAAGCAACCCATAACGACCAATCAGCAACGAGGTGAAATGCCATGATGCTTCATATTGCGATCATTGTCTTAGCCGCGATCCTCCTTCCCATTCTCCTCTACTATGAATGCAGAGAAGACCGAAGAGGCCTCGTGCCCGCAAAGGCAGCTCTTTCAGCGCTGTTTGTCGTCACGGCCCTGGTCCAGCCCCATCCGATGCCTGGCTATTATTATTTCGTGCTGATCGGACTGTTGTTCTGCCTGGGAGGAGACGTATCTCTCGCCCTGCCCCAGGACAGGATGTTCCGTCTCGGGCTGGTTTCCTTCCTGGTCGGGCATATCTTTTACAGTGTCGCCTTTTTCATGACGGCGGATACAGGGGCATGGACCTGGTGGGGAACCCTCGTCGTGCTTATCGTTAGCGGGTGGGTATATTTCTGGCTCAGACCCCGCCTCGGACGCATGAACGGACCGGTCCTGGCCTACATTGTCGTCATTACTGTCATGGTTTCGGGGGCCTGGTCCATATGGGGAGATGCCCGTCTCGCCTGGGATGGCCGGATCATGGTTTTTGCAGGGGCTTGCTGTTTCTATGTTTCGGACATATTCGTGGCACGGGACCGGTTCGTAAAAATGGAGGCCTTGAATCGGTTGATTGGCCTTCCCCTTTACTATGGAGGGCAGTTTCTCCTGGCATTTTCTGTGGGGCAATTTTAGAAAACAACACGCAACCCATCAGATGGGTTATTGTCTGATAAGATGGATGAATGAATGCTATGAAAAATACAAATGAACATTTCCTTGCCAGGTTTTTAGAGCCTGAAAGCGTAGCTGTCGTGGGCGCCTCCAATAATCCTGCGGGGATCAACTACTACCTGGTCGCCAATCTGGTCCACCTTGGCTTTAAGGGCAAGATTTTTCCTGTTAACCCGAAGGAAAAGGAGATCATGGGGCTTCGGGCCTACTCCAGCGTCAAGGATATCGATGAACCCGTGGATCTGGCGGTGATCGGGGTGTCCCACGCCCTGGCCCCGGGCATACTCAGAGACTGCGTCCAAAAGGGGATTCGGCGGGTTACTATCATTGCGGGCGGGTTTTCCGAGGCCGGGGAAAAGGGGAAAAGGGCCCAGGAGGAGATGCTACAGATCGTAAAGGATCACGGTATCCGGGCCATCGGTCCTAATGCCCTGAGCCCTATCAATGTGCCGGCCAATTTCTGCATCAGCTTTCACCCCTTAAGCGCTATCAAGCGCGGCGGGCTTTCCCTGATTTTTCAATCGGGCCTCTATGAACCCAGGTTCATCTGGCTCCTGACAGACTTCAATCTGCACCTCAATAAGCTCATTGACCTCGGCAACAAAATGGACATCACCGAGGTGGATGCCCTGGGTTATCTGGTGAAGGACCCGGAGACCCATGTGATCGGTATTCATCTTGAGAGCATTGCGGGAGACGGAAGGGAGTTCTTGAGGCTGATCCGGGAAGCCGGCACCCATAACAAACGGGTTGTGGTCCTCAAATCAGGTCGGACCCAAGCCGGCGCAAAGGCTGCTGCATCTCACACGGGGGCCATGGTCCGGGGAAACGATCGGGTGTTTGACAGCGCCATGAGGCAGTGTGGGGCCTTGCGGGCAAACACCCTGGAGGAATTCTTCGATCTGACCCGTGCTTTAGAGCGCTTTGGTCCGGTGCTCATGAAGGGGAACCGAATATTTCTTGCTACCTTCCCGGGCGGCGAAGGGGTCATCACGACCGACCTGTGCGAGGCGGAAGGCCTTGAACTGGCCAAGGTGGTTCCGGCCACCGTGGAGAGGCTGCGGTCTGTCTTTCCCCCCTGGGATGTCTCGGCCAATCCCTGGGACCTCGGCCTTACCGTGCAGTTTCATCATCCCAACCAGGTATACCGGGTCATTTTGGAAGCAGCGATTCATGATCCCCACGTGGATGCACTGGCAATCCAGCTCCACCCCATGGCGTTTCTTTTTCCCAAAGAACTCTTAGAGGTGTTTGGCAACTCAGCTGCCGCCGGAAAACCGATCGCCCTGTGGCTTGCCGGCATGGAACCCGGAAGGCACGAGACCCTGCAGTCGCTGGAAGATAAGCGTGTGGTTATCTTTCCATCTCCGGAAAAGGCCATTCGCGCCCTCTCGGCCCTTCACCGGTTAAGCATGCAGACTTAAAGCCTGGCTTGTTTCCCCGACCCGGCCGGAACTAAAAGAATTCGTAACTGTTATGGGTTCAAAGGTTTCCCGCTGCAGCGGGATTTAAGCCGGAACCTGTGAACGCTTACAAGAATTCTCACACAGAGACACAGAGAACACAGAGGGAAGAACAACGAAGACGTCTGTTCGCTATATGCGCAAGCTTGGGGCACATCATCAAAAATACCGAGTCGTTTTTTCCCCTTCCCCGAGTTTAGCCCGCAGGGCGAGAAGGGTCTGGTTTCGGTCCTCTAAATTGAGGGCCTGCTCCATGCCGCCGGCGTCCATATTCATATTGATCGCCTCCTTGGTCAGGCGAAGGCCCATGGGGTTCTTGCTGTTCAGGGTGCGGGCCAGATCCAAAGCCGTCTCCATGAGTCGGTCCCGGTCGACCAATCGGCTAACCAAACCGAGAGAGGCCGCCTCCTCGGCTGACATGAAATCGCCGGTCAACATGAACTCATATGCCCTGCCGGCCCCGATGAGGCGGGGGAGGAAGTAGCTGCATGCCATATCGGCCCCGCCCAGCCCGATATTGATGAAGGCGGCGCAGAAACGGGCCTCCGTGCCGATCACCCGTATATCGGATGCGAGGGCGAAGCTGAAGCCCAGGCCCACGGCCGCGCCATGGACCGCGCAGACAATGGGCTGGGGGGCCTGGCGCATGGCCAGGGTGATACGCGCCAAACGGGCCTGAAACCGGTAAAATCGATCCGTATCCATCTCAGGCATCCGCTTCATGACCGCCTTCATGTCGAGCCCGGCGCAAAAATTTTTGTCCCCATTCCCCCGCAAGACAATGACGTGGGTGTCAAGGTCATAACGCCGCTCTCTCCAAAAAACCTCCAACTCTTCCGCCATTTGTGGGTTGACGGCGTTATACCTGCGGGGACGGTTCAGAGACAACACGCCGATGCCCGCTTCCACTGTCTCGTATTGAATGGTTTCGTAATCCATGAGACCTGTTAACACCTCCTTTCGGGTTTGCGGCCCGCAAAGAGACGGCATATCCCGAGGGTCAAGGCATAGGCCCGGACGTCCACCCACCCGGCACGCTGCATGATCCCGGCAAAGGCCGCGACCGATGGAAAGTTCATGACTGAGTCCGCCAGATACTGATAGGCTTTGGGGTTGGGGGAAAAGGCCCCGGCGATGCCGGGGAGGAGTCTGTTCAGATACAGATCATAAAAGCGCCGGAACCATCCGCTCTGAGGGAGCGACAGCTCCAGGATCAGGACCTGCCCTCCCGGCGCCACAACCCGCCTCACCTCGTTCAGCGCGTTTAATTTGTCGGGGATATTCCGTATGCCGAATGCCATTCCGAGGGCGTCAAAGGTGTCCGGTGGAAACGGGAGGTGAAGGGCATCGCCCTGTATGAGATCTATCTTTTGGGAGAGGCCCCCATTTACAACTTTCCTTCTCCCTTGGTTGAGCATCGCGGCTACAAAATCAAGGCCTGTCACGTGGATGCCGGGATGTCGCATAGCGGCCTCGATGGCTAGATCACAGGTGCCAGTAGCCACATCCAGAAACCGCCGGGTCCTGAAAAACCGCATCTGTTTTACCGTAAACCGGCGCCAGGCAATGTCCCGCCTCAGGCTCAGGACATGGTTCAAGAAATCATATTTCCCCATGATTGTGGAAAATATGTCTTTGACCATATCGATCCGGTCCACATCCCGGACCCCATTCGTTAATTGATATTTTTCCCCCATGATGAAAGGGACTATTGCACATCCGATGGAGTAATGTAAAGCCTTGAAATTGAAAGGGGATACATTCACATTCAGATGACGATCGCACGGACGGGTTTCGCGATGCCCCACCCATCCTGTGACCGCTTCGAGTGATTCTTGATCGAAAACGCGTTCTCACGGCAACTGAGAGAAGTGAGCGCCAGCCATTCTCGTTTTGCAATTGAGGTGTGCCGCACGTCCCGTTTATGGCGAGAAGGCATTCTTCGGGATTGAGGTGACTGGGGCAAGTCGGGTCAGGGAGGGGGATGTTGCCGGACTCAAAGCATTCCTCAAGGATTACCCCGATGCCGGGGCGTTCCTTCTTTACGCCGGCGCTGAGCCCTATTATGAGGACAAGATCCACTGTGTACCCAGTCACGGATTTCTTCAGGGACGCGGCCCAACTCTTTTTTTCACCAGAGATGAGGAGAGAAATCTGCGCGGACCCCCTCATTGGATAGGAATCAATCTTTCGTTTCCTTGGAGCCCGACCCCATCAACCGATTACCGCATGATCACCGGGTATTGGGCAACGCCGCATATGTGCGGGTGATTGCAGACGGCCGAAGAGACATGCAGGACCTCTTGCAGAGCCTGCTTTTGGAGGCGTAGGGCCTCGTCTAATCCTCCCTAACAAGCGTACTGCCCCTCGATTGTTGCCGGTGAAAATGAAAATGCGAGATTAGGATTTTTTTGTTGAGCAGAGCCGAATCTCGGATAGCATTTTTCCAGAAATTCCTCTTGACACGCCAGGTGTGTTCGACTATATAGAACACTATTTGTTGCGAAAGGATTATATGGAAAAGGGATTTGGCGACATACTGAGGGATCTTAGGCTGGATTTGGGCGTGGGGCTCAGGGAGCTGGCCCGTCTGATCAACACATCGCCCGGGTACTTGAGCGATGTTGAAAATGGTCGGGCAGCCCCTCCCTCAGAGGATGTGATTGTGCGTCTTGCCCGGGCCCTAAAGGTGGACAAACAGAGGCTGTTGATGGCTGCCCGAAAGGTCGATCCCGAGTTGTCGGAATATGTGGCGCAACAGCCCGAGGTTGCTGATTTTTTGAGGACCGCCAAAGACAGGGGCTACGAAGAAGACGACTGGGTCAGACTTTCACAATTGGCCGATATTGCCAAGCTGGGAAAGGGGGACGGCAAAAAATGAAGGTTCCGTGGCTCGTAAAGGAAAAGATCGCCAAAGCGGCTTCAGGGCTTATTGCGGATTACGAGGCCGTGGCCGGGTATCCGGTCGCGCCTCCGGTGCCGGTAGAGGATATCATTGAAAGATCGCTCGGACTCACGCTTTCCTTTGAGGATCTGGAAACGATATTGGGCTCGAAGGGTGTTCTCGGGGCCACCTATGTGGGGGCAAGGCTGATCTGCATCAACGAGCGGCTGCTGGAACAGGGCCCCGAGGGCCGGTTGATCTTCACCTGCGCCCATGAGGTCGGCCACTGGGTTCTGCATCGGCGCTATGCCCAGGCCGCGATGAGACAGGCCTCGAATGGGGACGTCATTGTATGCCGCACAGGGAACGCCAGAGAGCGTATCGAATGGCAGGCCGATTATTTTGCCGGGTGCCTCCTGATGCCGCAGAAAGAGGTCGTCAGCGCATTTCACGAAGCCTTCGCAAGGGATGCCCTTGTACTGCACAACATGAAAAGCGCCATTGGTCCGCCAAGTCTGTTTGTTGATCCCTGCGTTGAAAACTGGGCCCGTATCGCAGCCATGGTGTGTGAAGCGGGCGGATTTACAAATGTTTCCATGCATGCCATGATCATCAGACTGCAGGAACTGGGTCTCTTGATCAACCGGACGGATGCACCGGTCGGATGGCGGGAATCCCCTACAATCTGCTGACATCGTTTTTGCCTATATTTTTTTGCCGGCTGTGTTCTGTGTAATCGAACAAGAGGGAAATTGAGCAGGGGAAAGGGCGATGGAACATGATATCGAAATATGGATCGAACATGATACGGCGATGATTTCATGGAACGATGAAACGATTCAGGAAATCGCCGAGGAGATGGGCAAGCCTGAATTTCCCGAGCCAAGGCCGTGCGGGTAGATGACCATGGATGATGAAAGACGCATTGAATCGCTGTTTGCCTCGCTGTGCAGCCTGTTCTACCTCGGCACGCACAACCACAGGTGGATGGTGAGCAAGTGTGTTGAAATAACCGGGAAATTTTCAGGAGACGTCTATGGCTACAATATGTCGCAAGGCATCTGGCGACCGGACGGGGGCACGGTGAAGAATGGCGATATCGATCCCATCGAGATGCTGAACCGAATCCTCGACGTCAACCGGAGGTCGCTTACCTCCGAGAGGAAGATCTTTCTTCTCGAATACTTCGACATTCTCATAGAAAACAGAGACCCGCTTCTCCTTACCAAACTCCGTCTCATCAACGACCGCGGCCGGCACGGTTACACGGTCGTGCTGATGGGAAGACCCTATCTCCCTCTGCCTGAGATCATTTCCGACATCCCCCGGATCAATGAGCCTGCCCTGGGCGCGGGCGATATCCGCTCTATCCTGAATGCCTGCGATAAAGACCTCCCCGAAGAAGATTCGGAAAAACTGGCGGGGGCGCTCAAGGGGCTGACTTCCCTTGAGTGCGAAAATCTCCTCTCTCTCAGTCTGGTCCATCACAGGAAACTGAATCTCTCCTTTATTGAACAAGAGAAGGCAGCGCTTCTTCATGAGCGTGCAAGAGGGCTTATCGAATTGTGCAGGCCTGATACGAACCTGGACCATGTGGGTGGGATGGGCGTTTTGAAGGACTGGCTGATCAAGAGAGGCAGATTTATTCACGGGAACAACCATAGCGGACGACGTAAGCCGCTTCCAACACCGAAGGGGGTCCTGCTGACAGGACCGCCGGGCTGCGGCAAATCGTTCGTGGTGTCTGCTCTGGCCGGGTCGTGGGGGATCCATCTTGTGAAACTGGCGACTTCCCGTCTCTTTTCATCCCTTGTGGGACAGACCGAAGAGAATCTCCTGACAGCCGTGGAAACCATACAGGTCCTGTCCCCCTGCATCCTCTGGGTTGAGGAATTCGAGAAATTCTTCCCAGGCGGATTCAACAGCGCATCGGACGGCGGGGTCCTATCCAGGGTACTGGGCCTCTTTCTGGATTTCCTCCAGTCTGAGAGGGAGGGGGTGTTTGTGTGCGCCACCACAAACAGCATCCACGGGCTGCCCATGGAAATCATGCGGGCCGGACGGTTTGATGCCGTCTTTCTGATCGATCTGCCCAACAGGGAAGAGCGTAAGGCCGTCTTCGATGTTCTCTTCAAAAGATACGGAATAGATGCCGGCATAAATGTGACCGATGCGTTGCTGGATATGACCGCGGCCTTCAGCGGTGCGGAGATGGAACAGGCCGTCATCGAAACCCTTTACGATTGTCCGGAGTCAGGGCCAACCGAACTGCACCTCTTAAGGGCCATCAAGGGGCTCATCCCATTAGCGAAAACCATGGGGGAACAGATATCCGGGATGCGGGAATGGTGTCTTTCGCGGACACGTCTTGCCTCATATCCGGAGCATTCAACTCGAAAGGTGAAGGGAAAGACATGTCGCATATCACAAAGATAAAGACCCAACTGAAGGACGGTCAGGTCTTGAGAAAGACCCTCTTGAAATTGGGTTACCATGTGAAAGAGGGGGGCATGGTTTCAGGGGGGTACGGACGGGATCGAAAGAACGTAGAGATCCTTGCAACAAACAGCGGTCAGGCAATAGGGTTTAGACGTTCAGGGTCCGATCTCGACCCGTATGAAATCATTTCAGACTGGAATGGAAACCAGAAGAAGCAGCATCAGCTTGTCCATGACATCTTCCAGACGTATTCACAGGAAAAGGTAATGAAGTTCGCCAGATCACGGGGCTATTCGATTATCACGAACCATACGAACCAGAATGGTCAGATCGAGATGGTTCTTCGCAAGGTGGCATAAGGAGAGATAAGATGGATACACGGATCAAGGTTGTCGTGGAAAGGGATGGAAAGGTGAGACTGGAGGTAGAGGGCATCAGAGGCTCCCAATGCCTGTCGATTACAGCGTTTCTTGAAAAAGAAATGGGGGAGGTATGTGAGTGTCAAAGGACGGGTGATTTCTATAAGTCCCAGAACGTCACCCTTAGAAACAGAATCACAAGCGGCAATATGACGGCCTGAAAAGGAAGTCGTCGGCAAATGAATGGCCTTTATGCTGATATTGAAACGGTGATTACCCAGGCAGGTTTGTCCGAAGAGGCTTCCAGGGAGATAATTGCTATCCTGAACGATGCCTCGGATAAGATTCTGACCTGTAAGGGGATGCGGTTACTGAGGTTTTTGAATAGCCTCAAGACAGGAGAGTTTTTAAACCTCGCGTCAAGGAAAAAGCCGTTTCTGGAAAACTTCATTGAGATTTTACTCCAAAACGACATGCGTGTTTCCCGCATCTGTTACCTCTTCTTTGACCAGAGATATCCCCGAGAGAGGCCAAGACACCGGCTTCCTGAAGAGATGGTGAAAAGACTCCTTACTGCAGGGAGGATGGAGAGGGTTGAACGTGTCAAAATCCTTGTATGGGACCTGCTCTGGAGACAGGGAGATCAGTTAGCGAGACTTGTTTCACCCGAAGATATCGCCTTCGCCCTTTGGCTGGATGCCCCTTTGACGCGGAACAGTCTCATTATGTTTATGTTGCGCCATTTCAACGCGGATAAGGTGATGCAAGCCATATGTACATACACATCAAAGACCGGTAAAAGGATACCCTCAAATATCTGCCGACAGTTTATCGGACTGGCGCGGTCAGAAACCGAACTCAAACATAGAAGGGGACTACTCTCAAACATCATCAAAGGATCGGAACTCACACGTGAAGAAATGGACCGCATCTGGCCTGACTACCTTAACCGCCAAAACCGATTCGAGCTGATACGGATATTCTCGTCAGACAGCGATGCGCTGAGCTGGATGGAGGGCATAAAGCGGAGTCGGGAACAGCTCTCCTTCAATTTCAAGCCCGCACCAGGCGGTTCGGACGTGACGGCAGGATTCGCTTCAAGGGTCCATGCCATCCGTACGCAATAGGCGCAGATCGGACAGCAATGAATTCTCATTGGCTTTCTGGTCTGGTCAGACTCACTGCAAGGAGGTGTAGGCAATGATCCTGGCTAATATTTCTGAAGCAAAGGACGCTTGTTATCTCAACATCTTCCGATCCAGGGTTCGGTATTGAATGGCCTCTGCCACGTGGGGGGGCCGGATGTCGGGGCTGGCCTCCAGATCGGCGATGGTCCGGGCGATCTTGAGGATGCGGGCGTGGGCCCTGGCGCTCAGGCCGAAACGCTCCATGGCCCTTTCCATGAGGGAGCTGGATTCGGAGTCCATCACGCAGAACTGCTTGATGTGACGACTGGTCATCCGGGCATTGGTGAAGATTTTCGTACGGGCCAGCCTCCCTTCCTGGACCTTTCGGGCAGCCATGACCCGTTTCAGGATCTCTCCGGATGCAGCCCCCTCAGAGATCCCTGAAAGATCTTTGTAGGGCACGGCCGGGACCTCTAAGTGGAGATCGATCCGATCCAGCAGGGGCCCGGATATCTTGGCCCGGTACCGCTGGATCTGCAACGTAGAGCAGGTGCACTCCCGCTTCGGGTCCCCCAGAAATCCGCAGGGACAGGGGTTCATGGCAGCGACCAGCATGAACTCAGCCGGATAGGCCACCGTGGTGGCGGCACGGGAAATGGTCACCAGCCCATCTTCCATGGGCTGCCTCAGGACCTCCAGGACATTTCTCCTGAACTCCGGGAGTTCATCTAAGAAGAGGACGCCGTTGTGTGCCAGGCTGACCTCGCCGGGCTTGGGGTTTTGCCCCCCGCCGATCAGCCCGGCATCCGAGATGGTGTGGTGGGGCGACCGGAAGGGACGGATGGTAATTAATCCGTGATCCTTGGGCATCAACCCCATGACGCTATAGATCTTGGACGTTTCGAGAGATTCCTCAAAACTGAGGACCGGAAGTATCGTAGGCAGACGTTTGGCCAGCATGGTCTTGCCTGATCCAGGCGGACCGATCATAATGAGATTATGCCCGCCCGCCGCCGAGATTTCCACGGCCCTTTTGGCGTTCTCCTGGCCGCGGACATCAACGAAATCCACGTCGGATGTCTGGGCCTGAAAGAGCTGGTCGATGTCCACAGTGAACGGTTCAATCCTGCTGATCCCTCTCAGGGCGCCGATCACCTGGGCCAGGGCAGTGACTGGGAAGATATCGATCCTTTCCACCACGGCCGCCTCAGGGGCGTTTTCCACAGGGAGAAAAATCCCCTTAAGCCCCTGATCTCTTGCGGCAATGGCCATGGGGAGGACCCCCCTGACAGGCCGGATGAGGCCGTCCAGGGCCAATTCCCCCAAGAACATATAGTCTGAACAGGAGTCCCTGTTCACCAACCCTGTAGCCACCAGGATGCCGAGGGCCATGGGGAGGTCAAATGCCGATCCCTCTTTTCGGATGTCTGCGGGCGCGAGGTTGACCGTGATCCGGTCCGAGGGGAAGTGATAGCCGGAGTTTTTGACTGCGGCCTTGACCCGTTCCTTGCTCTCCCTCACCGCCCCTTCCGGCAGGCCCACCGTGGAAAATGAAGGGAGTCCCTGGGAGATATCCACCTCGACCTCTACCAGATAGGCATCAATTCCGATAACGGCGCTGCTGAGGACCTTGGCTAACATGATGGGAAATCATCTCCTTGTGATGGCGGGTTGGGAGACAGATCTTCCTCCTAAAGATATCTTCGGAACCAATTTGCGCTTTACATTTACCATAAGAAGCCTTACATTACAAAGTTTATTTTTAATGGGTAACATCTATCAGGACAACTTCCAAGCCTCTAAATAAAGGGGAGAGGAGAAAGTCATGGCACGAATTACAGTAGAAGACTGCCTGGACCGAGTGGATAACCGTTTCCAACTCATTCACCTTGCGGCTAAACGGGTACGTCAATTGAAGAAGGGCGCAGAACCTACGGTGGTATGCAAAAACAAGGATATTGTGGTGGCGCTCCGAGAAATCGCCGCAGGAGATGTCTTTCAGGCCGGGAAAGGACACGCATATGAGCGGGTTAAGGCCCTGCCGGAAAGCGAGCCGGTTTCGGCCCTCGATGAAGGGTTTTTGAGTGACAGCATAGAGGATTTTCCGGAATCGGCACTGGATGAGAGCGAAGAGGCAATGGACGTCCTGGAGTTGGAAATGGATGAGAGCAAAGAGGCAGTTGAAGAGAAGTGACCGCCTACAAGAGAGACTACTATGAGGTCCTGAGCGTCTCCAGGGATTGCGGGGATGAAGAGATCAAGAAATCCTACCGGAAGCTGGCCCTGAAATATCACCCCGACAGAAATCCCGGCGATAAGGATGCTGAGGAAAAATTCAAAGAAGCGGCCGAGGCCTACGAGGTCCTGAGAGATCCTCAAAAACGACAGATCTACGATCGGTTTGGTCATGAAGGCCTGGAGGGCACTGGTTTCCGAGGCTTCAGCGGATTTGACGATATCTTCTCAAGTTTTGGGGATATCTTCGAGGGGTTTTTCGGCTTTGGCGGCAGGGGGGGAAGGACCCGGGCCAGGCAGGGAAGAAGCCTGCGTTACGATATGGAGCTGACCCTTGAAGAGGCCTTCGCCGGAAAGGAAGAAGAGATCACCTTTCATCGATTGGAGACATGCAGCACCTGTGACGGGTCAGGCGCGGCCCCGGGCAGCCAGCCCAGGACCTGCACCACATGCCAAGGAAGGGGGCAGGTGATCCAGTCCCAGGGATTCTTTCAGGTCAGCACCACCTGCCCCACCTGCCACGGGCAGGGACAGATCATCACCGACCCATGCCCTAACTGCAGGGGCGGGGGGAAGGTCAGTGCCGAAAAAAGCCTTCATGTCAAGATCCCTGCTGGCGTAGACACTGGCTCGCAATTGCGGTTGAGAGCGGAAGGGGAGGCCGGGGAATACGGGGGGCCTCCGGGTGATCTTTTCGTGGTCATCCATGTCAGAGAGCATGCGTTTTTCACACGGGAAGAAGACAATCTCATCTGTCAGGTCCCTATCTCTTTTGTACAGGCCTCATTGGGCGATACCTTGACCATCCCTGTGTTGGGCGAAAAGGAGGGTTACGAACTGGCAATCCCTGAGGGCATCCAGCCGGGCGAGGTCATCCGGGTGCCGGGCAAGGGGATGATCAGTCTGAAGGGGTATCGTAAAAGGGGCGATCTATACATCAAGCTCATTGTAAAGATACCGCAAAAGATGACTGAGCGCCAAAGAGAGCTATTGACGGCATTTGCAGAGACGGAGAAACTTTCGTTGTCTGACAAGAAGAAAAAGCCCAAAGGTTTCTGGAAAAAAATGGCCAAATAGACGCCACAGGGAGTTCAGTCCGCAGCTCACTCAAGGTCCATTGGCATGTTTCTCGCTTTACAGAAGTTGGAAAGGGTGTTAAAAAGCGATGTCTTATTTTTTTGAATGGAGATACCGATGCTAACTAAAAAAAATCAGGAGTATTTCAGATCCTTGCTGAACGAGAAGCTGAATGCCCTCTTAGAGGAGGCCAACAAGACTGTCGTCGGCATGACGGACCACGGCGAGACCTTTCCCGACCCTACAGACAGGGCGACGCTGGAATCGGAAAGAAATTTTACCCTCCGTATTCGAGACCGGGAGCGGAAGCTCATCTCAAAAATCAAGGAGGCCCTGGACAGACTCGAGCAGGGGACCTTTGGCATCTGCGAAGAATGCGGCGAGGATATTTCCGACGAAAGGCTCAGGGCGCGCCCTGTGACCACCCTCTGCATCAACTGCAAGAAAAGGCAAGAAAACGAAGAGAGGCTCAAGGGGCTTTGAGGTTTTAGTGGATGATTCATGAAGGGTCATTGACGAACCGGGAAAATGGCTGTGAAGGGTAGGGAAGCCTTTGAACCTTGAACCTCTGAATCTGAAGCTTCACACGAGAGGGATGACGATTCCCGTCATATATGATATGTTCGTCTCATGGGAGAAAGCGAGAAAAATCAAGACAGGGATAAAACGGGACCTCGGGAGATTCATGAAGAGGTTATCACCACCCATATCAACGCCGACTTCGACGCCCTCTCCTCCATGTTAGCCGCCAGCAAGCTTTACCCCGAGGCCACGCTCGTGTTCCCGGGTTCACAGGAAAAAAACCTCCGCAATTTCTTCATTAATTCCGTTTCCTACCTCTTCAACTTCGCCAAGGTAAAACAGGTCGATCTGGATCATATCAAGCGCCTCATCCTGGTCGATACGCGGCAGAAGAGCCGCATCGGGAAATTCGCCCAACTGGCTGGCCGTAAGGACGTTGAAATTCACATCTACGATCATCATCCCGATTCCTCAGAGGATGTCCGCGGGGACGTGGAGGTCATCCGCAGGACAGGATCGGCCACGGCTATCCTGACGCGCCT
Source organism: Thermodesulfobacteriota bacterium (assembly GCA_030837545.1). GTDB lineage: Bacteria > Desulfobacterota > DSM-4660 > Desulfatiglandales > Desulfatiglandaceae > AUK324. The sequence continues at coordinate 34,745 of JAUPKI010000088.1, read as the reverse complement.
TCTTCAAGAGAAGGAGATCCCGGTAACCCCTGACGAGGCCACCATCATGTGCGCTGGCATCCATGAAGACACCGGATCGTTCACCTTTTCCTCCACAACCGACGAAGATTACGAGGCCGCGGCCTGGCTGGCCCGGCAGGGGGCCGACCATAACGTTATTTCGGACATGCTCACTCGAGAATTGACGATAGAGCATCTGTGGCTCTTGAACGACCTGACGCGATCCGCTGCGAGCCGTGTCATCCATGGGGTGGAGGTGACCATTACCAAGGTGATCACCGATGTATACATCGCGGAGTTTGCCGTTCTTGTGCATCGATACATGGAGATGGAGAATCTGAACGTAGTCTTCGCCCTGGCCCAGATGGACGATCGGATTTATCTCGTGGCCCGCAGCCGAATCGATGAAGTGAACGCTGCGGAGATCGCCCGGGCGTTTGGAGGGGGCGGACATCCGCAGGCGGCATCGGCTACCATCAAAAATCAGACCCTGATCCAGGTGGAAAGATCCCTGAATGCCCTTCTCAACGCCCGTATCAACCCTGTTAGAAAGGCCGTTGACATGATGTCTTCCCCGGTCATACAGATCGGCGCCGCCGAGACGGTGAAGCGGGCGGCAGAATTGATGACCCGGTACAATATCAACGTCCTTCTGGTGGTGAACGATGAACTCCTTCAGGGGTACATTACGCGGCAGGTCGTTGAAAAAGCGGTTTTTTTCGGGCTTGGGGACCTTCGTGTACAGGAATACATGAACATCGAGTTCTCAACCGTCAGGCCGGATGCGTCCCTGAAGGAAATCCAGGACCTGATCATTCGGGGGAGACTCCGAATCCTCCCGGTCGTGGAAAATGGGAAGGCGTTAGGCGTCATCACCCGGACCGATCTCCTCACGATTCTGTTGGGAAATTCCGAGACCCCCGAGTTCGTGTATGACGCCAAGAAGAACGCCTCTCTGGTCAGGAAGAAGAACATGGCCGGGATCATAGTGGATCGGCTGCCGAAACATCTCGTTGAACTCCTCAAGGATTTTGGCAAGACCGCTGACACGCTGGGATATAATGCCTATCTCGTGGGGGGGTTGGTCAGGGATATTTTTCTGAAGCACGAAAATCTGGATGTGGACATCGTCATTGAGGGCGACGGCATCGAGTTTGCCCGAGAATTCGCCCGATATCACGATGCGCGGCTCAGAAGCCACCGAAAATTCGGGACTGCGGTGCTGATTTTTCCGGACGGTTTTAAGGTGGACGTAGCCACGGCCAGGATCGAATATTACGAGGCCCCGGGCGCCCCCCCGATCGTGGAGACCAGTTCCCTGAAGCTGGATCTGTATCGCCGAGATTTCACGGTCAACACCCTTGCCATCAAATTGAACCAGAAGCATTACGGGACCCTTATCGACTATTTCGGGGCGCAGAAAGACATCAAGGAAAAGGTCCTGCGGGTTCTCCACAACCTGAGCTTTGTAGAAGATCCGACCCGCATGCTTCGTGCCGTCAGGTTTGAACAGCGATTTGGTTTTAAGATCGGGAAATTGACTCTTTCCCTTCTCAAGAATGCCGTCAAGATGGACTGGATGGATGGCATCGCGTCCCACCGGATTCTTGCGGAGTTCAAGCTGATCCTGAAGGAGCCCGACCCCCTTCGGACCATCAACAGGACGAACGAATTGCAGATGTTGAAATTCATCTCTCCAGACATCCAACTCACTCAGCAACTCCAAGATCTTCTGGAAGAGATCAGGGAGGTGATCGTCTGGTATCGCCTCCTCTATCTGGAAGAACCGCTTGAGCCGTGGAAAGTCTACTGGTACGGCATCGCCAGCCACCTCGATGCCGCCCTATTCAACCGCCTCACCAGGGAGATGGGCATCCGTCAGAAGGCGCTGCACGTGAGGGAAGCGGGGGAAAGACTTTTAGATGCGCTCTTCAAGTTTGATGGGACCAATTCTCAGCTCTACACCTTGCTGCTGCCATATGATACGGAGACCTTGCTCTATCTGATGGCAAAGGCCAGAAACGAAAAGATGAAGCGGCTCATTTCATTTTATTTCACCCGATTGAAGGGGATAAAGACCTTGATAGACGGAAAAGACCTGTTGGAGATGGGTCTGAAGTCAGGGCCCATTTTTAAGGAAATCTTTGACAGGCTGTTGGAAGCGAGGTTAAACCATTTAACAAAGACAAGGGACGACGAAATCCGTTTTGTGAGGGACAGGTTCGGCGATCTTTTGCATGGAAGGGAAAAGAGATCACATGAATAAAGGGACCATTTTAAGCGGCATGAGGCCCACCGGAAAAATGCATCTCGGACATCTGCATGGCGCTCTCCTGAACTGGAAAAACCTCCAGGAGCAGTACCGATGTTTTTATTTTATCGCGGACTGGCACGCCCTCACCAGCGAATATGCGCACCCCGATATCATTCGGCAGAGCACGTATGACATCATCATTGACTGGATATCCGTCGGGCTTGATCCGGAGGTTTCCACTTTTTTTATCCAGTCCGAGATCAAGGAGCACGCAGAGCTTTACCTCATTTTTTCCATGTTCACCCCGCTTCCCTGGCTGGAGCGGAACCCGACATACAAGGAACAGCTCACCGAACTGAGACAGAAGGATGTGTATACCTATGGCTTTTTAGGCTATCCGGTGCTTCAGGCGGCCGATATCCTCATGTATAAGGCCAATGGGGTCCCTGTGGGCGAGGACCAGGCGCCCCACGTTGAGCTGACGAGGGAAATTGCCCGCCGTTTCAATCACCTCTATGGCGAGGTATTCCCTGTCCCCGAGGTCCTACTGACCCCCACATCCAAGATCTTAGGGATGGACCGGCGCAAGATGAGCAAGAGCTACGGCAACGCCATATTTCTGACAGACAGCGACGAAGAGATCGATGCCAAGGTATCGCAGATGATTACGGACCCTCAGCGTGCCAGAAAATCTGACCCCGGCGATCCGACCATATGCAATGTCTTCTCGTTCCACGAAATCTACTCAAAACTGGAAACCATAGAGGCTATTCGCAACGACTGTCCATCGGCCAAGATCGGGTGCGTGGCATGCAAACGGATGATGGCCGCCAGCCTGAAACAGGGGCTTGAACCGATTCGCGCCAAGAGAAGGGAACTGGCATCGAATATGGAGAGGGTCAAAGAAATCATGGCGGAAGGTAATACAACATCCCGTGCCATTGCCCGGAACACCATGGCTGAGGTCAGGGAGGCGGTGAAGGTTTAGGCTGGTTGCTGGATACTGATTTCTGTAAGTTTGAAGTTACGAGTTTGGAATGCCTAATCACGCCTTGGCGTGATAAAAAATAGAAAATTCCGATTTGAACTTTTAACTTCACACTTCACACTTTAGTCACTTTAGGCACTTATGAATGGACTACGAAGTCAAATTGGAGATATTTGAAGGGCCGCTGGACCTCCTGCTCCATCTGATTCACAAGAATGAGGTGGATATCTTCGACATCCCCATCTCCACCATCACCGAACAGTACCTGGCATACCTGGAGATGATGAAGGCCCTCAACATGAGCGTTGCCGGCGACTTTCTGGTCATGGCCTCTACCCTGGTCCATATCAAGTCGAAGATGCTCCTTCCCTGTTCCGATGAAGAGGGAGAAGAAGAGGACCCGCGCAATGAGATTACACGACCGCTCCTGGAGTACATGCGCATCAAGGAAGTGGCACAGGAATTTTCGGAGCGGGAGATCCTGGGGAGAGACGTCTTTCCCAGACAGGATGTCTCCTGGTATGATGCCGAACCGGAAACCGAGGGACCCAGTCTGGATATCAGCTTGTTTCAGTTGATCGACGCATTCAGGCGGATCATCGAGAAAAGTCAGTCCGGGGCCATGATGTTGACGTTCAGACACGAAAGATGGTCCATAAAGGAGAAGGCCAGGCTTATTCTATCGCTTTTGAAGGAGAGGAAGGAAATGCTCTTTGACGAGATCTTCAGTGAAGACCGGGAGGTGCCTGAATTCATTGTCACCTTTTTGGCGCTTTTGGAGCTGGTTCACATCGGTGTTGTCAAGGTATTTCAGGCGTCTTGCCATACGAGCGACATCCGCCTGGTCGCAAATTTTGAAGTCGATGGGACAGAGGAACTCGGTGAAGACCTGACCCTCTGAGTCGAGAATGGTTCCAATCATGGAGAAACCGCTTGAACTGATTATCGAGGCCCTCCTGTTCGCATCGAGCAAGCCCTTGAGCGTGCAGGAGATCCACAGGTGCCTCCCGGACGTCCCGGCCCCCGACATCAGGGCTGCGCTGACGGGCCTGCAGACAACCTATGACGCCATGGAGAGAAGCTTTTGTCTGAAGGAAGTGGCCGAAGGCTACCAGATACGGACCCGATCGGCATACGCCCCCTATGTCCTCAGGATGCTTAGAAGTTCGCCTTCACGGTTATCCCGGGCAGCACTGGAGACCCTGGCCATTATCGCCTACAAACAGCCGATCATCCGTCAGGAGATCGAACAGTTCAGGGGCGTGGATGCCGGGGGAATCCTGAGGACGCTCCTCGAAAAGGACCTGATCCGGATCATGGGACGGAAGACGATTCCCGGCAGGCCGCTGATCTATGGAACCACCAAGAAATTTCTGGAGGTATTTGACCTCAAGGATCTGGAATCCCTACCAAAACTGAAAGAGCTGAAGGATTTTGGGTCCGGCGACGAGGCGGCTGTACATCTGCCGGAAGAGGATGGACAGGTTGAAAGATCCAAAGAAAACGAGACCCGATCCGGGCCTGAGGAACAAGGTCTTCCGTTCCCCAAGGACAGGGAAGGCCCAACGGCTTAACCGAATAGTATCGTCTGCCGGGCTCGCCTCGCGGCGGAAGGCCGACGATATGATCCTTTCAGGCCGGGTAACGGTTAATGGCGAACAGGTGAAGACCCTGGGGACCTTGGCAGTCTGGGGCGTGGACAGCATCGGTGTGGACGGCCGTGAAATCCCCGCCCCGTCTGAAAGGGTTTATCTGATCCTCAACAAGCCTTTCGGGTATATCTGCGCCCTCAAAGACCCGGCAGGCAGGCCTCTCGTCACCGACCTTGTGAAGAATCTCCCCCAGAGGGTCTACCCGGTGGGCCGCCTCGATTTTGACACCCTGGGTCTCCTCCTCCTTACTAATGATGGAGACTGGGCCCACCGGCTCACCCATCCGCGATACCATGTCCCGCGCACCTATAAGATCACCGTCGCAGGGCGGATCACCGACCTGGCGTTGTCGAAACTGACAAAAGGCCTCCTGCTGGAGGATGGGGAGAGCGGACCGTCAAAGACCCAACTGATCCTGCGCAACGAACGCCAGAGCATTCTCCGAATGACCATCACCAGGGGAATGTCCCGCCAGGTGCGGCTCATGGTGGAGGCGACCGGGTTCCGGGTGGTGCATCTGATGCGGATTTCATTCGGGAATCTTCAGTTGGGAGATCTGAAGATCGGCAGATACCGGCACCTGACGGCTGATGAGGTGAGAGGCACGAAAAGGCTGGTGGGAATGATCTGATTTTTTTTGTTTACAGACGCGTATGGATATTATAAAGTATATTCCGTTCTGATCGCTGAGATCAGCAACGGCAGTCGGGCGGTTAACTCAGCGGGAGAGTGCCATCCTCACACGGTGGAAGTCGCAGGTTCAAATCCTGTACCGCCCACCATTTAAAATCAAATCAATGGGTTGCACGAAAGCTTCCATCCAGTTTTTTGCTCAGAATCAGACCAAAAAACGGGACAAAACCCTCTATCCTCCCCGACATCATCGCTGCCGTCAAATCCGAAGCTCAAGCCCCTCTTGTTCTGATCCCTGCGCTCCCGTAGGCTTCATTACAAAACTGCATACCTTACTCAGGCGCAGGAATATTTCGGTGGAGTTGTTGCCGGTTCATTACCGCGGCGGACCGGGATGTGGTCCCGGACCGGGACCCGGACCCGGACCTGGTCTTGGACCCGGACCTGGGCCCGGACCTGGTCTTGGACCCGGACCCGGACCTGGTCCTGGGCGAAACCACGGACCTGGGCCCGGACCTGGTCCTGGGCGAAACCACGGACCTGGGCCTGGACCTGGTCCAAACCAGGGGCCTGGTGGGCGCGGCCCGTAATAATACGGCCAGCGTGGCCCATAATAATACGGCCAGCTTTGCCCGTAATAATACGGCCAGGGCAGCCCCCAACCGAAAGAAAAGTTCCAGGCATAATAAGGAGCCGGGTCCACATCGTAGTAGGTGGTCACGGTGGCCGGTGCTGGTCCGACGACAGTCGTGTTTGTTGTGGACGCGGGAAAGGCGGTGTTGGACTGGGTCTGGGCCTTGGTGATCATGGCGTTGGTCACCCGGTCCGAAACGCCTTCATTCTTGAGTTCGATTAGGTCCTGGGCGGTCAGAGGCTGCACATAGCTGGCGGCTTGAATTTTGTTGACGATCACATCGTCGCTGACCCTGGCCTTGGACATGGAGATCACGTCCCATTTACTGACCGGCGGGTTGGCGGCGGCCTCGGCCTGGGCTTGGAGATAGGCCTGGTTCTGGGCATTGGCCGCTACTTTTTGATCCACATCTGCTCCGGCTGCCGCGCCCGCCGCGCCGCCGATCAGCGCGCCGGCCACCGCGCCCTGCACGGGCCAACCATGCGGGCCGCCGATAAGGGTGCCGGCGCCGGCGCCGATGATGGCGCCCGTTGTGGAGTACGATTGCTGATACGAGCCGGGGGTTCCGCAGCCGGCTATGAGCAGGCACGCCGCCAGAAGGGGCGTTCTGGAAAAGAATAAGCGTTTCATATTCGATTTCCTCCTGAAGTTAATGACGTATTTATAGCGCATTGCCATTGCAAAAGCAAGCCCAATAATTGATTGTCAATAGCCAATTCAGTGGGACCTGTAGGCATGTCTCAACTCTTTTCCCTGTCTCGGTTTTGATGTCGGCTTCTCTATCCCAGGGCCTTGGTCCTGACCTCAACGTAGGGATCATCTTTACGGAAGATTCGAGGCATCCGAAACAGGCGCTTCTGTTCGGCTGACTTTCTTCTTTGCAAAGAGACGAACCACCACCACGTAGAAGAGGGGGATGAAAAAGATCGCCAGAAATGTCGAGGTGATCATCCCACCCAGGACGCCGGTGCCGATGGCGGTCTGGGCCCCCGCGCCGGCCCCGGTGGCCAAGGCCAGCGGCAGGACCCCGAAACCGAAGGCCAGGGAGGTCATGACGATGGGCCGCAGCCTCAGCTTCGCGCCCTCAAGGGTCGCCTCCACCAGCCCCGCGCCCTCCTTTACCTTGGCCATGGCGAACTGAACAATCAAAATCGCGTTTTTAGTGGTCAGCCCCAGCACGGTGAGGAGCCCGATCTGAAAGTAGACATCGTTGGGAAATCCCCGCAGCATCGAGGCCGCTATGCCGCCGATGACCCCGAGGGGGAGGGCGAGCATGACAGAGATGGGAACCGTCCAGTTTTCATAAAGGGCCGCCAGACATAGGAAAATGACGATCATGGAAAAGGCGTAGAGGAGCCCCGTCTGTTTCGTGGCCATCCGCTCCTGATAGGAGATGCCGCTCCAGTCGAAGCCGATCCCCTCGGGCAGCTTGGCTACGATCTCTTCCATGGCCTGCATCGCTTCTCCGGTGCTCCGGCCCTGGGCCGCCTCGCCCAGGATGTTCATGGAGGGGAAGGCGTTGAATCGTTCCAGCCGCGGGGACCCGTAGGCCCAATGGCCTGAGGCAAATGAGGTAAACGGCGTCATGCCTCCGGTATTGTTTCGCACGTAAAGGTGTTCCAGGTCGCTGGGAAGCATCCGATAGGGGGCGTCGGCCTGGACGTAGACCCGCTTGACCCGGCCCCCCTGGATGAAGTCATTAACATAGGCGCCGCCAAAGGCCGTTGTGATCGCATTGTGAATCGAACTGATCGGAACGCCCAGGGCCCCGGCCTTTTCCCAGTCCACGTCGATGCGGTATTGGGCCACATCCTCCATGCCGTTGGGACGGACCCGAATCATTCGGTCATCCTTGGCGGCCATGCCGAGCAACTGGTTGCGGGCCTCCATGAGTTTTTCATGCCCCAGCCCGCCGCGATCCTGTAATTGAAAGTCGAACCCGACCGAGGTGCCCAACTCGGTGACCGAGGGCGGCGCAAAGGCAAAGACCCTGGCATTTCTGATTTTTGCAAACCGCGCCATGGCACGTCCTGCGATCGCCTTGACCTTCAGATCCGGTCGGTCGCGAAGTTCCCAGTCCTTGAGCCGGACAAAACCGAGGCCGGCGTTTTGCCCGCCGCCGCCAAAGCTTCTGCCGGCCATGGTCATGACGGATAACACCGCCTCTCGTTCATCTTCCTCGAAATAGGCACGGACCTCGTCCAGCACCTGCATGCTCTGTTCCAGGGTCGAACCCGATGGGAGCATCGCCTGAATAAACAGAATGCCCTGGTCCTCATCCGGGAGATAGGCAGTGGGCATTCGATGAAACAGGAATCCGAGGCCCGCCGCGATCAGCACGTAGATGACCAGGTAGCGGACCTTGCGGCCTACGATCCGCGCGACCAGCCCCTGGTAACGATCCCGGGTCCAGTTGAACATGCGGTTGAATCCCCGGAAAAACCATCTGAATGGGGCGAGACCGGTCTTGGCTTTCTCTTGGCGGCTGACCGCGGGCCTGAGGAGCGAGGCGCACAGCACCGGGGTCAGGATCAGGGCCACCAGGACCGAGAGGAGCATGGCGGAGATGACGGTCACGGAGAACTGGCGGTAGATAACGCCGGTGGAACCGCCGAAGAAGGCCATGGGGCCGAACACCGCAGCCAGCACCAGTCCGATGCCGATCAGGGCGCTGGTGATCTGTTCCATGGACTTTCGGGTGGCCTCCCTGGGCGAGAGACCCTCCTCGCTCATGATCCGCTCCACGTTTTCCACCACCACGATGGCGTCGTCCACCAGCAAACCGATGGCCAGCACCATGGCGAACATGGTGAGCATGTTGATGGAAAACCCAAAGAGGTTGAGTACGGCAAAGGTCCCCAGGATCACCACGGGCACGGCAATGGTCGGGATCAGGGTGGCCCGGAAGTTTCCCAGGAATAAGAACATGACCAGAAAGACCAGCAGGACCGCCTCAAGGAGGGTCTTGACCACCTCGTTGATGGCCACCTTTACGAAGGGCGTGGTGTCAAAGGGATAGATGACCTTCACCCCGGGCGGAAAGTACTGGGACAGCTCGGTCATCTTGGCCCGGATGGCATCGGCGGTATCCAGGGCGTTGGCGCCCGCGGCCTGCCGGACCGCCAGGGCCGCGCTGGGTTTGCCGTTGAAGAGCCCCTCCACATCGTAGCGTTCGGTGCCCAGCTCGGTCCATCCCACATCCCGAACGCGCACAATGGAGCCGTCGGGGTTGATGCGGAGTGGGATGCCGGCGAACTCCTCCGGGGTCTTGAGCAGGTTCTGAACAATAATAGAGGCGTTCAACCGTTGCCCCTCGACCGCCGGCGCCCCGCCGAACTGGCCGGCGGAGATCTCCACATTGTAGGCGCGAAGCGCGGCGATGACATCATCTATCGTCAGCTTGTAATTGGTCAGCTTGTCCGGATTCAGCCAGACCCGCATGGCGTACTGACCGCCAAAGCTTTCCACCTCGCCCACGCCCGGCACACGGGCCAGGACCTTCTCGATGTTGGATTGCGCATAGTCTCTGAGGTCATTGCCATTCATGCTCCCGTCTTCCGAGATCAGACCAACGATGATCAGCCAGTTGCGGGTGGACTTGCTCACCTTGACGCCCTGACGCTGGATGACGTCGGGGAGACTGGCCATGGCGAGCTGCAGCTTGTTTTGCACCTGGGACCAGGCCAGGTCCGGATCGGTGCCGGGGGCAAAGGTCAGTTCGATCCTCCCGGCGCCGGAGCCGTCGCTGGTGGCGGTCATGTACAGGAGCTTGTCGAACCCGGTCATCTTCTGTTCGATGATCTGGATCACGCTGTCTTCCACGGTCTCGGCCGAGGCCCCGGGATAGAAGGCATCGATGGCGATGGAGGGCGGGGCGATGGGCGGATACTGGGAGACGGGCATGTTATAGATGGCCAGGCCTCCGGCCAGCATCATGATGATGGCGATGACCCAGGCAAAGACCGGACGTTCCAGGAAGAATTTCGACAGCATCAGACCCCTCCGTTACTTCGTTTCCGCCCTCGTTCCGGTTGGCTGCCCCCCCTTTGGCTCGGCCTTGCCGCTCTCAAAGGGAACAACCTTCACGGTGATGCCCGGTCGGACCTTGAGCATGCCCTCCACAATCAGACGTTCTCCCCCCGAAAGGCCCGATGTGACCAACCAGTGGTCCCCGATGGCGCGCTCGAGAGTCAGCCTGCGCTGCTGAACCGTTCCGTTCTCATCGACGATCAGGGCGATCGGTTCTCCCTTCGGGTTGCGGCTCACCCCCTGCTGAGGCGCCAGGATGGCCTTGTCGGCGATCCCCTCCTGGACCACGGCCCGAACGAACATGCCCGGCAGGAGGACAGACTTTGGATTGGGAAAGATAGCCCGCAGGATAACGGACCCGGTTGTCGGATCTACCGTGACGTCGCGGAACTGAAGGGCCCCTTCCAATGGATACGGCGTGCCGTCCTGCAGGATGAGGTTGACCTTCTTGCGGTCCTCTCCGCTCTGTTTCAGGCGGCCGGCATCCAGGCTCCGCTTTAATCGTTGGAGTTCAGTGGTGGACTGGGCCACATCCACGTAAATGGGGTCTATCTGTTGGATGGTCGTCAGTTCCTGGGGTTGATAGGCCGTTGCCAGTGCCCCATCCGTCACATTGGATCGGCCGATGCGGCCGGAGATGGGCGCCACGATGCGGGTATAGCCCAGATTGATGCGGGCGGTTTTTACCGATGCCTTCCAGTAGTCAACTTCCGCCTCGGCCTGCCCGAGGGCGGCGGCCCGCTCGTCATAGTCCTGCTGACTGACCGCGTTGGAGGCCATTAATTTCCGGTAGCGATCGGCCTTGGAACGGATCGCGGGGAGATTGGCCTCGGCCTTGGCAAGGGAGGCGTTTGCATTGTCGAGGGCCGCCTGAAAGGGAGCGGGATCGATCTGATAGAGTACGTCGCCTGCCTTGACCTCGGCCCCCTCCGTAAAGAGACGTTTCTGGATGAGACCGCTGACCTGGGGACGGATTTCCGCGATGCGGTAGGCGCTGGTGCGGCCCGGCAATTCGGTGGTGAGCAGGACAGCCTGGGTAGAGACTGTTACGACCGCCACCTCGGGGACAGGGGGCGCCGCGGGCTGCTGACTGTGTCCGTCTTCGCACCCGGCCTGCAGGATGAAACCCGCCAGAACCGCCGCTGCCATCATCCAGTCCAAGAATTTCGTGCCGTTTTTCTTCAGTCGCATCAAAGACCTCCTAAAAATAGCTGAAGGCGTTAGGCGCAAGGCGCAAGGCATCAGGATTACGGCCTGAAACGAATATCCAGTGTCTGGGGCCAAGGGTTCAGCAGGCAGAAAAGGTCCCATTCCCGTCTCCACTCATCCACCATCCAGTATCCAGCTCCAGATTACCGATCCAACAGTCCCTTGAAAAAAATATCCAGAATAGCGTCAGGGTCTTCCGGGTAGGGATGGCGCTCGGGCGCTTCGAGCCACAGAAGGAGAAAGGCATCCACGACGCTGTCGAGGGCGACGGCCAGATGATAGGGGGGAGCGATTTTCCTGATCCGTCTGTTTTTGATGCCATTCTCAAAAATCAAAGCAAGTCTTTCAAGGAAGGCGTAGTATCGTTTCCGCAGGGCCTCATCCAGTCCGGCCCGGATATTGAAACTCGCCCCCTTGCTCTCGGCCAGAAAAAGGCGGATAAATGGAAGATTGCTGCGAAACCTGTCGCCCTTTACCCGGACATAATTTCTGAGTTTTTCAATCTCGTCTTCCGGCGTCTCGATGGCCTGCACCAAAGCCGCTTCAAAGCTGTCGCACTCCTCCAGGACCAGGGCCTTATAGAGATCCTCCTTATTCTGGAAGACCGTGTAGAGCGTTCCAATGGCGAACTCGGCCTTTTCAGCGATCTCGTGCATGGAGACGTTGTGGTACCCCTTTTCCGCAAAAAGATCAAGGGCTGCCGCAAGCATCTCCTGGCGCTGCCGCAGTTTTTCTCTTTGCCGCCTTGAAGGCTTCTCGTTCTTCATGGGTTGACTCTCCCAGGGCCGCAAGATATCCTTGCCTCGTTTGTGAATATGACGCAGCATTACAAAAAATGAATCGCGCGTCATAATATAAGGTTGTTCATCACCCTGTCAAGGAATATTCTGGCTTCGAGCAATCCATAGCTGCTGCCCGTTGACCGTCAGAATAGGCAATCCGATTTTTTCTTGATCCCCAAGTCCGTTTCTTCTACACTTCCCTTCAGAAAAGGGAGTCTCTATCAGCCACTTCACCTTTTGACAATGACCCTGAAAGATAAGAGCAGGTCCTCTGTTTTGAGCCATCTTGACACAGCCATTAACCCTACCGATACCGGTCCTCTGAAAACGTGAGGATGAATTCCTGTTAAGGTCTATCTCTGTGATCCCTGTGAGCTCAAGCGGAGCGGGTGAGAGATATCAAAAGGCCTTGAGATGAGGAGACACATGATCATTCAAATATACGAGATCCAGACGCCGCAGGAGGCGGAAACGTGTATTGAACTGGGCGTCAACCATATCGGAAGCGTGATCCTGAGCCTGGACCAGTGGCGCGTCCCGCTGCTCAGGGAAACAGTCCGTCTGTCCCAGGGCTCAGGCGTGAAAAGCAGTCTGATCCCGCTCTTTCACGACAGCGATGCAACAAGCCGGGTGATTGATTATTATCAGCCGGATTTCATCCATTTCTGCGACAGCCTCACGGATGACGAAGGCAACTTGGTAGACGTGGAAAAATTCGTCCAATTTCAGTCAGAGTTGAAAAAGGAATTCCACGACGTGGGGATCATCCGGTCCATTCCCGTTCCCAGAGAGGCCGCGGCGCCAGACTTTCCCTCCCTCGAGATCGCCCGCATGCTGCACGATTCCAGCGATATCTTCCTGATCGACACCTGGGTAAGCAATGCCCCAGAGGAGGGATACATCGGGATTACCGGTGAGTTGGCCGACCGGGAAATGGCCCGGGCCCTGGTACGCGAGAGCCGGCTTCCCGTCATTCTGGCAGGGGGGCTGTCTCCGGAAAACGTCTATGACGCCGTCACGGAGGTCCGTCCCGCGGGGGCCGATAGCTGCACCCAGACCAACCAAATGGTGGATACCGGGGACCCGGTCCGGTTTCAAAAGGACTTTCAGAAGGTAAAACGCTTTGTTGAAGAAGTGAGGAGGGCGGAAATGGAACTTCAAGGGGAAAAGGAAAAGCTGATGAGAAGGCTTGAGAAACTCCGTTCAGATCTCAAAGACCGTGAAGCGGCACTTCCGGCCCATTCTGTCAGGTCCCATCAGATCTTGGCCATCGAGGCACTTGAAGAGGAGATAGAAGCGGTTGAAAGGGAGCTCGAAAGGTACGAGGCCTTCTGAAGTTCACATGTCATTCAGTTCTTCAGAGGTTTGAGTCGTTGGGCCGTTGCTCACTGCAATCATCAATCGACAATCAACAATAATCATTACTTATGAGGTATTCCCGCCGCAACTGCTCCACAATGTCGTCGGTTAGCTTCTCGCGCTTGCGCAGTTCGGCGAATTTGTCTAAGAGATCATCCACGGTCAGGCCTGGCTTTTCTCGCTCTGAGATGTCTTCAATGATGCGTCCCTGGTGCATCATCACGGTGCGGGTCCCCAGTTGAAGGGCCTGCTGCATGCTGTGGGTCACCATGAGGGTGGTCAGTTGCCCCTGCTCGATGAACCGCCGGGTCAATGAAATGACCTGGGCGCTTGATTTGGGATCCAGGGCAGCGGTATGCTCGTCCAACAGGAGGACCTTGGGTTGGCGAATCACGGCCATGAGGAGGGTCAGGGCCTGCCGCTGCCCCCCTGACAGGGTCCCAATCACGTCGTCCAGACGCGTCTCCAACTGCATCTCCAGCAGGGAGACCTCTTTTTCAAATTGGGTCATGAGCTTCTTGTTGAGGCTGATCCGCGGGTAATGCGCCCTCCCTCTCAGGTTGGCCATCAGCAGGTTTTCGGCGATGGTCATGCCGGGGGCCGTACCGGTGTAGGGGTTCTGGAAGACCCGGGAGATATATCTGGCCCTCTCAAAATCCCTCTCGAAAGTGACGTCTTTTCCGGCGATCGCGATGGCGCCCACGTCCGGCAGAAATGCGCCGGCTACCGCATTGAGGAGCGTGGACTTGCCCGACCCGTTGGTGCCGATGATGGTGATGAAATCGCCTGTGTGCACGTGAAGGTCGATCCCCTTCAGGGCATAGACCTCATTGATGGTCCCGGCATTAAATCTCTTGTGAAAATCCGTAATCTGTATCATGGCGTTCTAATGACCCGTTCGGCCCGGTTTAGGAAGTCCTGGGGGAACCGGATGCCGTATTCCTCTGCGATGTCGGCATTGACCCATATCTTCTCAGGTCTAAAGTCCTCGATCTGGATATCCTGTGGGCTCTCACCGGCGATGACCCGGGCTGCCAACCGCGCGATTTCCTGCCCCACCTCATAGAAATCAGCGCCGATGGATACCAGTGCGCCGGATTCCACATCAGAGAGAATATTGGTGAAGCAGGGGATCTTCTCTTTCCTCAGGATCTGGATAATGGTTTTCTGGACCGATGCCACCGTGTTGTCCCCCGAGGTGTAAAAGATATCGATCTCCCGGCTCAAGAGCGACCGGAGCGCGTCGTGGATCTCGGCAGGGCCGCTGACGGTGGATTCGATCAGTTCAAATCCATGAGCCGCTGCCGCCTTTCGGGCCTTGAGGGTGCACACCTCGGAACAGGCCTCGGCCGGGTTCCAGATCATGCCGATGCGCCTTGCATCGGGGAGGACCTCCCGCATGGCCTGGATGGTGGTCTCAACCGGCTCGCTGGTGGCCACGCCGGTGAGGTTGGGCGGATGATCGAGCGGACCTGTGGCAACGCCGGTATGATAAGGATCAGTCACCGCCCCAAAGACATGCGGGGTGGTTTGATTGGCCCGGGCCATGATCTGCAGGATGGGGGTGGAGAGGGTAATGACCAAGCCGTAATCCTGCCGCACAATATCCTGGGCAATGGACTGGGCCAGGTAAAACTCGTTCTGGGCGCTCTTCTGGTCCACGATCATGTTGTGCGCCTTGAGGATACCGCTCTTTTCCAGTTGATCCCGGACCCCCCGGGCCGTTTCTGTTAGGGCCTCGTTATCGCTGAACATAAAGAGGGCGATTCGCTTTTCCGGTTTCCCGACCGAATGGGAGGACTCCTCCTGTTGCCCGATGACCTTGTCTGCCCGTTTCAAGATCTCTTTGTCGATCTTGAATCCGTGCCTCGCGGCCGTATCGCCATTAATAACAAAAGAGGTCTTTTCTGTGGCATAGATGGGAAGGTCTGCCGTGCTTTCACCGTTCAGGACACGGGCCAGATAGGTTCCCCCGTCATAACCGGTCTGGTAGTAATCGGGTCCAAAGGCGACCAAGGACTTATCGATCAGTTCGGAATCCACCGAGAACAGAGGAATTCCGTTCTCGTCCGCCACCTTGGCAAAACTGTCAAAACTGACATTCAGGGTATTGTCGCCTCCATTCAAAAAGACCTGCGCCCCCTTGACAATCAGAGACCGGGAGGCGTCCAGCACCTCTCCTGGACCTGTCACAGTGGCCTCGATGATCTGAAGGCCGATTTTCAATGAATACGGCCTTATCTTGAACAGGGTCGCCTCGGAATTGGCCTCGGAGCTGTTCCAGACGATGCCGACCTTCTTCCTGTCAGGGAACATCTCCTTGATGAGAGCGAGCATCTCTTCTATAGGCGGCGGGCAACTGACGCCGGTCATATTGGGGAGATGGTCGTCCGGGGACTGGGCCGCGCCGATCCGGTAAGGGTCGTAGATGTAGGTAAATACCACCTTGGTGCCGGGTGCCTTCCCTCCCAGTTGAACGGCCGCCTGAACGCAGGGCGTGGACAGGGGGACGATGATATCCACCTTCCGCCGAATAAAATCCTGGATAATGGCATTGATCATGGAGAAGTCGGCCTGGGCGTTTTTGTAGACGATCTCTATATTTTCTCCATCCACATACCCGTTGTCTGTTAGGGCCTTGAGGATCCCCTCCTTGCAGAGTTCCACATTAGGCTCCAGGGCGAACTGGACCACGCCGATGCGGGACCTCCTTTTATGCCCCGGTCTCTGGTCGCCATATACCTGGGTAGCCTGGGTCAGGAGGTCGTCCGGGATGGCGATCTTCAGTTCCTTTGCCGCATTCAGGTTCAGACCAAAGGTGACCTTGCGGTAGCGTTCAAAGGGGATTTTTGCGGGGTCCTCCCCTTTCAGGATCCGGTCCGTTAGACGGGCCGCCTGGATCCCGCTGATGCTGTAGTCATAGCCGAGGGTGGCCAGGGCCCCGTCCTGCAACCGCTCCACGTCGCTCATGAATATGGGGATTTTCTTAGATCGGGCCGCCTTGACCACCGATTCAAAGGCCGAGTAGACGATGTTGTCAGGGCTTAGGACAAAGGCGTCGATCCCTTTGTTCACCAGGGAACGGGCCGCATCGTAGACCTCGGATGAGCCGGTGATGGTGGCGCCCTCGAACGTCACGTCCTGGTATGCGGCCGCGGCAGTCTTCAGATTCTCCACATTGAACACGGAATTGGCGTGGGCAGGGTCCCATATGCTCCCGATGGTGAGTTTGCCCGGAACGAGCCTGCGCACGATTTCCAGTGTCCTGTCCATGGGGGTCCACCCGTAGACGCCGGTCACATTGGGAAGATGGTCTGTTTCCGAGTTGCCGGCCCCGATGACAAAGGGGTTTGCCACGGTGGCGAACACCACGGGTCGGTCCTTCACCTTGTTGATGGCGGCCTGGGTGCATGCCGTGGAGATGGGGATCACGATCTTTACACCCTCCTGCAAGAACTTATCCAGGATGGTATTGACCGTCGGGAGGTCGCCGTTGGCGTTCTCACACAT
Source organism: Thermodesulfobacteriota bacterium (assembly GCA_030837545.1). Taxonomy (GTDB): domain Bacteria; phylum Desulfobacterota; class DSM-4660; order Desulfatiglandales; family Desulfatiglandaceae; genus AUK324. Next base: position 17,695 of record JAUPKI010000088.1, on the reverse strand, counting down.
GATCGAGACGGTGTCGCCTTCCCTGTAGCCCAGGCGCTTCATCTCTTCTACGAAGCTGTCCCGGGTGATGTTCAAGAGCCCATGATCCGCCACCTGGACGACTCCGATCTTGCATCCCTTTGAAAGACCCGAGGGTTTCTGCTCATGGCTCTTCAAAACCCCAAGCCCGAGGAGCACGGCCCCGATCCCCGCCAGGGCAAGGGTGATTCGCCTCCCTGTCAGGATTCTTGAAAAGCGTGCGAGCAGAGGGACTCTCACCTTGCGGCCGGCCCCAATCCTTTTTGAGACAATGAGCGTAACCAGGACAAAGGCCGCTGTCAGGAGCTTCAGGTCAATGGGATTCATGCCCACATAGAGGGCCACAGCGATCATCAGTCTAAAGATCACCGAGCCCAGGATCACGCTCAGGACAATGGCGACCATGGAGCGCATCCTCAGGACAGACTCGCCGATAATCACCGCGGCCAGCCCGATCACAATGGTTCCGATCCCCATGCCGATATCGGCAAACCCCTGATACTGGGCGATGAGACCGCCGGATACCCCCACCAGGCCGTTTGCCAGGGCCACCCCGAGCACGGTCATGCGGCCCACATGGACACCGGCCGCAGCGGCCATGGCCGGGTTGTTGCCGGTCACCCGCATGGCGATCCCCATATCGGTCCTGAAAAAGAGGGACATGAGGCACCAGAAGAGCCCCATGATCGCCAGAAGAGCGAGAGTGATCCACACCTCCGTGTGGAGCCCGGGATTGACCCTATCGAGATAGGTAAAGAGGGTGGTCTGGTTAAGGAGGGGGATGTTGGACCGGCCCATGATGTGAAGATTGATGGAATAAAGACCGGTCATGACCAGGATTCCGGCCAACAGACCGTTGATGTTGAGACGGGTATGGATCAGGGCGGTGACACTCCCTGCCGCGGCCCCGGCCCCAAATGCCGCGAGGAGGGCCACAAACGGGTTTACCCCCGCCATCATCAGAACTGCCGCTGTGGCGGCGCCGGTGGTGAAGCTCCCGTCCACCGTGATATCCGGAAAATCATGAACGCGGAAGGTGATGAACACCCCCATGGTCATGAAGCTGTACAGAAACCCGAGGTTAAGGGCGCCGATCCAGAGTTCCACGGGTCTCTCCTTCTCTAATCTCCACCACGCCCACCACACCGCTCCTAAAAAGGCTCCGCCCCATGAGATGCTGAATCCTCAAGACCTCGAACTCGGATACTATCCGCTTGACCTCCTCTTCAAAACCGGCTGGATCCGTGCTGAAGAGACCCTTGCCGAATATGCCCGCGTGCACATGGAAATCCTGCCCCTCCGGTAAGGAGGTCTTCACTGACAGGGGCGCAAGCGCCCTCTCCCTGACGCCAATGCCTGCAGCCACCACCGTATGATAGGCAAAACCCGGCTCAACCGGCAGATCCACCCAGTCATGAATACGGGCGGGGCTGAAGATATCTGGCTCCGGCCCCGGCCAAAGACCTTTCACGGGAACGCGCTTGAGGTGCATCCCCCAGGTCCCCCGGCTCTCCCCTAAGAGGACGATCCCCAGCAGGGGGGCGTCTGAAATCTGGAAAAGGGCCTTGATCAGGCTGTCCAGGGAAACCGACCGGTCCTCTCCATCAAAGGAGGCCACATACTGATAGGCGCCGCCGAACGAAAGACCGTTCAGGAACCGATATGGCAGAGGAGGATTTCCTCTTGACCAGAGCATGAAGTCCACTGCCGGATTCTTTACGGCGGGATAAAAAAAGAGATGGTGGTCAACGACCATGGCCTCGCCGAAAAGTCCCTTGAAGTGATCCCATTCCTGACCCAGGCTCCCCAGGCCCAGGCCGAATTTCATGTCAGAAGACGGGATGGTGACCACATCTTCGGCTTCATAGGCGGCATGAATCAGCCGCTTCTGGCCCCCTATCAGGGTCAGGAAGCCGGGACGCCCCTCTTTCTTAAGCCAGGTGAAGCGGATGCCGTTGATGACCTTTGAAACCGGTTCCAGGTCTTTTGCTTCCCCCTGAAGCGGGCGGGCGGCATCCTCCCGGGTTGCGGCAATGCGAAAGACCGTGTCAAGGCCGCCCATCTTCAGCACATCGAGGACATCCGGCCGGACGTGGGCCAGGACAATTTGGCCGTTCACACGCATGAGCTTTTTCTGGGCAGACAAAAAGACGCGTATTCCCGCGCTGCTGATATAATTGACCCCGTCCAGGTCCGCACCGATAATCCGCTCCCCGGCCGTCAGAAGGGCAGCCAGTTTCCGGCCAATCTCTCCGGCGCTCATGGCGTCGATGCGACCGATCAGGACCAGCCATCTCAGGCCGAAGGCCTCGGTCTCGCTGCATTCAAACATGTCTCGTTCCTTCTCCACCGCCGCGGCTGCCTCCTCTACCTTCCTTTACCGGAGCAACCTATCACAAGGGCCGGCGTTTTTAAAGCACCGTTTTCTCCGTTCCCATGCTCTGCGTGTCAATGCATATCCTTCTGTCTCTTGTGAATCTTACGCCTTTTTGCGGCCATTTCCTATTTGTCCATGAAAAGAAGCCGATTGTCTCAATGAATCCTTGCAAAATGTTGTCAGATGTCATATAAGGAAAACAATTGTAGAAAATCATAGATAATGCTGCGGAGAGATGGCCGAGTCGGCTGAAGGCGCTCGCCTGCTAAGCGAGTGTAGGGGGTCAACCTCTACCGAGGGTTCGAATCCCTCTCTCTCCGCCATTTCAATGCGTTATTTCCTGCCGGTGAACAATTCCCCACCGCTGATGCGACCTTGAACCATTCTATTCCGCGCGTATCCGTCGCTCCCCTGACCCTGAAAAGGCAAGATGAGCGATTCTAAAATCCCGAGACAGTCTTGACAATTGGTCACGGGTACTTAACTTTGTAGGGTAATGTTTTAATTAATTTAATAATTTCAAGGTGTTAATCTTTTGAGTAATTTTTTTGGGGGATGTCTGCGGTCATATGACGGCAACGTCAGAAGACCTGTTCCCAATTTTTTTAAAAGAATCAGGAAAAGGAGGTAGTCATTCATGAAGATCAAACCGTTGAACGACAGGGTGTTGGTACTCAGAATCAGTGAGAATGAAAAGACAAAGGGCGGCATTATCATCCCCGACACGGCAAAGGAAAAGCCACAGGAGGGGAAGGTAATCGCGGTAGGCCCGGGAAAGGTCAACGAAAAGGGCGATCGTATCCCGATGGCCGTAAAAAGGAACGACAGGATTTTGTTCGGGAAGTATGCCGGTAATGAGATCAAAATCGATGGAGTAGAGCATCTTATCATGAGGGAAGACGATATCCTGGGTATCGTGGAATAGCCCTGGAGGAGGAATTTGAACCATGAGTGCAAAAGAGATTAGGTACAGTGAAAAGGCAAGAGAAAAGATGATGAAGGGCGTCGATACCCTGGCCAATGCGGTCAAGCTGACGCTGGGCCCCAAGGGACGCAACGTCCTTATAGAGAAGTCTTGGGGGTCTCCGAAATCCACAAAGGACGGAGTGACGGTGGCCAAGGAAATCGAACTGGAAGATAAGTTTGAAAACATGGGCGCCCAGATGGTGAAGGAAGTCGCCTCCAAGACCTCGGACGTCGCCGGGGACGGCACCACCACAGCGACCATCCTGGCCCAGGCCATTTTCCGGGAAGGTGCGAAGCTGGTGGCGGCAGGGTCCAATCCCATGGCCGTCAAGCGGGGGATTGACAAGGCCGTCGAGGTGGTGGTTGCGGAGCTGAAAAAGATTTCCAATCCTACCAAGGAGAAGAAGGAAATCTCCCAGGTCGGCACCATTTCCGCCAACAACGATAAGGCCATCGGCGAGGTGATTGCGGAGGCCATGGAAAAGGTAGGGAAGGAGGGCGTCATCACGGTTGAAGAGGCCAAGGGTATGGAGACGTCTCTCGATATCGTGGAAGGGATGCAGTTCGACCGCGGGTATCTGTCTCCATATTTTGTTACCAACGCGGAAAAGATGGAGGCCCACCTGGAAGATCCCTACATCCTGCTGAACGAGAAGAAGATCAGCAGCATGAAAGACCTGGTCCCCATCCTCGAGCAGATCGCCAAGATGGGGAAACCGCTGTTGATCATCGCTGAGGACGTAGAGGGAGAGGCCCTTGCCACCCTGGTTGTCAACCGGCTTCGCGGAACGCTTAAGTGCGTGGCGGTTAAGGCCCCTGGTTTCGGCGATCGGCGAAAGGCCATGTTGGAGGATATGGCGGTCCTGACCGGCGGCCAGGTGATCAGTGAAGATTTAGGGATAAAGCTTGAGAATATCACCCTCAACGATCTGGGGGGCGCCAAGCGCATCACCGTGGACAAGGACAACACCACCATCGTGGACGGGAAAGGCACTCGGGCTGCACTGGAAGGCCGCGTCAAGCAGATCCGGGCCCAGATCGAGGAGACCACCAGCGACTACGACCGGGAAAAGCTGCAGGAGCGCCTGGCCAAGCTCATCGGCGGCGTAGCCGTCATCAACGTGGGTGCAGCCACCGAGATCGAGATGAAGGAAAAGAAGGACCGGGTTGAAGACGCATTGAACGCCACCCGGGCGGCCGTGGAAGAAGGCATTGTTGCAGGGGGAGGCGTGGCCTATCTCCGTTGTCTCAAGGCCCTGGAGAAGACCGAACTCCCCGGTGAGGCCCAGATGGGCGTCAATCTCATCAAACGGGCACTTGAAGAGCCTGTACGGCAGATTGCCAATAATGCCGGGTTTGAGGGGTCCGTGGTCGTAAACAAGGTCAAGGAAAGCAAAGGCAATTTCGGTTTCAATGCGGAGACCGGTGAATATGAAGACCTGATGAAGGCGGGAATCATAGACCCCACCAAGGTAACCCGTTTTGCCCTTCAAAATGCAGCCTCTGTGGCCGGCCTGCTCATGACCACCGAGGCCATGGTCGCCGAGAAGCCGAAGAAGAAGTCCCCGGCCCCGGCCATGCCCCCCGAGGATATGTACTGAGAATCATCTCCCCCCCCCCGAGCCCCTGAATCAGGGGCTCGGGGGAGCTACCCTACGGACCAAGACTGAAAACGTCCCTATCATCCTCTTCATCCAGTCATCCGTCCATCGAATTTCCAGCATTCTGTCCTATGGTTCCACCGGACGCACATTCCATATGTCTGCCGCGTATTCCCGAACGGTGCGGTCACTCGAGAAATAGCCCATTTTAGCCACATTTCGGATTGACTTGCGGGTCCATTCCACCGCGTCGCGATAGCAAGCGTCCACACGGTCCTGGCACGCCATATACGAGGAAAAATCAGCCAGCAGCATGTAGGGATCCCCCTTGTGCAGAAGAGAATCGAAGATGGGTCTGAACCGCCCGGAATCATCGGGCGAGAAAAACCCGTCGCGAATGGCCTCCAGGACCCCTCTCAACTCCGGATCCTCATGATACGCGTCCCAAGGGGTGTAACCCCTCCTCTTTTTTTCCGCGACTTCCCGGTCGTTCAATCCGAAGATAAAAATATTTTCTTCACCCACGGCATCCTTTATCTCAATGTTGGCGCCGTCCAGGGTGCCGATGGTCAGCGCCCCGTTCAGGGCGAATTTCATATTGCCGGTGCCTGAGGCCTCCATGCCCGCAGTCGATATCTGTTCGGAAAGTTCGCTTGCCGGAAAGATCCGTTCCGCCATCGAAACCCCGTAGTTGGGCATGAAGATGAGCTTCAGAAGGCCGCTGGTATCCGGGTCCGTGTTAATCACCTTCCCCACATCATTGATCAGCTTGATAATCAGCTTGGCCATGGCATAACCGGGCGCGGCCTTGCCTCCGATCATCACGGTGCGGCCCACCCATTCGCCGCGGGGATTGGATTTGATGCGGAAGTAGCGGGCCGCCACCCCAAGCACGTTCAATAACTGGCGCTTGTATTCGTGGATCCGCTTGACCTGCACATCGAACATGCTGGCAGAATCGATCTCAATGCCAAGTTTCTCCTCAATTCCATGGGCGAGGACCATCTTGTTCATCTCCTTGGCCGCATGCCAGTCGTCCTGAAATCCTTTGTCCTCAACCTTTTCGAGCAGCCTCTCCAGGGCATTCAGGTTCGTGACCCATTCATCGCCGATCGTATCGGAAATCAGCCGGGAAAGGGCCGGGTTGGCCTGTCTCAACCAGCGCCTCTGGGTAACGCCGTTGGTCTTGTTGTTGAATTTGCCGGGCCACAGCCGGTTGAAATCGGCCAGGAGAGACGCCTTGAGAAGGCGGGTGTGCAAGGCGGCCACGCCATTTACGGAATGGCTGCCCACGACGGCCAGATGGGCCATGCGGACCCTCCTGGGAGAACCTTCCTGGATGATGGAAAGACGGGATGCGATCTCCCCATCATGGGGAAATGCCGCCGAGACCTCCATCATGAAACGACGATTGATTTCGTAGATGATCTCCATGTGTCTCGGCAGCAGCCGTTCCAGGAGCGCGACTTCCCAGGTTTCCAGGGCCTCGGGAAGAAGGGTGTGATTCGTGTAGGCGAACGTCCGTGTGGTAATGGCCCACGCCGCCTCCCATGTCAGTGAGTGCCTGTCCACGAGGAGGTGCATCATCTCGGGGATCGCAATGGCAGGATGGGTGTCATTCAACTGGATCGCTACTCGGTCGGGGATGCGGGCAAGGTCTTGGTGATCGTGGAGGTAATTATCGAGAATCTCCTGGAGAGATGCCGAGGCAAAAAAGTACTCCTGCTTCAGGCGGAGTTCCTTGCCAGCCATGATATTGTCGTTGGGATAGAGTACCTTGGATATATTCTCACTCGCCGTTTGCTGTTCCACGGCCTTCAGGTAATCGCCGTCGTTGAAATACTCGAGATTGAATTCATCGCCAGCCCTGACAGACCACAACGTCAGCAGATTGACGGTCTCCGTGTGGTAACCGGGGATGGGGATCTCATGGGGAAGGGCAAAGACGTCGTCCGTCTCAATCCAGTCGACCCGGTATCTGCCTGCTTCATCCATGTAGGGCCGCGTACGTCCACGGTAACGGACCCGCTGCATCCTTTCGACACGAGGGGTCTCCCAGGGATTGCCCCGGAACAGCCAGTAATCCGGTTTTTCCACCTGATACCCGTTATCTATCAGTTGATTGAAGATCCCGTACTCATAACGGATGCCATAGCCCTTGGCCGGGATATTGAGCGTGGCCATGGAATCAAGGAAGCAGGCGGCCAGCCTTCCCAGACCGCCGTTGCCGAGACCTGCATCATGTTCCGCCTCATAGACATCCTCCAGGACCATGCCCAGTTCGCGCATCGCCTCCCTCGCCTCCTCCTCCATGTCCAGGTTCAGGATCGCATTTTGAAGGGTCCTCCCCATCAGGAACTCGAGGGAGAGGTAGTAGACCCGTTTGACGTCGGTCTCGCAGTACCGCTTCTCTGTCTCCAACCAGCGGTCCATGAGACGCGTACGTACGGCGATGGCGATGCTCTGGTACTTGTTATAGAAACTGGCGCTGTCGACCTCCCGGCCGATGGCAAAATGGAGGGCCGCAAGACAGGCCTCCCCCAATGGACGCTTCCCCGATTTTTCTATGTCATTTTTCTTACAAGCCATACCTTACCTCCTCCATGAAGGAGCCCGTCGAAGCCTCTCTCCTTCTGTTCTATGGTGCACAGAGCGGTTTTGGCTTTCGCTCTACCCAACCTCCAGGCGACAACCGCACAACTGGCAAAAGAGTGGACCTCCAATCCCGTTTACTGGGAACGTCCAACGCCGGATGAACCATAACCAGGGCCGAAGGGACGCAGAGCGTCCCTGGCGCCTCTTGGTGAACCTCAAACCGCTATTCACTCATCATCATCATAAATGGCATGTCGTTTGCGCCGGAGCATCCGTCTTTTCCTGTCTTCCTTGTCCCACTTTTCTTTGTCCTCGATGCTTTTTGCCTTCTTTTTCCTGCATTCCGGGCATCGTCTCGGGCTGGCAAAGTCCAGGGCCAGAAAACGCGTCTGTTCCGCCGAACTGAAGACAAATGGGCTTCCACACTGAATACATACAAGGGTCTTATCTTTCATGGCAAATAAACAGTAGGCTGGCGTTGGATGTAAAAAACAGGAGGTGCAAAAGGCCTGGGGGCGCTAAGGGACGCTTCGCCCGTTTCCGTTCTTTCTGCTGCATGATGTCCTTAACGAGGCTGCATTCCTTTGACGGCGACGATCTGTCTGCCTCCCGCCCCTTTCACAATGCCGAAGACCTCCACTTTTCTCGCTTGAAGGTCTCCAGGGCCGCCCCATTTTCGTCGTTCTGAACGAGGCATTCATCGCCGATATGGCCCAGACATCGGCCTTGGGGGCATCATCTGCAAGACCTGGAATGAGCCCGATTGCCAGAATCAATCCCGCAGGCCGTTACGTTCGAAGCGGTTGGCCCCGCGGGACTCGAATCTGTGCTGCGGTTCTTATTCCCTCACTCTATCCAAGTGAGCTGCGGGCATTATTATGAAGCGAGGTTTTCTATCAAGATAGCGCAGTCTTGTCAATAGAATTTGGTGGGCGTGGAGTTTGATCCAGCAACCCCTATCATGTTGTATTTCCTGCACAACTTCCCTTCTTAACAAGGTAATATGTTGAAATGATATGAATAATAGATGTCACATCAACAGACGGCGACGGAAAGATGGCTAACTGGATGATTTCGTATGATTTGTCGGCTTACTCGGCAGCCATCAATGATTGCGATAACCTGTGCCCACTGGATATCCGTGCATACTCAGGTAGAATTTTTTAGAAATGGCTTGACATGCCGACAAAATTCAATTAAATAGCCTCTTCAATTTTTTGAAAGACAGTATGCATGGTATGAGGACGCGGGTTGCCAAAAGTGAATGGTTTAGACGATTCATCAACGCAACCCCATAAAGATGGTGAAACGTATACAGCTAAGGAGGATTTATGCAAAATGAACCGGACAATATACGGATACGGCCCCCACTTGATGCTGGATCTGGGTGAGTGCAACCCGGAGATCCTGAATGACCTCGATGCCTGCTTTAATCTCTTGAATGATCTGCCCGAAGAGATAGGCATGACCAAGATAACCCAGCCATATGTATTCAGATACAGCGGGCAGGTGCCTGAGGATGCCGGGATCACCGGCGTCACCATCATCGCAGAAAGCCATATTTCTCTCCACACCTACCCTCACAAGAATTTCGCATTTGTCGATCTGTTCTCGTGTAAGCCCTTTGATGTGGAAAGGGCCAAAGACCATATCGTCAGATTCTTTCAATCGAAATCCCCTTCGGTGTATACATACGAACGGGGTGAACAGTTTCCTGTGGCCTATAAACGGGCGGCCTGATCGTTCCTCATGACATCCGTCATAAACCCTGGCGCCTTTGGAGCGCTGGATGATGATTTTTGCCGTTATGACACCGCGACGGTTGCGGTACTGCCCATCCCCTATGATGCTACCTCCACCTGGATGAAGGGCGCAGACCTCGGTCCTCAGGCCGTGATTGATGCCTCTGCCCATATGGAGCTGTACGACATCGAGACGGACACCGAGGTTTTTAGGCGTGGGATCGTAACCATGGAACCTGTTGATTGTCCGGCGGATCCAGAGCAGATGGTGGCGGTTGTCTATGACCAGGCCAGGTTGATATTATTGGACCGCAAATTCGTGGTGGGCATCGGCGGCGAGCATTCGGTGTCCGTGGGGCTGGTTCGCGCGGCCGCAGAAAGGTTTCCAGGGCTTTCAGTCCTGCAGCTCGACGCCCACTGCGATACGCGGGAATCCTATGAGGGAAGCCGGTTCAATCATGCCTGTGTGATGGCCAGGATCGGCGACATATGTCCCTATGTCCAGGTGGGGATTCGAAGCATGGATGTCTCCGAGTCCGCAGGACTAAAACGGGACCGCATGGTCTTTGCCCATGAGATCGTTACGGGCATGGGTTTGGCCCCGAAACTGCTGAAGGCCCTGACGCAACATGTCTATATCACCATTGACCTGGATGTCCTCGATCCATCGATTATGCCCTCCACCGGGACACCGGAACCGGGAGGGCTCGACTGGTATACCCTGTTCAATCTGCTGGGGCCGGTCATCAGGGAAAAGAACGTGGTAGGGATGGATGTGACAGAGCTGTTGCCAAACCCCCACAACAAGGCCCCCGATTTCCTGGCCGCGAAACTGATCTATCGAATGTTGAGCATGATCTTTGGCCGGTAGCGTTCAGAGGTTCAGGGGTAGGGATGATGTGAAATTGGTAAGGAGACCGATATGGTTATGAATAAGAATGATCTGTTGAAAACCCCCATAGAGCACATCGATATCAAGGCATTTGATGCAAGACCGATCATGAAGGCATATGCCAGGACGGCCTTCCAGGCAAGGAATCTCGCCACAGCAGCCGACATCTACAGCCGGATGCTGGCAGATCCTGACTGTATGATCATCCTGACGCTCGCAGGGTCCCTGTTCAGCGCCGGTCTCAAACAAGTTGTGGTGGACATGATCGAGCACCGCATGGTGGACGCTATTGTCTCCACCGGGGCGATCATGGTGGATCAGGATTTTTTTGAGGCCCTCGGATTCAGGCACTACCGGGGGAGCCCTTTTGTCAACGACATGACATTGAGCGAGCTGGCCATTGACCGGATCTACGACACGTTTATCGACGAAGACCAGTTGCGGGTCTGCGATATGACCATCGCCAAGATCGCCGACGCCCTCCCCCCCAGGCCCTATTCTTCGAGGGAATTCATTCATGCCATGGGCCGGCATCTGGAGGCGGAAGGGTTGAAGTCCCCCTCGTCGGTGGTCCTGTCTGCTTATCAACAGGGAGTCCCCATCTTTGTCCCGGCGTTTTCCGATTCCTCTGCCGGGTTCGGCCTGGTCTATCACCAGTGGCACAGGAAGAACACGCACGTTACCATCGATTCGGTGCGTGATTTTCGTGAGCTGACCGAAATCAAGCTGGCCGCCAAGGAGACGGGGATCCTGATGATCGGCGGAGGGGTCCCCAAGAACTTCACCCAGGATGTTGTGGTGGCAACCGATATCCTGGGAGAACAAAAGCCTGTCCACAAATACGCGATTCAGCTTACCGTTGCAGACGAACGGGACGGCGGTCTCTCGGGGTCCACCCTCAAAGAGGCATGCTCCTGGGGCAAGGTCGACCTGGAATATGAACAGATGGTGTTTGGGGAAGCCACCCTGACCTTCCCCCTTCTCATCAGCGACGCTTACCACCGTGGGACCTGGAAAGAGAGGAATGCCGCCCGGCTCTCCGATCTCTTTATGCCTGAGACGACGACAAAAGCGTGATCCTCTATCCCTGTCGACCGTTGACGAATCCAGATCCGCTTCCCCGACGTTCTGACCACGGGTCACCCTATTAGGGAGGCAGACGCCATGAAAGGCTTTTACAACCAGATCCTGAGACTTGATCTCACCCATCGCAATTGCCGGACAGATTCCGTTCCCGATGATGTCTATGAAAGGTTTTTAGGGGGCAAGGGCCTCGCCACTTATCTCCTCATGAAGGACAATCCTCCCGGTGTCGATCCAATGGGCCCTGAAAACCATTTGATATTGGCTACAGGTCCGGCAAGCGGCACCCCCATATGGGGGTCCTGCCGCTACGGAATTTACACCAAATCTCCCCAGACCAGTTTTTACTCGGAATCCTATTCAGGCGGGACTGTGGGCGATTATATGGCCAAGACCGGATTCGACGCGGTGGTCCTGCACGGGGCCTCCAACGACCCCTGCTGGATCGAGATCTCGGATCAGGGGGCCTATTTTCACGATGCCGGTGACCTGTGGGGTCTCGATACCTATGAGACCGAGGATCGGATCAAGGCATGGATCCAAAAGAACCGTCCGGGTGCTCAAAAATGCGGGGTTCTCTGCATCGGGCCGGCAGGAGAAAACGGGGTGCGCTTTTCAGTGATTGAAAACGATTACTGGCGGAGCGCCGGCCGAACCGGCGTTGGCGCAGTGATCGGATCCAAGAAGATCAAAGGCATGGCCTTTTGGGGTAACCGGAAGAAAGAGCTGGCAGATCCGGAACGTGTCAGGAGGTATGTGAAGGATCTCGGACGGCAGGCAAGAGACGATCCGGGCGTCCTGGCCTACAAGAGAAAGGGAACGGCCATGATGGTGGACGCCATGAGCCGTGTGGGGAGCTTTCCAACCCGTTACTGGCACAAAGGCGAGGCCGGCCACAGGGAAAGGATCAACGCCGATGCACTTCACAAGCGCCTCCACGTGACCCCTAACGCATGCCTAAAATGCTTTATTGCCTGCGGGAGGCTCTCGGTGGTCAAAGAGGGTCGTCACGAGGGTCTCAAAATCGAAGGTCCGGAATATGAAACCATCTATGCCTTCGGCGGGCTCTGCGAGGTCGACAGGATCGAGGAGATCGCCTATCTTAATGACATCTGCGACCGTCTGGGTATGGACACCATCAGCGCAGGGAATCTGACGGCCTTTGCCATCGAGGCGGCGCGGCAGGGCCGGATCGATTACGACATCGACTATAATGAACCGGATCAGATCGCCCGGCTTTTGGGGGACATGGCCTACCGGCGGGGAATCGGGGATGTCCTTTCACAGGGGATCATGGCCGCAGCCAGAGAATGGGGCATGGAAGATCAGTCGATCCATGTCAAGGGAATGGAACCGCCGGGCTATGACCCCCGGGTCCTCAAAGGGATGGGGCTTGCCTACGGCAGTTCTCCACGGGGGGCCTGCCATCTGAGGGCCACTTTTTATAAACCGGAACTGACCGGGATCATCGACCCGGACGGGATCGAAGGAAAGGCCGCGCTCTTTGCAGAATGGGAAGACCGGCTGATCATTATGGATACCCTGATTATCTGCCGGTTTTATCGCGATCTCTATCCCTGGGAGGAGCTGTCCACCATCATCGAAGCGGTTACCGGCCTTGATATGAACGTCGAGGACATGCGATCCATCGCCGCAACCATCAGCAGCGCGACCCGGCGTTTCAACATTCGGGAGGGGCTCACGCCTGAAGGAGACAGACTCCCCAAGCGCTTTTACACAGAGGCCCTTCCCGAAACGGGAAAGATTATCACCGAGGAGCAGATGGACCGGCTCCTGAGGGATTATTACAGGGTGAGAGGCTGGGATACAGATGGGGCGCCCCCTGAAACAAAGGATCAAACGTGAAGGGGATGGCGCCCGATCGTCGTCTGACAAAGACGGATCAATCTACCGGGCGCGGGCCTTGACGATCATCCTCTCGACCCAAGCCCGTGCATCTTCAAGATCGGCCTCATCGGGGTGGCCCGCAGCGCTCTGGGCCTCCTCTGCCCAGGCCCGGTGCTCATGCTTTTCCATGAGACCGTCGATAATTTTCTGCTTCACCTTCCCACGGCAGCCGAAAGTCCCCAAGATAACGGCATTCTTGGCAATGTTCAGGGCATGATAAAAGGCGGTAACCGCCAATTCTCCGCCCCTCATGGATCCGTGTGTCGCGAAATAGGCGACCTTCTGCCCCTCAGGCAGTTTCTTCGCAAAGGCTTCAACCTTGCCGGGCACATTGTGGGCGTGTACCGGGAACCCAATAAAAACAACGTCATAACCGTCGACCTCGGCCACCTCTTGAATAGGCAGAGTCTCTTTTTTAGAGGACTCGACCGCCTCAAAAACCGCCTTTGCCAGCTTTTCAGTATTTCCTGTTTCGGAAAAATACGCGACCAATACCTTCATAAGGCCCCCTCCAGGATTGAGAATCTAAACAATCTACTGCCCTCCATCTGCTCCCGCAATGCAACCGACCTAAACCGAAAGAGACGTTGATCGGAACCCACCGTTCTTTCCACTCACCCTTGGATCAAATGAGCCCCTGCTTCAAAGGGTCTATGTTCGTGCCAGCCGAAAGGCATGGGACCCGAGGCCCCTTAAAATTACCGTGAAAATACACCTATGAATCACGTATGAGCCCAACGACTCGAATGAGCAAAGAACCTCGTTATCATGTGGGAGCGGCTTCCAAGCCGCGATAGGTCTTGGCGAGGACGCCACTCTCATGGGGATTTTCATGTTCAGGGGTGATGAGCCCTTCGTCATGAGCGTTTGGCAGGGACTATAGAAAAACGCGATCGGCGAGTCAAGAAAAAAGGACCCATGCGCAGGAAAACAACATACGCCAATCGATTCTTCCCCAGTCTAAATACCTGGACTGGAGCTGCGCCGGATCACGGAGCCCCCAGCGCCGGGGAAAGGGCCTCGAAAATGATATGATTTCCTGTTGACGCATTTGGCGTTAAAGGCTACTCTGAAAATAAAGGATGGGCGCCCCCAAAATCTTCACAAGACCATTCAACCATAAAGGCTTTCACCCCAATCAGGAGGTATGAACACATGGCATTGCGACTCAGAAGGATATGGCTGGCCCTGGCGCTGTTGCTGTGTATCCCGGCTACCGTCCTTTGTGCGGAAACATCGCTCATTTTCTACATCCTGGACGGTTCTGGATCCATGTGGGGCCGTGTTGGCGGAAAGATCAAGATGCAGGCGGCCAAGGAAGTGATGACCACTCTGCTGAAGGATACCCCGAATGAGATTCAGGGCGGGGTGATGGTCTACGGACACCGGAAAAAGGGGGATTGTTCCGACATAGAGGTCATTGTCCCCATAGGACCGCTCAACAAAGAAGAGGCCATCGCCAAGATCAACAGGATCAACCCAAAGGGTAAAACGCCCATCTCAGACAGCATCTCCATGGCCGTGGATGCCATCAAGGGCACGGAGTACGTGAGCACCATTGTCCTCGTGAGCGATGGCATTGAGACCTGCGACAAGGATCCCTGCGCCGTGGTGAAAAAACTCAAGGAAAGCGGGATTAATTTTGTTATGCACGTGGTCGGCTTTGACGTCAAGGGCGAGGCCGCCGAACAGCTTGCCTGCGTTGCGAAGGAAGGGGGAGGGGAGTATTTCTCCACCTCCAACGCCACAGACCTTCTATCTGCACTGAATCGGATCAAGGAGAGCGTGGTCGAAAAGAAAAAAATCGAGGTCCCCAAGGAAGCGGCGGCCCCAAAGCCTGCACCCATCACCCAGGAGGTTTCCAAGAAAACCACCTCCATCCGCATCAAGGCCAAGGGACCCGGGACCATCTCCTTGAAATACGATCCCTGGTTGAAACCGCCTTATTACTGGAAGCTCGTCGATTCGGAGACTGGTGAAGAGAAAGCCCGATTTCGAGGGATGGAAGATCAGCTTGTGCCCCCCGGGGAATATCAGCTCGTCTGGCGGCAGACCGAGCACGGCAGTGGGGAAGTCATTCTGGGAGAGGTCATCACCGTGGAATCCGGAAAGACCTCGGAGGTCTTGCTCAAGACCGGCATTCGGCCGGCGACCCCCACCTGGGTGAAAGCGCCTCGCTTCTGGGGGCTTCAAGATCCTTCCACAAAGAAGACCGTGGCCCACTTTGAACCCCTTGAGACCCAACTGGTCCCATCAGGCGAGTACGATCTGGTCTGGCGGCAGGACGAACATGGTTCAGCCACCCTCACCCTTCTGAGGGTATCCATCGAGCCGGACAAGGTTACAGAGGCCCAACTCACCACAGCGCTCAATCCAGTCCCTGCCGACTGGCTTTCCAAAGAGTTGCGGTTCTGGGAGCTTCAGGATGTGGAGACCGGGGAGCCGGCGGCCCATTTTCAAATGGGCTTTGGCCCCCAATTGGTGCCTCCAGGGACCTTTCGATTTGTTTACCGAAAGGATGAACACGGCAGTTCCAATGCCTGTCTGGGGAACGTGACAGTGGAGAAGGGAAAGATGAATGAGTTTATGCTCAATACCGGCGTCAAACTCATTCCCCAGACCGGAATGAAGCCCCCCTACCGGATCGAATTTATCGAGCTGGACGACAAGGGAAAACCCATTCAGGCGGTCTTCCTGAGGGGGTCTTTTGATCCCATGCCGCTCAAGCCCGGAAGATACAGGATCACCTACCGCCAGACCGAGCACGGAAGCACCACCCTCACCCTGGTGGATGCCTTTGATCTTCCGGCAGGCTCCCTGGTGGAGATCGAACTGTAAGAGCAACGGGGGCGGTGGGGGATCTCCCTGCGCCTCTTTCGTATGATCTGCACCCTGCTTTCAAAATGTTGGAGACGTTAGGCCCTTTGCGTACAGACGCCCCATTGGACAGGATCGGCATCTCTCCAGGCCCGATTTGCGGGCGATTTCAAACTCGTTTGTTGGAACCGCGGCTTCCGTCTTTCTGGAAAGGAGATAGCGAAGGGCGCAGGCATGCCTCGTGATACGAAGATTCCCTGGCTGACGGGGACATGGGACCAGATCGAGGCCCAAGGTGCTTCTCCTCTCTGATGGATATGACGCAGGCATTTTATCCTCCTTTTCGGGCTGAGAGTATCCGTTCAATCGGGCATCTCATTGGGTGGGTTTTCTGCAAAACCTACGGGCATAGGCGTTTCCAAAGCATTCCTCCACAACGGCAAAGATCTCGCCCGGATCCATGCCGCTATCCCGTAGATCCTCAATGGCCTGACAGAGCATGGCCAAAAAGACCTCTTCTGACATAACCTGTTTCTTGGACATAACGCCCCTTTCGCAATAAAACCTTGATGACGTTCGCATGGGTGAATCCCTTCTCGAGAGGCTCCTCACAAGGTCGAGGGCATGATACGGGATGAACCTTACATCAACCCTTCAGGAAGATTACAATCCGGTAATGTTCCCCTTGACCAGGGACGACGGCACGGCTCGGAAAATGACCTGGACCGGGGGAAGGGGCTTCGGCCTTGCAACCGATGAAATAGCTTGACAACCCTTGGAAATTCTTGAAATAATCCTGGTTACAAAGGCCACATTTGACCTTTCCAGTTCAAATCGGACGAATGCTGGGAAAAGTGGGGAGGACGCCGCTCACGCGGGTCTCGGGCCTGTTTGTGGGAGAGGCTTCGAAGTCCCGCCGCGGCGGGATCGTTGCAGGATGCCAATTACACATCAATTTCCTGTCCTACATCAGGCTGGACTCCAGCGGGAATGCCCTGGCCGTGTCGGCGACCTCGTGGGCCATTGTGCGCGACAATGTGACCGGGCTCACCTGGGAGGTGAAAAAGGACAAGGACGGGGTGGCGCATTATGACAACCCCCACGATGCGGACAACACCTACACCTGGTACGACCCTTCCGACCCCTACCCCGGCACGCCCGGAGAGGGGACGGACACGGATGATTTTCTCGACGCCCTCAACAGCGCCCAATTCGGCGGCTTCGACGACTGGCGTCTTCCCACCATCAAGGAACTGGCGTACTTGGTGGACGACAGCATTCCGTATCCAGGGCCGACCATCAATAGCACCTATTTCCCAAATACGGTGTCGTCCGGTTATTGGTCGTCTACTACCTATGCCTACAGTACTGACCGCGCCTGGGGTGTCTATTTCTACGATGGCTACGACAACTGGCTCAGTAAGTCCAACTTCTATTACGTTCGGGCGGTGCGTGGCGGACAAACCTCCAATACCTTTGTGGACAAAGGCAACGGCACGGTGACCGACACCTCCACCGGGCTCATGTGGCAACAGGATACGGCGAGGGACGACCAGGGAAACTACGATACCATGACGTGGGAAGAGGCCCTCGCCTATTGCGAGGGCCGGACCCTCGGGGGCCATACGGATTGGCGTCTCCCCACCATCAAGGAACTCCGCTCCCTGGTGGATTACACCCGATACAACCAGATCGG
>JAUPKI010000087.1 GCA_030837545.1 Thermodesulfobacteriota bacterium | reverse complement strand
TCAGGCAGGTGGGTCAAAAAGGATGCACCCCGGTTGGCATAGACAATCCGTCCGTCCGGGGCAATCTCAAAGATACCCTCATCCATCTGCTCCAAAATGACCTCAAAATGCCTCATGCCTGAAAGAAGTTCCCTGGTGATGCCGCGCTGTCTGATCTCGTCCGACCCCAGGGTTTTTAGGTCCAGCAGGGGCGAGGACCTGTCAAAGGAGTGTTCCAGCAGGCCAAGGATCTCTTCGCTCATCTCTTGGAGAGGCCCTTTGGCAATGCTCGCATTGACGCCTAACGCCTTGATCTCGCCGACATCTTCCATGGCCATCGCGGAGAGGCTGATGATATAGGTTTCTTTCAGGCCGTCCATCTTGCGCAGCAGTCGGCACAGCCGCTTTCCGTCGATATTAGGCATGACCATATCGACGAATATGACATCGGGTATGAAGCTTTCGAGGACATCCAGGGCCGACAGCCCGTCTTCTGCGGTCACCACCCGATGACCCGCTTGGGTCAGGAGATCTTTCAGCACCTCCAAGATGAATCGGTCGTTATCGACCACAAGGATCTTTTTCATAACACCTGTCTACCCCTAACGCGGCGTAGCCGCAACCAAAAATATCTCACACAAAGACACAACTGAAGTTTCAGACCGTCAGACCCATTTTGCCCGGGTTCAGAATATTGTTGGAATCAAAGAGCCGCTTGATCCCGGCCATGACGTCCATTGCAACCGGGTCATGCTCCAGGCGCATGAAAGGCGCCTTCGAGAGCCCGATGCCATGTTCTCCGGTGAGTGTCCCCCCTAATCGACACGTGAGTCTGAATATCTCGTCCACCGCCGCCCCGGCCCGCCGGGCCTGATCCGGATCGGCCGCATCGTACATGATCTTGGGATGGAGATTCCCGTCGCCCGCATGCCCGAATATGACAAAGGGAAGACGATAATTCCGGACAATAGCCGAGATGCCGGTGAGGAGATCGGGGACCCTGGAGATGGGGACCGCCACATCTTCCGAGACGTTGTTGCTCCGAAGCTGGGCAGCGACGCTGCTGACAGATCTTCGAGTGGACCAGAGGGCCTCCGCCCCTTGTGCGGTGTCGACGGTTTGGATATGGGTGGCATGGTTCTTCTCGAACACCGAGACCACTTTATCCATCTGGTAAGCGGTTTCCGCCTCGGTGTATCCATCGGTCTCCACCAGGATAATCGCCATAGCCTCGGGGATGTCCATTCCGCCATGCTCCCGAAGGACCTTGATGGTGTTTTCGTCAAGGATCTCAAGGACGCTCGGGATGATGCCGGAATGCATGATACCCGTAACCGCTCGGCCAGCATCCTCGAGCCGGGCAAACCGGGCCAGGCCTGTGCTGAACGCGGTCGGCCTGGGGTTGATCTTCAGGATAATCTCCGTGACCACGCCGAGGGTCCCTTCCGAGCCCACAAAGAGCCGGGTCAGATCATAGCCGGAGACCGATTTCATGCAGGATGACCCGGTCCGCAGGATGCGTCCATCCGGCAGGACGACCTCCAGCCCCAGGACATAATCCCGGGTCACCCCGTATTTGGCGCCCCGAATCCCCCCGGCATTGGTGGCCACGTTCCCCCCGATGGTGCAGGCCTTGCCGCTGGCAGGGTCCGGCGGGAAGAAAAACCCATGCGGGGACAGGGCCTTCTGCAAGTCGGCATATACCACGCCCGGCTGGACCACCGCAAGACGATCCGGAATCCGGATATCCACAATCCGGTTCATCCTGCACAGATCCATGACAAGGCCGCCGCATATCGGAACGGCTGAACCGGCCAGGCCGGTGCCGGCGCCACGGGGGATCACCGGAAATCCGGCCTCATTGGCCAGGATCAGGATCCGGGAGATCTGCTCCGTGGTGGCAGGCCACACAGCGGCCTCGGGCCGATGGTCGTTGTCCGATGCATCATAGGAATAGGCCACCCGATCGATGAGTTGATCTGTAAAACCGTCCGGACCGACAATGTCGATCAGGGCCTCCTTAATGCCGCGATCCATCTTCCGTATCCGCCTCAATGAATTCTACTCAAGAGCTTCACATTAGACTTTATGTTTGCAATCCCGCCTTGCGGGACAACTTGCGGAGAAGTCAGTGCGCCTTCTGGGTTAATAGCCTGCCAAAAAATAACCCTTTGTGCCTTCGTGTCTTTGTGTGAGTCCCGCCTGGCGGGATTGGTTTCGGCCGTTAGGCCGCCTTCGGGTATACGTCGCATCGTTTATTCCGCGAGGGCGCGGCGAATGAGCTGGGTGATATCCAGGACGTCGAGGGCGATCTTGTTCCTGCGGACATAGGTCATCATGGTCCGGACGCACTGCTGGCACGAGGTCACCACGGCATCCGCACCAGTGCTCAGGATCTCCTGTATCTTCTGTTCTGCAATCCGGGCCGACAGTTTGGCATCCACCATCTCGAGATTGCCCCCGCCCCCGCAGCAAACGCAGTTCTCCCGGTTGTGGGGGAGTTCCACAAACCGGATGCCCGGAATGGCGCGAATTACCTCTCTCGGTTCGTCAAAGACCCGGGCGCCCCGCCCCAGATCACAGGGATCATGGTAGGTGACGGTCAGGTCCAGTTCCTTAAGGGGAACGCGGCCGTTCTTGATCAGATCCATCAAGAACTGACTGGCATGTCTGATCTTGAATTCATCGGGATAATGCTCCCGCCAGGTGGCATAACAGGAAGGACATGCAAAAAGGACCTCCGTGGCGCCCTTTTCCCGAATGACCGAGAGGTTGTGCGTCATGAAGTCCTGAAACATGTCCTTCACCCCGGCCCCTAACATGGGAAACCCGCAACACCACTCCGCCTCCCCTAACAGGGTGAAATCCACCCCGCTTCGATCCAGGATCTCTGTTAGGGCCAGGGGGATCTTCTGGGCCAGGGGGAAATAGGCGGCCGTACATCCCGTGAAATAGACGATATCCGCCTTATCCCGAATATATCCGTCGTCCGGGGGCTCGTCCATGTCGTCGACCCATTCGGCCCGCTCCTCATTGTCCTCCCCAAAGACATTGTGCTTCCCGTCCAGGTTGTCCCGGATCATGTCGATCTTCTTCGGATAGTGACCCGAGTGGACCATATCCTGCCGAAGGGACAGCCACAGGTCCTTGAGATGAATGCCGACCGGACAGACCTCCTGGCAGTTGCCACACAGGGTGCAGCGAAAGACCGTGTCGCTGAAGCGATCGAACGCCTCCCCTGAAGGGGGCTTTCGGCCAAAAAGTTTCCGGAGCAGTCCCCCCCTTCCCTTCAGGATCTGGGCGAGTCCCTTCATGCGGGAGATGGCGGACAACGCTCCGTTTTCAGAGGCGGTCACCGCAGGGCACACATCCGCGCAGACCTGACAGTTGGTGCAGGCCCCCATTTCCAGAAGCTGTTTGACGCTGTAATCCTGGTTCGACATATGGGTTCTGGATGCTCGCTTTTCCAAGTTTGGAGTTAGGAGTTTGAAGTGCCTAAAGTTAAAGGATGAAAAATACTGATTTCAACTTTCAACTTCCAACTTCACACTCCACACTTTCTTGCTGCTTACTGCTTACTCCCTACTCCTTCCTCCCTACTGCTTACTCCCCGCTCCCTGCTCCCTGCTCCCTACTCCTCTGCGTATTTCTCGATTTCGGCCGCCAGCCACTTCTCGATGGCCTCTTTTCCGTGGATCAGGGTTTCTATCTCCCCCTTGTCGTCCGGCTGGATCTTGTACATCCACCCCTTGCCGTAGCAGTCGTCATTGATCAGGCCGGGATGGGTCTCCAGTTCCTCGTTCACTCCGGCGATTTTTCCATTCACGGGGGCGAAGACCTTCCCCAGCCACTTGCCGGACTCGATCTTGGCAAATTTCTTTCCCTTCTTGATCTCCTTGCCGTCGTCCGGGAGCTGGACATAGACGATCTCCCCGGCCATGACCTGGGCAAAGTCATCCATGCCCATGACCAGGAGATCCCCTTCCTCCTTGACCCAGAAATGATTCTCCTCGTAGTAAAGGTCCTCCGGCATGTTGTATCCCTGCATCTCCATAGCGATTCCTCCTTGTAGATGTACTTATTCGGCCGCTTCCATCAGCTCATTGATGAACTGGGTGGTGTTGTAGATCTTGAACTTCTGTTTCCGCAGCTTGGCGTTGGCCAGGTTGTGGACGCATGAATTGCATTCCGTCAGGATGATCTCGGCCCCTACCGCCTCGGCCTGGTCCAGCCGTCGCCGCGCCATGGCGATGGAGTTCTTGGCATAGGCCCCCCTGACCCCGCCCCCGGCCCCGCAGCAGAGGGCGTTTTCCCGATTGTCCGCCATCTCCACAAAGTTGGGGGCGATCTTCCGGATGGTGTTGCGCGGTTCTTCGTAGATTCCGCAATGTCTTCCCAGGTCGCAGGGGTCGTGGTAGGTGACCCGCTTGTCTGTCTGGACACCGAAGTCAACTCCCTGAAGGAACTGGGTGATGTGGATGATCCGGATCCCCTTCTCCTGTAGTTCCGCATACTGGGGCTTGTTGTTGAAGGTGCGGGAACAGTAGGGGCAGCCGGTAATCACCGTTCTGGCCCCCGTCGCCAGGATGCCCTCGATATTCTTGCGGGCCAGATGGTCCTTGATCGGGTAGCCCACGTCTTCGAGCACCCCGCTGCAGCAAACCTCGTCGATGAGGGTATAGTCCACCTTGAGACGGTCCAGGAGGTCCAGGGTGGCGGAGGTGGACTCGTCCTCGCGGTACAACCCGACGCACCCGACAAAATAGACGTTTTCAGCCTGCCGATTCTTCTCTCTTTCAAAATCCTCTGGCTCGCCCTCGGCATAGATGTTGGTGTGCTTGTCCAATACTTCGTTCATTCCCTTGAAGGCCGGGTGGCACGACCCCGCCCTGACCATGTCCTTTCTGGCCAGCTTGATGATCTCGGGCACATTGACGCCGGATGGGCAATTTTTATAGCAGGTAGCGCAGGTGGTGCATTGGAACAGGGTCTCGATCAATTCATCGTTGAGGTCGAGCTTCCCGTCCATGACCTCCTTGAGGATGAGCATCTTCCCCCGCGCATTGAGGGCCGGCCGGAGCGTGGCCC
>JAUPKI010000086.1 GCA_030837545.1 Thermodesulfobacteriota bacterium | reverse complement strand
TTTTTGCGAAGTCAGTCCCGCTTTCCAGCGGGATTTAAAAGACGTTTGGGACTTTAATTTCGCCCTGTCCTTAACCTTGAATCCCGCTGCAGCGGGAAACCCGGAACCCGTGAACCCTTACGGGTACGCTTATCCTCCAAATACTGGCCATAAGGCCATTTTACCACCCTCATAAGGTCAAGCCTTTGGTACCAGATGAGGTCACTATTTTCTTGAAATTCCGGCATCAGCCAGGTAGAAAAACCTGATCGGATCAGAGTCCCAGGGTGCTAATTCCCTGTATCCGGACTGAACTGGGATGAAGGAGGAGAAAATGATACCGCTAAGAGACAAGCTTTCCCACCTGACATACACGCAGGCCTGCAAGTTGCTGGGAACCGGGGGTCCCAGACTCATACGCGCTGGTGGGGCCTACGATATCGACCTGACGGAGCAGGTGACGCTTACCAAGGACCTTTTTCAGCTCCACGTGGATGGGGCTGTCGTCACCATGCAACTGGATCCCCTGAGGCCAGACCGTCTCGCATATGTCTGCAATCGCTGTGAGACGGCCTGCGCGCATCTGGGCGCGGCCTTTTCCCTGATACTGGAAGAGAAGCTGGCCCTGGGCCTTGCAGCGCCCCCGCCGGACAGAGCCCCGATTGAGGGCCTTAGCGATGAAGAGCTGGTCAAGCAGGCCATTGAAGAGAGGGCCGAACGGGCAAAGACCGAAAAGATGGAGGTGAAGTCCTTTGATCCGGATCGCTTGTGGACAGACTATGCCGTGACCAACCGGTCTTCCGGCCGGACTTATCGCGTGGCCCTGCGGGGATGGGAGCGGGGAGAGTCGTTCTGCACCTGCCCCGATTTCAGGAAAAACACTCTGGGGACCTGCAAGCACATCCTCCACGTCATCAATAAGGAGAAAACCCGTTTTAATGCGTCTGTTCGCGAGACCCCATTTAAGGTGGAGGAGATCGCCGTCTATATCCGATACGGCGAAGCTCTGGAGTTGCGCCTTCTGATCCCGGAGGACCTCGACAAAAACGCCATGGCCGTACTCAAGCCCCTGAAGGACAGGCCTGTCAAGGATGTCAAGGGACTCCTCGAACGTATCCGGACCGTAGAAAGGCTTGGCCGGGATGTCACTGTCTATCCGGATGCCGAGGAATATATCAACACGCTCCTCTACCGGGATCGGGTATCCGGCAAAATGGAAGCTATACGAAGGGACCCCGCCAATCATCCCCTGAGAAAAACGCTCCTTAAAGCTGAACTCCTTCCTTACCAGCTCGACGGCGTCGCCTTTTCCGTTGGGGCGGGCAGGGCCATTCTCGCGGATGACATGGGACTGGGGAAAACCATCCAGGGGATTGGCGCGGCCGAATTGTTGGCACAGGATGCGGACATCTCCAAGGTCCTGGTCATTTGCCCGGCCTCCCTGAAATCCCAGTGGCGTCTTGAAATCAAGAAGTTCAGCGACCGCAGTTGCCAGCTTGTACTGGGAAAGGCCCAGGAACGGGCGGAACAGTACGAGGGACCTGCATTCTTCACGATCTGCAATTATGAACAGGTCATGAGAGACATCCTCTCTATCGAGCGGGTCAAGTGGGACCTGATCATCTTAGACGAGGGGCAGCGGATCAAGAACTGGGCCGCCAAGACCAGCATGCTGGTCAAGTCGCTCAAGTCCACCTTTGCCCTGGTCCTGACCGGGACGCCCATCGAGAACCGGCTGGACGAATTGTTTTCCATCATCGAGTTTATCGATGACCGCCGTCTCGGGCCAGCCTTTCGCTTCTTCAACAGGTATCGGGTCACCAATGAAAAGGGGAGATTGCTCGGATACAAGAACCTGAACGATCTCAGGGAAAAGCTCCAGCCGATCCTGCTCCGCCGGACAAGGAACGCAGTCATGAAAGAGCTGCCTCCTCGCACCACGGAGATCCGGCGGATCCCTCCCACCGATGAGCAGCTTGAAATCCACAACGGCCACAAGAGGATCATTAGCACCATTGTCTCAAAAAAATACATCTCTGAAATGGACCTCCTTCGCCTCCAAAAGGCCCTCCTCATGTGCCGAATGGCGGCCGACAGCACCTTTTTGGTGGATAAGAACCCGCCTGGCTACTCCAGCAAGCTGGAAGAACTGGAGGTCCTTCTGGACCAGTTGATGGGGGAAGAGGATCGGAAGGTCGTCCTCTTTTCCGAATGGACCACCATGTTGAATCTGATCCAGCCATTGCTGGAAAAGCGGAGACTCAACTATGTCCGTCTGGACGGATCCGTTCCCCAGAAAAAGCGGCAGGGGTTGATGCACCAGTTCCGGAGGGACCCGGCGTGCAGGCTCTTTATCACCACCAATGCAGGATCCACAGGACTCAATCTCCAGGCCGCCAATACGGTCATCAACGTGGATCTCCCCTGGAATCCAGCCATTCTCGAGCAACGGATCGGGCGGGCCCACCGCATGGGACAGAAACGGCCGGTCCAAATATTTCTTCTGGTCACAGAAGAAACCCTGGAGGAAAGCCTCCTCGGCACGCTTTCCGCAAAACAGGCCCTGTTCCTGGCCGCCCTCGACCCCGAGTCGAAGGCGACGGCCATAGGCCTTCAGACCGGGGTAGAGGAACTCAAGAACCGACTGGAAATACTCTTAGGCGAAAAACCGGATGCCGCGGTCGATGAGAGCCTCAAAAAGGAAGTGGAAAAAGAGGCCGAGGCCCTGGCGCGGCGCGAAAAAATTGCAGCGGCCGGCGGACAGTTGCTGGGCGCGGCCTTCTCGTTCATCGGCGAGATATTCTCTGGAAAGGAGGAGACCGAACAGACCCTCCAGACGGCGAAGGCCTTCAAGCAAAGGCTGGCCGAGTGCCTCGAAAGGGGGGAAGACGGCCGGTTGAAGATGACCGTCACCCTTCCTGACGAATCGGCCCTCGATACCCTGTCCCGGTCCCTGGCGCAGATTCTTGCGTCAAAGTGATACTGGATACTGGATAGTTGATGCTG
>JAUPKI010000085.1 GCA_030837545.1 Thermodesulfobacteriota bacterium | reverse complement strand
TCCGTTAAAATGCTGAGGGGCAGTTTGGCGCTCCACCCGTAACGGCGCAACTGATAGGCTGGATGGATATCTTCCTGGATGTTGATGGACGGCTTTTTGGCTTCCAGAAAAAATTTGCGGACGCCGCCGATCCGAAAGCAGTAATCCGGCGCCTTGGTGATCCCCCCGACTTTAATGGCGTCTTCGTGGATAACGTCCTTGTAGGCTTCGGCATAGCCCTTTTTGTTGGCGACATCCCATCCCAATTCCTCAAAAAAAGGGTCTAAGAATTCGCGGCGCACCTGGGTTTCGTTGTAAATGCCCTTCTTATACGATTCCAGATTGTACTCGAACGTCTCGGTTAATCTTTTGATCCTGTCAGGTACGTCCATATTTCAAAACCTGCTTTGTTGACGGCACCCTCTGTGCGGTTCATAAGTGCCGGTCGAACGGAGGCCGAGATGATAGGAGCGTTCCTCGCTATCCCGTTGTTCAGCAATCCTTTGTCTCTTAATGATGGCTGTCAAACTGCGAAGAGCATCGTTGACGGAGTCGTGATCTGGGAAATACTCAGCCACGTCGGGATCAATGGCGACCACGTTGGTACCTTCCGCATACCGCTTCGCATATTTGCCCCGGACGCTACCGGAAAAATCGTATTCCTCCAACATGTCCGGATCATTCTTCATGCTCTTTTCATCTCTGGAGCCTTGATTAACCATTTAGCCGTTCCTTGTTCGGATCCCATTCAAACAAAAGCCCCATAAGATATCACGTCTCCCCTTTGGCATTAACGAAGGCAGAACGATATGGCACAAACCCCCGGTCTTCTCATTCCAATTCAGCTCCGCCTCCCGTTTTTCCTCAAACAACAGAAACCGATACTTCTCCGGCAACGGCTTATCCGCCTCAATAAACCGTATAATCTCCTGCTGTTCCTGATACGTCAGTCGCGGCATGAATGTCCTCTTTTCACATACTCATCAACATGCTATCCAGCCCGCCTGGTCTCGGGTTTCTCAGGTTCTTGGGACTATAACGTATGCATAACCTGCGGGGCGATCTGGCGCGGGCCGTGTGCACGCACGGACCGTGACAGGCCGTACCGTCAGGTTCATGCACTGGTTAGACCAATTTATTATTCTTCATTAAGTCTTTGGATAATTGGCTGAGAAGATGAAGCTGCTCCTGTTGAATGGAGATAAGTTCGCTCCATTGCTTCTCTCTGAGTAGATCCATTTTTTCGTGGAGTGTCATTATTTCAAGTTCCGACTTTAAATTGACTTCATAATCATGTTCGGCACTCAAGCGATCCTTTTGAGCTTGGCGGTTTTGAGACATTAAGATTATCGGGGCTTGAATTGCGGCAAGCATAGATAAAAACAGATTCAGCAGAATGTACGGATATGGATCGAATGATTTACTATACTTGATTAGAACAACAGAATTCAGAGTAACCCAAACAACTAAAGTAATCGCAAAGATCGAAATGAAGGTCCAGGAACCGCCAAAGGTAGCGACTTTGTCAGCCAGCCTCTGGCCAATAGTTGCTTGTTCAGAATAGTCTTGAGCGACATTTCTCGCGATGTGAGTTCTTTCGGCGAGATGGTGAGCCACATGCTTTTCCTGCGTTCCAAGTTGGTCATAATTTGTGTGAAAATGCTTCTTTAATATTTCGGCTTCTTTTTGATTTATCATTTATCCCTCTTTGTGTGGTCTAACGTACTCTTCAGCGGGCGCGGCTTTTTGCGATCCGCTGGAAGAGATTGTTAGCCGGTGACCTTGCAATTTTCAGAGTGGCTTAACAAGCTCTGAACATTAGTGATTTGGCTCAGCTTCATACTCGGTTCTGAAATGCACCCCCGGCAAGTTTTCGAGCATGGTCCCGGATATCCATAGACCATGAAGCCACCAAACTGTTGAAACGTTCGGAATCGCCTGCAAACAAAGCCCTCGTCGCCTCCTCGAATCCCGGGAAGTTACCGGCCATGGCGGACATGAACCTGTATGCCACCTCTTTCGAATGGCGCACCTTGTCCTTGCCGCTGTTCACTCGTCTCGCTTCCTCAACAAGCTTGCGAAGAGCTACAGAGGCGCCTCCTGGTTGACTATTAAGCCAGTCCCAATGCCGCGGCAGCAATGTGACTTCCCGGGAAACAACACCGAGCTTGGGACGACCTGGCCCGCGCTGTGAACGTTGGTCTGTATCTGACGATGCGTTGGCTGACTCCACCCCCGCTGGTGGTTTTTCCAACCTCTCCAGGACATCTTCCATCGTGCCTCGAAAATCCACCTCGACAAGCTCGCTGGTGACATCATCAAAAATGAGGATTGATGCCTGCTCATCTTGATCAATGATCTCTTTCACTTTTCTGGCTACCTTCAAAAGGTTTCCTGAAGCAACACGCTGGTTGCCTTTGAATGCGGTGCAACTTTTTAGATTTTGTTCGCCCATCTCTCCATGACCTCCTGTTGAATTTTGAGTGGACGAATTATATCCGGGTATAATTATCCTGTCAACATCAATATTACCCGGGTTAAATAAATTCTGTTTGGTGGGCTAACGACATGCTCTCCTGCCGGGATGAAGCGAAGCGGAATCCCGGTCAGGAGCAGCACTTTGTGTACGCCCGGCATGGGCGTGAACTTATGGGGTGAAAGTCCCCTATACGTGAATCCTGTTAAGATGTTGAACATCTTAACAAAAGTATTAGCCGACGGCAAGGGCGCTGCCGCGAGGCACCGTCTGAAGGAAGCCCGAGTGCAAAGCTACGAGTGCGCGTGGGGGACGTCCTTAAATAATTAAATAAGTCACTCATCAAGACGCAAACCCGCCTCTTTTGCCGCCTTCTCTCCTCCTTTTATTGAGAAACTCACCGGAGCAGGCGCCGGGCTCAGACTTCCTGC
>JAUPKI010000084.1 GCA_030837545.1 Thermodesulfobacteriota bacterium | reverse complement strand
GACGCTCTTCCGATCTTTTCTGCATTAGAGAAACGCATTGCCAATTCCCTGGACATGACCTTTGTGCTGATACCGGCAGGGTCCTTCACCATGGGAAGCCCGGCAGATGAACAGGGCCGAAGAAGCAATGAGGTAGAACACAAGGCGACCATCAGCAGGCCTTTTTATATGCAGACGACTGAAGTGACCGTAAAGCAGTGGCGGGCCATCATGGGAAGCCCCTTATTCTTCAAAAAGAAGGAAGCGGACGATATGCCGGCGGCAAGCGTTTCGTGGGATGACTGTATGGAGTTTTTAGAGAAATTGAATGCCCGCAATGAGGGCGTCTACCGCCTCCCCACAGAGGCGGAATGGGAATATGCGTGCAGGGGGGGGCACGCCTCGGTCTATGGCTGGGGGGACGCCATCGATTGCAGCAAGGCCATGTATGCCAACAACACCCTGAAAACCCCCGATTGCGTGAAATCGGTGCAATCGAAGGGTCTCCCCACAGACCAGCCTGCGCCTGGCAAGAGTTACGCGCCGAACGCTTGGGGTCTCTATGACATGCCAGGAAATGTCTGGGAATGGTGCCAGGACTGGTATGGCCCATACGATAAAGACTCGACCGTGGACCCGCAAGGACCCCGATCAGGATCTGAAAGGGTGCGAAGAGGCGGAAGCTGGTACGGTACCTGGCAGAGATGCCGATGTGCCAACAGAAATTTCAGTCATCCCGCCAACAGATATCAAACCACCGGTTTTCGGCTGGTCAGAGAGGCCGACTAATCGTCAGGCAAGCCCGCTTGTCAGCGGAACCATGCCCACACGTCATTTGAGGTCGTTTATAGATGCTTCGTTATCTGTTACCGAGCGACTAACAGATAGCGAATAGCGCCAACAGGAGGTGGCCCGTTTCTATGGAATATTCTGTCAGCCCGGATGGGGAGCGATTCGATCTGCCGCAGGAAGAAGACTATACGCTGGAATACGGTAGGCTGAAAGATATCGTGCAGGCACGGCGCGATGAGGGGTTCGAGATCGTGGTGGTCATGGGCCTTGGGTTCGTGGGCGCGGTCATGGCCGGCGTTGTGGCCGATTCGGTGAACAGGGAGACCGGGAAACCCAACAAATTCGTCATCGGCATGCAGCGACCAAGCTCCAGAAGCTTCTGGAAGATCCCCCTCTTTAATCGCGGCATCTCCCCGGTAAAGGCGGAGGATCCTGAAGTGGCCCCGCTGATCGAGCGGTGCGTCACCCAGAAGAAGACCCTTATCGCCACCTTTATCTACGATGCCCTCAAATTGGCGGACGTCCTCATCGTGGATGTCCAGTGCGATTTCCTCAAGGAAGAATTAGGCAATCTCAGGAAGGGCCATGCAGAGATCGGCGCCCTCGAGGAAAGCTTCAAGATTATCGGGAAACAGATCTCTCCTCATTGTCTGGTCCTCATCGAAACCACTGTCCCTCCGGGAACCACTGAATATGTGGCCTACCCCCTTATCAAGAAAGGTTTCAAGACCCGGGGGATCGAGGACGAACCCGTGCTGGCCCACAGCTTCGAGAGGGTCATGCCCGGCAGGGAATATGTGCGGTCAGTGAGGGATTTCTGGCGGGTGTGCAGTGGGATCAACCCGGAGAGCAGAGAACGGGTAACCCGATTTCTCTCCGATGTCCTCAATGTGGACAAATTCCCCCTGACCGTGCTGGACCGGCCCATTGAGAGCGAGACCTGCAAGATCGTAGAGAACAGCTACCGGGCCACCATACTGGCCTTTCTCAACGAGTGGAGCCTCTTTGCCGAGACCAACGGGGTGGATATTGTCAAGGTGATCGAGGCCATCAAGGTCCGTCCTACCCACAGCAATATACTTTTTCCGGGCCCCGGGATCGGCGGGTATTGTCTCCCCAAGGACGGGGGGTTGGGGATCTGGGCCTACAAGCACCTGATGGGATTTGAGAACGACATATTCAGGATCACCCCTGAGGCCATCAACATCAACGACACTCGGGCCCTCCATGCGGCCCAGTTGGTGCGCGACGCCTTGAGAAATATGGGACGCATCGTGGCCGCCTCCCAGATCGCCCTCCTCGGGGTCTCCTACCGGGAGGATGTGGGGGACACCCGTTACAGCGGCTCCGAGATCGTGGTTCGAAAGCTGACGGAAATGGGGGCCGATGTCAGGGCCCATGACCCCTATGTTCAACACTGGTGGGAACTGGAAAAGCAGGATTCCTACCCGGCGGTGGGGGCCAGTTGGTCGCGGTTTTTCCGCAACCAGGAACACCTGACCGATTTTGTCATGATCCCGGACCTGGAATCGGCCCTGAAGGGGTCCGATGCGGTCGTTTTGGCGGTCCGACACCGGCCCTATCTGGAGCTCGATCCGGACGAGGTCGTCCGAATGGCTGGCGGCCCCCTGGCGGTGGTGGATTGCTTCGGGATCCTGGACGATGCCAAAATCGAACGGTATTTCGAGCTGGGCTGCGAGGTCAAGGGGATGGGCCGAGGCCATATCAACCGGATAAAGGACAAAGTGCGCAAAAGAAAGGCGTAAGAGTTTGGAGTTACGAGGCTGGAGTGCCTGAAGTTGAAAAAGGAAGTTTCATTTTCAACTCCCCACTCCCCACTTCCCACTTCACACCTCAGCGCCATTTTTCAATCGTCAATTAAAATCCTGGAGGAGGCTCCTATGAAAAGAATCGCGTGTTTTTTGATTGCCTGGTGCCTGTTGACCGGGGCCGCGTGGGCGGATTCCATCAAGATCCCTGTAGCGGCGGCCTTTACCGGCCAGTTGGCCTCATTCGGCGAGGGGATTAAAAATGCAGCGATCCTCAAGGGCGAAGAGATCAATGCCGCGGGGGGCATCAACGGAACCAGGGTAGAGATCGTATTGGAGGATGAACTGTGCGATCCCAAGGAGGCGGCCACCGTCGCCACCAAACTGGCCAATGATCCAAAGGTCCCCATCGTCATCGGACATCTGTGCAGCTCCGCCACCCTGGCCGCCCTTCCCATATACCGGGATGCCAAACTCCCTGCCATATCCCCTGCCTCCACCAACGTCAGCATCGGCAAGATGAGTCCCTTCTACTTCCGGAATGTCTACAAGGATGATTTTCAGGGGCTCTTTTTGGCCAAATACGCAAAGCTGGCGAGAGGATTCCAAAAAGTGGCGGTCTTTTATGAGGTTAATGACTATTCCATGGGACTGATGCTGGCATTCATGAAAGAGGCCAAGGAGTTGGGCATCAAGGTCCTGGGCACAGAGGCCTATACATCGGATACCACGGATTTCAAGCCCCAGCTCACCAAGTTCAAGATGATGAAGCCGGATGCCGTCTTTATCCCCGGGTATGCCCCTCAGGCAACGCTGATTGTGTCGCAGGCCAGGGGCCTGGGCATGAAAATCGTGGCCTTTTTCGGGGCGGACGGGCTGGATGACGACCTGATGTTGAAGAACCCGGACGCAGAAGGTCTCTTTGTGACAACGCCTTTTCTCCCGGACAAGGCCGGTCCCCAGGCCGCCGGATTTATCAAGGCCTACAAGGCGAAATATGGAAAGGAGCCCAATTGGTTTGCCGCCAATGCCTACGACGGCGTGGGCATCGCAGCCCAGGCCATTGCAGCGGCAGGTCCGGACAGGGTCAAGATTCGGGATTACCTGGCCTCCATCGATTCAAAGGAGAAGGCCTACAAGGGTGTGGCCGGCAATACCTATTTTGACAAAAACGGCGACTGCCTCAAAGACGCATTTGTCAAGGAGATCAAAGACGGCAAATGGGTCAGCGCGGAAAAGCAGTTGCAGTGATCCGTGAAAATAGGTTCAGAGGTTCAAGGTTCAACGTTCAGAGTTAACTATGTGGAAAATGGTGGCAATAGAAGGAAATCGGATCAATGAACCGGTTCCTGAGCCCTAACCCCATGAACCTCCCAACCCTTGAACCCTTGAACCTTTGAACCTGGAACCTTTGAACCTCTGAACCCGTGAACAGTCTTCTCGATCAGTCGAGTCTTTTTCTCCAGCAGTTGGTAAACGGCATTACCCTGGGCGGGGTGTACGCCCTCATCGCCGTGGGGTACACCATGGTCTACGGGGTTATCCAGTTGATCAACTTCGCCCATGGCGAGATCTACATGTTGGGCGCCTTTCTGGCCTATAGCATGGTAACAGTCCTCGGTCTCCCCTTTCTTGCCGCATTCATCCTCACCATCCTGATCTGTTCCGGTTTCGGCATTATCCTCGATTTCATCGCCTACCGCCCCCTGCGAAAGGCCCCGCGGCTGGCCGCCCTCATCACGGCCATCGGGATGTCCATATTCCTCCAGAACCTGGCCATGATGATCTGGGGATCCCAGATCAAATCTTATCCGCGCGACGTTCTACCCGAGATTTTTTCCAAAACGGCATGGAATGTGGGCGATGTCACCTTATCGTGGCTTCAGATCTTTATGCTGGTTATCACCATTGTGAGCATGGCCATCCTTCATCTCGTTATCCACAGGACCCGAATCGGAACGGCCATGCGGGCGGTGTCCCAGGACAAGACCACCTCGGCCCTCATGGGGATCGGCGTCAACCGGGTGATCTCCTTTACCTTTGCCGTGGGATCGGCCATGGGCGGCATGGCCGGGATACTGGTAGGCCTCTATTACAACGCCATCTTCCCCACCATGGGCTACATTGCCGGCATCAAGGCCTTTGCCGCTGCTGTTTTAGGGGGGATCGGGAGCGTTCCCGGCGCCATGTTGGGAGGGGGCGTACTGGGAATCGCCGAGGTGATCGGGGCCGGGTACATTTCATCGGAATATCGCGACGGCATCTCTTACGCGGTCATGATAGCGGTCATCCTCTTTAAACCCGCCGGCCTTATCGGCAGACAGATCGGGGAGAAGGCGTAATGGATTTAGAACGATTAGGAAAACATCCCCGCCTTTTCTTCCTGGGCCTGGGTCTACTGGCCATCCTCCTCCCCTGGCTCCCCATGGGCGGCTCCACTAACTACGTTCTTAGGATATTGACTACAGCAGTCCTCTACATGATCCTGGCATTGGGCCTGAACATCGTTCCAGGATTCACCGGGCTCCTGGATCTGGGGTACGTGGGCTTTTACGGGATCGGGGCCTACACCTCCGGGCTCCTGGCCATCCACTATAACATGAGCATGTGGCTGATCCTCCCGCTGGCAGCGCTCAACGGGGCGCTCTGGGGGACCCTCCTGGGCGCTCCGACCCTGCGTCTGACAGGAGATTATTTTGCCATCGTCACCTTCGGGTTCTCCGAATTAGTGGTGCTGGTCATCCGTAACGAACTCTGGCTCACCCGAGGGCCCATGGGTCTTCCCGGCATATCTCCCCCCTCCATCTTCGGCCATCCTCTGACCCGTGACTGGGAGTTCTTCTATCTCATTCTGATTCTGCTCCTGATCGTCCTGGTCGTCGTGACACGACTCCAGGACTCCCGCGTTGGGCGCGCATGGTTTGCCATACGGGAAGATGAGATCGCCGCTCAGTGCTCCGGCGTCAATCTAATCAGGTACAAGGTCACGGCCTTTGCCATTAGCGCCTCCATCGGCGCCATGGCTGGCGCCTTCTATGCAAAATGGTTCAAATTTATTCATCCCGACATGTTCAAGTTCTGGGAATCGATCCTGATCCTCTGCCTCATCGTCTTCGGGGGGATGGGGAGCATTGCCGGGACCATGCTGGGAGCGCTGATCCTGATCCCTCTGTCCGAGGTGCTGCGGGCGGTCCTCCCGCAGGGCCTGTTCAGCGCCCGGTATCTCATCTACGGGTTGGTCCTGGTCCTCATGATGCGTTGGCGGCCCGAAGGCCTCATTCCTTTTGAGCGGGCCCAGGCCAGGAAGGCCTGGTTGGCGAAGGAGCGTCTCAAGATATGAATCCGGTCCTCAGGGTGACACGACTGTCCAAATCCTTCGGCGGGCTCTCTGCCCTCAAAGAGATCAGTCTCGAGGCCGAAACAGGACAGATTGTCGGGATCATCGGTCCCAACGGCGCCGGAAAGACGACCCTGTTCAATTGCTTTGCCGGTCTCTATCATCCGACCCGGGGTCAAATTCAGTTTCAGGGAAGACCCATTGTCCCCGAGTTTTCTGAGGGAAAGGCGAGACGTATCCGACGGT
>JAUPKI010000083.1 GCA_030837545.1 Thermodesulfobacteriota bacterium | reverse complement strand
AGCGCCAGCGAACCGGGGAAGAAACTGACCGACCTCGTTCAGGCGAGCCTGACTGCGGACTTCAAGCTGAACGTCAACGTCGTGAACGCGGGAGTGGGCAGCGACACGATCAAGGGCGTTACCCTGAGGTCGGGCCAAGATATGTAGTTGATTTTTGTGGGTTAACGTTCCACAGATAGCTGTTTTCGGAGGCTATATCCTCTTTTTCGCCCCCGAAAAGGGCGTTATAGGGAGCAGATCCCTCCCGGACCTGATAACCCTCGCCGGCCTCTATGACTCTTCTCCCTTTGGCCCGAAACTCAATAAGTCCTTTCACTCCCTCAACAAAGGGCTCACTCCTCACCACTATGCTGTCCGTCCATTCCTCAGCCCGGGCTTTTTCCCCAGCTCTCAGGCCCTCCTCCAGCCACCCTTTGTGACTATTCCTGAAGGGAAACGGCGCGACAACGACATCGCCCTTTACAAATCTACCCATGCCGCATCCTCCTCAGGCTGGTCCCAGTCACGAGCCAAGACCGCCTCGGAGGCTAACATCGTGTGAAAGGCATAATACGCACGCGATGCTGCAAAATCGTGGTAGCCTCCGGCGGCCAGGTCTTTGGCCGCTTGGATGGATTGCTCTGCTCGTTCAAGATTGGCGGCGATTTCCTGCTCGCGTTCTGGCGTCATACCCGGATCCCTTCCCGTTTTGCATTTCGATAGAGTTGAATCGTTCCGGGCTCGAATTCATCCTGAGAAACTGGTTTGGCAGAGATAAGCTGCTCTGAATCCAATTGGATGGGATACAACACATCTATCACTTGACGGAGTTCCGAAAAATAGTCCAAGGGTTTTCCTAACAAAACAAACAGATCAATGTCGCTCATGGAATCAGCCTGATTGCGTGCACAGACCCATACAGAATCAGACCCTTAAGTCGAGAACCATAATGGCTTTCAAGAGCCGTTTTGCATTTTTTCACCACGTCGCTTATTGTTGCCACTTGAATCACCCTCTCTCAATTCGCCCCTGAGCCTGCCGCCTTTTTTGGGAACAGGAGGCCCCGAATCATCGTTTTCGAGTCATTGAATAGCCAAATTTTCCGGCCTTGCAGTTTCAAATAGAGATTCCCTCGGCATCACACACAAGATTAACCCGGGGGGCAACTCCCTAAACCTAACAACCTAACAGCGGCCACGTTTTCAAAAATCAGCGGTGAACGTAGCGAATCCGCAGGATTGCCTGGTTGGCCGATTTATTTTCCAACTTCGACCAGAGCTCCATTGATAAATTTGTGGATGATGCTTGATACATAAGTCTGATAGGGCAGACCTTCCTTAACCGCTTTTCTCTGAAGCTCAATGAGGTCTCTTTCAGAAATTCGTATATTCAGCCTCTTGTCCTTTCGCAAGGTATTGCGGGCATACGCAACCAACTCCTTCTTTCTTTTCGCAAGGTTCGCAACGGGGATCCATTCACCTTTCTCGAAGCTGTCGAGTATTCCCTTTTCTTCTTTTGCTAATTTAGTCTTCATATTTTTTCTCCAAGATATCGTTGTGTTGCCTTCCTGCTTGGGATTATGGTTTTCAGAAATAATTGTTCCTCATTCTCAACATAAGGTACAAGATAGGCATAATTTTTAAAAGCGATGACCATGATTCGCTGTTCGGGGTATTCCTGCTGGTTTGGATGCAGATAATCGTCAAGTATGTCACCCCTTTCAATGTAGAAAACCACATCCTCAAAACAGATGCCCCGTGACGCCTTGAGAATCATGCTCTTTTCTGTGTTCCAGTTTATGCTTTTCATTTGTTTTATAGATTATCACATTGTGTGCAGTTTGGCAACACTTTCATATTTTCATATTTCAAGGCCAACGCCCCGAGTTGATGCGGTTGTTAGGTGGTTTCTTTAGAACTTTGGACTGTGGAGTTATTCACAAAGAATAGCGATTCGTCAAGCCTCAACGAGATGTCTGTGGATCTTGGCCATTTTGCCGATGGAAATCCTCGGCTTCTTCTCCCGATATAGCTTTTCATATAAATAGTGCCTGAACGGAAACCGGCAAAATTCTTTTATAGTCCCCCTTTGGGTTAAAGGGGGGTTTAGGGGGGTTTTCGTTCAGGCACTAAATAATTCCGACTGTGAGAGCTGTATCTGAATCCCGGGGTGCTCCTTGCCAGGGAGCTCACTGAAGGTTGGGTTAGCGTCGGAAAAGGTGAGAACCGGTTACGATCATATTTGTGGACATAAAGGCACAGAAACCAAAGTGAAATAGTCATTGGATAGGCGGTGTGTCTGTCGATGACCCGCAAGTTTGGCTTTTTTAACAATTGACAAACCAAAACGGGCGTCTTGCATATTGACATCAAGTCGGTATAATAATTAGAGTCGTTCGGGGTTGGGAGGTTCAAATGTATCTTCTCAATAAATCTGGGTGACTGCTTTCTTCGGCACGGTAATGGATTCCAGCTCCCGGATCGGGGTCCGGGACAAGTTTCGCTGGAATGACGGGGAATGGCGTTTCGTGACTTTTTACGAGACCATCAATTTTAATTCTCAATTTTCATTTTCAGGGGAGGATTACATGGCACCAACTGAAGCAGGGAATCTGGTCACTTATCATCGAGAGGAATTCATTGGATTCATTACCCTGAACCGGGCCGAGAAGCGAAACGCATTGAATCCGATCGTTTGGAATGCCCTGGACAGGGCTATCGAACAGGCGGAGCAAGACAGGGAGGTACGGGTCGTTCTTCTCGTGGGCGCGGGAAAATCGTTCTGCGCCGGCCTCGATCTGAGCCCTGAAAACGAACTCTTTTCCGTGGTGGGTCAGGTCCCGGATGCAGCGCAAAAGGTCTGGTTTTTCAAAGAGGTCAGGAGGATCCAGGATATCCACACCCGCCTGGAACGGTTGTCCATCCCCACCATCGCCCTGATCCATGGCCACTGCCTTGGAGCTGGGCTGGAACTGGTCCTCTGCTGCGACATCCGGCTCTGCACCCAGGACACCCTGTTTGCCTTTCCAGAGGCCAAGCTCGGCTTCATCACCGATGTGGGGGGGTTGCAGCGCCTCCCCAGGGTGGTGGGCAAGGGTCATGCCCGAGAGATCGCCTTCCGGGGGCACCGTTTCGACGCCCGCCGCGCACAGGCAATTCAACTGGTCAATGATGTCTTTCCCGACAGAGACACCCTTGAAATCAAGGGGAAAGAGATGGCCGAAGAGATTGCAGGAAATCCACCGCTGGCGGTCCAGGGCGCCAAGGAGGTCCTTTGCTTTGACGAAGAGGCCAGCCTGGAAGAATCCCTGGCATACAAT
This sequence comes from Thermodesulfobacteriota bacterium, assembly GCA_030837545.1. Lineage (GTDB taxonomy): Bacteria > Desulfobacterota > DSM-4660 > Desulfatiglandales > Desulfatiglandaceae > AUK324. The sequence continues at coordinate 352 of JAUPKI010000083.1, read as the reverse complement.
GCGGCCCGATCCAGCATGATCGTCCCGTCTCAGGATCTCATGGAGGCCGTAGCGGCCTATATGCAGAAACGAAAGGGAACGTTCAAGGGGGCATGATCGTCTTTCCAAATTTCCAGTTTCCAATTTCCAGCTTTTTCCGCCTTCAGCGGGGTTTCCGCTTCGTTCCAAGCAGCATCCCCGCTGAAGCGGCATCTCCGACCCGTAACCAGTCCTAATTTTCCAGTTTCAAGTTTGATGCATTCGTAAAAAGTCGTCACCCCGGTGAAAACCGGGGTCCAGAGCGATGTCAACTATGTGATTTTACTGGATTCCGGCTTTCGCCGGAATGACGGAAAACCCGAAGTCTTGACTT